>DASVQJ010000394.1:0-17211 GCA_036389235.1 Pyrinomonadaceae bacterium | reverse complement strand
TCGTATTAAGCGTCAGGACGCTCCGAATTCATGATTCGTCACGCCCGCCCGGCACGTCCCACCTTTCGCCTAACGCCCGGCAACAGTAGCAAAGCCAAGTTGTCGGGGGTAAGCGGCAGTGGCGTCACGAACACCTATAATCGAATTCATGCTCAGCGCTAAGCGCGACGTTTCCGCGGCGAAACGGTTCTTTAAGAAGTTGATGAGGGCAGAGCATCCAGAAGCTTTTTCAAAACGCATTATCCCGTGTTAACGACTCCCCATCGAAGCGCGAGCCGCCACAGTCGCTCCCGTCCGGGAACCGCCCGCGCGTTCTATGAAAAGGTTTAAGCTCGTGCGGGCTTAGGCGATAACCCCTGTTCGCGCACGTGCTCTTCCTCGTGTTGCCTGAGACGCGCCGCCATACCCCGGGCCTCCCCAGGTAGCCGACGAGGCGCCGCGGGTCGTTTCGGTCTACGACGGGGAGGCGGCCGATGTCCGCCCTCAGCATCTTCACCACCGCCTCCTGCAAGACCTCGTCCGGGTGCGTGACGATTAGGTCGCGGCTGCCGGCGCCGAGGACGGTCACCTCGCCGCCCGCGCCGCGTTCGAGGGCACGCAGAACGTCTCCGCGCGTGATGATGCCCGCAAGGCAGGCCCCTCATCGAGCGCCACGGCGTCACCTGGTTCTCGTCCAACTACACGCTCTACGGCGACGTCTCCCGCAGGGTGTTCGACACCATCGACGGGTTCGTCCCGGCGCTGGAGCACTACTCCATCGACGAGGCGTTCGTCCACTTCGACGGGAGCGGCCGTCAGGAGGATAACGCGCGCGACATTAGGAGCACGGTCAGGAAGTGGACGGGCATCCCGGTCTCCGTCCGCATCGGCCCGACGAAGGTGCTGGCGAAGGTCGCCGCCTCGATCGCGAAGAAGCGGCCGGAGTACGGCGGGGTGGTCGACCTCTCCGGCGGGGACGTGGATTACTACCTCAAGGACTTCGACGTCTCCGACCTCTGGGGCATCGGCCCGCGGTACGCGCGGTTCCTCAAGTCAGAGGGCAAAGGTGATCCCTCGCAGTCCGACCTGTGGGAGGCTTCGGGGCTGCCGACGGTACTCGGGAAGCGGCGCATCGAGACGGCATTGGACCTCAAGAACAGTCCCGACGCCTGGGTGAGGAAACATTTAACCGTCAGGGGGCCGAGGCTCGTGTGGGAGCCGAGGGGCGTCTCCTGCCTCACTGCGCGCGGGGCGGGGAGAAGCTGCGGCGGCAGCGCCTGGCCGCGTCACACCTGACGGTCTTCATCTCGACCTCGCGCTTCCGGGAAAGGCCCGAGCACGTCTACTCGGGGGCCGCGAGCCTGCGACTCCCCGTCCCGACAAGTTATACGCCGGGGCTGATCTCCGCCGCGCGGGCGATGCTGGGGCGCGTCTACAGGCCGGGGGTCGTCTACCACAAGGCGGGGGTGTTCCTCACGGACATCGTGGCGGACGCGGAGAGGCAGCAGAGCATCCTCGCCGGGATGGACGACGAGCGGCGCGTGCGCGCCATGCGCGCGGTGGACGAGACCAACAGGAGGCACGGCAGGTATACCGTGCGCCCGCTCGCGGCCGGCGCCGGACGCGGGTGGGACATGCGGAGGGAGCGGGTGTCGCCCCGGTACACCACACGGCTGGACGAGGTGCTCAGGGTGAAGGTTTACTAATCTGCCCCTCGGCGCTCAAGGTGACCGCCCGGGATGATCGGGCCGGACATCGTCGAGGGCGTTCGCCGCCTCAAGTCGCAGGACGGCCCGGACCTCATCCTCTCGGGTAGCTCCACGCTGACGTCGATGCTGCTCGAACACGGGCTCGCGGATGAGGTCCTGCTGGCCGTCTACCCGGTCCTGTTGGGCACGGGGAAGCGCTTCTTTGCGGAGGGGAGCCCGCCGCGTTCATTCGAGCTCGTCAGCACGAAAGCATTTCCGTCCGGGATCATCTTCAGTACTTACAAGGTCGCCGGGCCTTTGAAGAGCGGATAGTTCGACGACTCGGACATCGTCAGCGAATACCGGGACGCCGTAATCTGCCGTGTATCCCTGTTCCTTCTATAGAAGGCACACCGAGCCGAAGCGGCAGCCAGCCGTCAGGGAAGTGCTTTCGACGCAGATCATCGATGCGTTAGTGACGGCGGGGGCGGATGGGTTTGCGGCGCGCGCCGCTTAATGTGCATCTTTCGCCCGCGACGCGGCCATCGTGTTCGAGCTGTCGAGCCGGACGGCTTGGTCTCGGTCGAGCTTGATCGGCATGGCCCACACGGCGGAGGCCGGCGGCTGGGCACCGCCCATGAGGTAGTAGGAGCCTGGCTTCGCGGCCCTGAGGGTGAGTCTGCCGTCCTCATTGGTCCTCGCGGTGGCGACGATGTGCGGCATCAAGGCCCAGGTCGCTTTCTTGTTGAACTCACGCAGGTACTCGGAGTCGCCGATGAAGATGCCCGTTTGGGCAATGCCTGCCACCCGGACGAACTCCGCGATCAGCGCCTCGCCCTCGTCCTCACCGTCAGAGAGGTCGCGGTTCAGCCTCAGTCCCGCCGCCTTCAGCAACTCTATCGGGTCGGCGGCCAGGAGGTAGAATTCGGCGTAGGTGACGGGGTGGAGCTGACCCTCATGCGAGAGCTGGACTGTCAGGTCGATACGCGGCCCGGCGGGCGGGGCCGGAGTCTGCCGCGCCGGGGCGGAGACGCAGAGGCCGAGCAGAAGGAAGACGAGGGTTGCCACACGGCGCTTCGGGAGGGTTGCCATGTCGGCGGATGCTATCACGGCCACGGCCGCGGCGAAAGAGAAAAGGGGGTCAGGTGTCGGCCCTGACCTCCCCGCTCTTCACAAACATCTGCTTCGCGTTGACGAACGATCTCGTCAACGACGCGCGCGACCGATGCGGTGGCGTCGATTGGAATGCCCTTCTTCGGAATGTCTTCTTTCGTCTGATGCCCATTGCCAGATGGTAACAAACAATACGTGAGACGAGATGCCGTCTCTCACGGCTGTCGCAGCGGCGTCGGCTCGTCGGGTGTAGCGCCGAGTTAGCCAGCCGGCGGCCCAACGCGACCACCAGCCTCGCCGCTCAGAAGCCTGAGCACTCGCTCCCACACCTCACGGTCCCCGTCGCCCCTCACAAGTGGCTCGAACCCCAACTGCAAATACAACGGGATCGCCGCCAACCGATCGTTCGTCGTACGAAGACGAGCTTCCCTACATCCTGCTTGCCCCGCCGTCGCGAGCACACCGATAACCAGCGCCCGCGCCAAGCCCTCCCGACGCCGATCCGGCTCCGTCGCAACCCAACGCACCCAACCACACTCCGGAGCCTCAGGACGTACCTGCAACGAAGCCGTCGCCACCAGCCGCCCCTCTGCCGCGACCACCAACGTCGCCCTGACCGTCTCGTCACGGAACAACTCACGCTCAGTCCCCGCCGCATCCCAAGTCTCAGTAGGATACGCGCGGCCCAAGAGCGCCGCCAAAGCTCCGGCCTCCTCCACTTGAGCGCGCCGGACGACCAGCGGCGCAGCCGGAATCGGCAGTGCCGGAACACCAAAGAGCGTCGGCCGCCGCATCGTGACGCCGACCGGCACCGCAAGCGCATCGGACTTCTCACTCATCGGGCTGGCTAAATGCCTCCGATCTTGGGGCCGCAAGGCGGCGTTGGCAGGATGCGGTTGTAGGGCGGCATGATAGGAACAGTATAAGGCAACAGTCCCTTCGCCATGACACCCTCCTCCACGGCTCCTATTCTGCTTCCTTGGCTGCTTACGCGACGGTTTTGTTAGGCGTACTTAGAGCTTCCTGCTATTGAGGATCTTGTTGATGAAGAGTTTGTCAGCATCCGGCTGGAGTCGGAGGACTTCAAGGAGTTCCGGAGCGTTCTGGGGCGAGCGATTGAGAAAACGTCCAGCCGCGCAGGTCAGTTCTCACTGCTGCGCGCCGGCCTCGGCCGGCTGCTTCTCTTTGAGCGCCTCGTCGAGCGCGTCGCGCACCTCCGCCGGCTTGACGCGCCCCCTGTGTTTGAAGACGAGCGCGCCCGAGCGGTCGTAGAGGAAGGTCGCGGGAAGCTCGCCGCTCCAGGTCGGGTCCACGAGGTTGATGGCGGCGTCCGAGTCGTCGGCGTTCAGAAGGTAAGAGGGGAAGGCCGTGGCCCGCGCCTCGGCCAGAAACTCCGGCACGGCCTTGCCGATGTCCGAAGGGTCGTCGAGCGAGACGAGGACGAAGTCGAGCGTGTCGGGGCCGTACTGCCCGCGAATCTCGACGAGGTCGGGGAACTCCTCGCGGCAGGGCACGCACCACGTCGCCCAGAAGTTGACGAGCAGCGGGCGCTCGCGGCCGGCGCCCGCGCCGAGGAGAGACTTGAGGTCTGCCTCCTTGATCTCGGTCACCTTCGGGGCGGCCGCCGCCGACTTCACGCCGCCGCCTTCCGGCTTCGCGGCGCCGCCCTGCGGTTTGGCCGCGGGCTTCGCCGCGTCGTGCTTCGGCGCCGCGCCCTGCCCGGCGCACGCGGACGCGAGTCCAGCCGCGCAGGCGAGCGCCGCGCAGAGCGCCGCCGTCGTCAGAAGTCCCCTCGTCATTCCCGTACAGCCTTCCTCTCTTACCCGCGCTTGATGGAGCACCCGAACGCCTTGGCCTCGGCCTTCTCGACGGGCTTGCCGGCGAGCGTCGCCTCCATGGCGTCCCGCAGCTCGGTGGCGGTGATGAGGTAGCCGGTGCGCGCGTTGTCAATGCGCCCGCGGTAGACGAGCTTGCCCGAGGCGTCGAGCAGGTAGGCTTCGGGCGTGACCTGCGCGTTGAAGCGGTCGGCGACCTTGTTGTTCGGGTCCTTCAGGATGGCGAAGGTCAGACCCTTCTCGGCCGCGTGCGACTTGACCTCGGCGGCCGGCTCGGTCGAGTTCGAGTTGATGCCGACGACGTTGAAGCCTTTGGCCTTGTAGTCTTCCGCGAGCTTCTGCATGCGCTCGTTGTAGGCGTTCGAGATCGGGCACTGGGTCGCGATGAAGATGATGACAGTGCCGGCCTTGCCCTTCAGCGAGGCGAGCGAGTGCTCCTTGCCGTCGGCGTCGGGCAGCGTGAAGTCGGGGACGACCGCGCCGATGGCGACGCCGGCGTTGGCGTCGGGCGCGGCGAAGGCGAACGAGAGCGCGAGGTTGGTCGCCCACAGCGCCAGCGCGGCGAAGGCGAACGAGAGCGCGAGCAGGAGTGCGACTGTGGAGAGCTTCTTCATAAACTTGTCTTCAGACTCCTTATCGGGAAAGACAGGGAAGTGGCGCCGGCTGCCTGACGGAGGGCAGGGGGTCTTCCGGCCGAAGCCGCCCCATCGCCACGGCCGTCTTAATTTGCTGGACGATTTGCAGGTAGATCGGCAGACCGCTCGACGGGTCAATGTTTATGAACACACTTCCCCCGACCGTCACTGTATCGGTCAACTAATACAGTGACACAGAGTACGGGGCCGTTCGAGGCGAAGTTTCAAAAAAGTTTCGGCCGCCCGACCCCCAAAGGACGACGGGCGCCGGGGTGATGCACGCCCGGCGCCCGTCATCCTTCCGCCCGCTGGGAATGGCGCAAGACCGCCCCGGCCGGGCCTGGGCTGATACTGTCAGCGCTTCACCTCGGCCGGCGCCCCCACGAACGTGAAGCGCCCCTCGACGAACGAGGTCGTCGCCGCGTCGGCCGTGCCCGCGAAGCCGGGCTGCTTGCCGCCGACGCTCACCCTGAACTCGCCCGGCTCGACGAACGCGCGGCCGTCGTCACGGATGACGGCGAGCTGGCGCGGGTCAACCGTGAAGCTCACCACTCGCTTCTCGCCCGGCTTGAGGCGCACGCGCTCGACGCCCGCGAGCGAACGCACGGGGACGCGCACCGACGCCTCTACGTCAGTGACGTAGAGCTGCACGACCTCGTCGCCCTCGACGCGCCCGGCGTTCTCGACCGTGGCGCTCACCGTC
This sequence comes from Pyrinomonadaceae bacterium, assembly GCA_036389235.1. Classification (GTDB taxonomy): domain Bacteria; phylum Acidobacteriota; class Blastocatellia; order Pyrinomonadales; family Pyrinomonadaceae; genus QHXN01. The sequence goes on along the minus strand of DASVQJ010000394.1, from coordinate 11,258 downwards.
ACGCTCTGCGTCGGCGACGCGCGCGGCGACGAGACTTTGAGCCCCGAGTATACGAACCGCGTGTAACTGAGGCCGTGGCCGAACGGGTAGAGCGGCTGTCCCTTGAAGAAGCGGTAGGTGCGCCCCTCCATCGCGTAAGTCTCGAACGGCGGCAGTTGTTCGACCGACTTGTAGAAGGTGACCGGCAGGCGCCCCGCAGGGTTATAGTCGCCGAAGAGCACGTCGGCCAGAGCCGTCCCGCCCTCCTCGCCGGGATACCACGCCTGCACGATGGCCGGCACGTTCTGGTCAGCCCAGTTGACCGCGAGCGCGCTCCCGGACATGAGCACAAGCACGACCGGCTTGCCCGTCGCGGCGACGGCCTTGAGCAGTCCCTCCTGGCGCGCGGGGAGGTCGATGTTCGTGCGGTCGCCGCCCGCGAAGCCGGGTTCGGTCACGTTCATCTCCTCGCCTTCGAGCTGCGCCGAGATGCCGAGGACGAGCACGACCGCGTCCGCCTGCTTCGCCGCGTCCAACGCCTCCGCGTAAGGAGAGCCGGTCGTCTGTAACGCGGGCGGCTGCCAAACGAGTTTCGCCACGGCCCCGATGCGCCCCTCGAAATACTCGAACTTGAGGTCGTAGCTCCTGCCCGCTTCGAGCGTGACCTCGCCCGTCCGTGTCGTCGGCGCGTGTTCGGTCCAGTCCTCCACGATCAACTTCCCGTCGAGGTAGACGCGCAGGCCGTCGTCCGCGGTCGCGCCGAGGCGGTACTTGCCTGAGACAGGTGGGATGAGCTTTCCCGTCCAGCGCGCCGAGAAGTCGTCGGCCGAGACGCCTGGCGCCGGGCTGGACATGCCCCAGTCGAAGTCAACGGCCTTTTCGTCGCGCGTCAACACGGGCGCGCCTTCGAGCTTACGGTTCGCGAAGAACTCCGCCTTCAGGTCGCGGAGCGCGGAGGCGGGAACGGGGACGCCCGAAAACTCCATGAGCGGCGTCCCCTGCGCGTAGAGCACCTTCGTCCGCGGCGAGACGTGCCGGCGGATGCCTTCGAGCGGCGTGGTGGCGCGCGACGGCTGGCCGTTGTAGTTGCCGAGCAGCACCTGCACGTCGTCCGCGTTCGGGCCGATGACGGCGATAGTCTGCAAATCCTTGCGGAGCGGCAGCAGGTTCTTCTCGTTCTTCAGCAGCACGACTGACTCGCGCGCCGCTTCGAGCGCGAGCCGCCGGTGCTCGGGCGCGTCGTTCGCCGAGAAAGGTATCTGCGCGTACTTCACCAACTCGGGCGGGTCGAACATGCCGAGCCGGAAGCGGGCCTCGAACAGCCGCTTGACGGCCGTGTCTATCTCGCCTTCGGAAATCTGCCCCTGCTTCACGGCGGAGACTAACGCGCGGTAGGTGTCGCCGCATTCGAGGTCGGTGCCGCGCTTGACGGCCACGGCCGAAGCCTCCTCGGGCGTCTTCGTGAAGTTGTGGCGGCGGAAGATGTCGTCGATGGCGCCGCAGTCGGAGACGACGTAGCCGTTGAACCCCCACTCGCCGCGCAGTAGGTCGCCGAGCAGGTGCGTGTTGGCGCAGGCGGGCTCGCCGTTGACGCGGTTGTAGGCGCACATGACGGAAACGGCCTTCGCCTCCGTGACCGTGGCGCGGAACGCGGGCGTGTAGGTCTCGCGCAGGTCTCGCTCCGTCGCGGCGGCGTCGAAGCGGTGGCGCTCGGGCTCCGGCCCGGAGTGCACGGCGTAATGCTTCGGCGTCGCGACGACCTTCAGATACTTCGGGTCGTCGCCCTGCAAGCCCTTGACGAACGCGACGCCGAGCCGGCCCGTCAGGTAAGGGTCTTCTCCGTAGGTCTCCTGCCCGCGGCCCCAGCGCGGGTCGCGGAAGATGTTGATGTTCGGCGACCAGAAGGTCAGGCCGCGGAAGCGCGCGCGGTCGCCGCGCCGCTGCGCCTCGTGGTACTTGGCGCGCGCCTCGTCCGAGACGACCCCGGCGACGCGGCCGACGAGCCGGGGGTTAAATGTCGCCCCCAGCCCGATGGCCTGCGGGAAGACCGTCGCCGTGCCGTTGAAGGCGACGCCGTGCAGCGCCTCGTTCCACCAGTCGTACTCGGGGACGCCGAGGCGCGGGATGGCGGGCGCGGCGTTCATCATCTGCGACACCTTCTCTTCGAGCGTCATCCGCGACACGAGGTCATCGACTCTCTGCCGGACGGGAAGGCTCGGGTCGAGGTACGGCGCGCGGGCGTTGGCTTGCGGCGCCTGCGCGGAGACCGGCGAACTGACGACGACGAGGCAGAGCGCGAGCGCGGCGGCGCGTGAGCCTCTGCGGAGACGTTTGAGAGACATGTCGTTGACCATTAGCGGCAGCCCGGCTGAAAACAGAGGCTCCGGCTGAAGAACGGCAGCACGTGATTCTGGAAGCGGTCGGCCACCTTGCTCGTGTGCGTGCCCTGATACAACTCGAAGCCGTTAGCGATCCCGTACCTGTCGAGGACTTCGTGCAGCTTGCCGGCGTCGGCTCGTAAGCCGTCCTGGTCGCCTACGTCAATCGAGATCGCACGATACCGGCGGAGGCTCCCGACATACTGATCCACAAAAGCCAGCGGCGCGTTGGCCGCCCAGCGCGAGAGCACGTCGGCCTGCGGTACGCCGTCCTTCGTAGGCAGGTCGAGGTAGAGCGGCGGGTTCTTCGGATTCGGCGACCACGCCGCGGCGGTGGCGAGCTGGGCGCGCGCGAAGAAGGATAGCTTGGCAGAGTCTTCGGGAGACTTCACTGCCTCCAGCGCCTTCTCGATTTCAGGGTTCGCGGGGGCGGCTGGCCGCGGGGACAGGCAGCACGGACTCATGATGTAGAGACTCCCGAACACGTCCGAGTGCTTCATGCCGATGCGCGTCGCGCCGTACCCGCCCATGGAGTGGCCCACCAGCCCGCGGCTCAGACGACCCGGCAGAGTCCGGTAATGGGCGTCGATGTATGCGACCAGGTCGCGCGCGATGAACTGCTCGAAATCCCCGGTCGTGACCGAGCTCGAATACATCGAGCCGTTGTGCAGCGTCTTCGCGTCGGGCAGGACGACGATCACCTCTTTCGCGCCCTGTGCGAAGGCGCCTTCTATGGTCTGCGGCACGTGTATCTCGCCGGCCCACTGCTCGGCGCCGATGGAGTAGCCGTGCAGGGCGTATACGACCGGGTAGCGCCGCGACTTCTGCCTGGCGTAGCTCGGCGGCAGAAACACGAGCACGTCGCGGACGACCCCGTTCCCCTCCAGGTTACCTTCCAGGGCGGCCCCGCGGACCTTAATGCGTTCCACCGTCACGGGCTTCGCGCCGTGAACCGCCGGGGGCACTTCGGTCTGAACTTGTGCCGCAGTCCGGGTGCAGAGGGCGGCGGTTACCGCCAGGAGCATTACGCAGAAGAGTCTCATGGGTGTCACTGCCCGACCGAGATGACGGTCACCGACTTGGGCTCCAGTCGCAGAGTCAGCTTACCGCCCTGAACCTTCGCCGAGACGGGCTTCGGCGCGACCGTGTTCGGCGCCACGAAGGTGTTGACGCTGTCCACCTTGGGCGCGGTCAACGTCTCCCCGGCCGCCGAAGTGGCGTTGACTCCGGTAAGACTCGCCTCAATCTCGACCTGCCGATTGGGGTCGACGTTCGTGACCGCCAGCCACAGCCGGCCGGCGGTGTCCCTGGCCGCGACGGCGTCCACGCGCGGCAACGTGATGTCGCCGTGCGTGTAGGTGCCGGCGTTGAAAGTGACCGGTACGAAGGTGGCGTCCTGGAAGGGCACGTACATCTTGAAGACGTGGTAGGTCGGGGTCAGGACCATCTTCTCTTTGTCCGTCAGGATCATCGCCTGTAGGACGTTGACCATCTGGGCGATGTTGGCCATGCGCACGCGGTCGGCGTGGCGGGCGAAGATGTTGAGGTTGAGCGCAGCCAGAACGGCGTCGCGCAAGGAGTTCTGCTGGTACAGGAAGCCGGGGTTGCTGCCGGGCAGCGGCGCGTACCACGCGCCCCACTCGTCGACGACGAGGGCGACCCTCTTCTGCGGGTCGTACTTGTCCATGATGGCCGAGTGCTTACTGATGAGTCCCTCCATCTCCAGAGTTTTCTTGAGGATTTGGGCGTACTCGGCCTCGCCGAACCCGACGGACGAGTGCTTCTTGTCCCAATTCACGACCGTGTAGTTGTGCAGCGAGAGCCCGTCCATGTCCCAGCTCCACTGGCGAGTCTGGTACGCCTTCATGACGGCCTCGGTCCACTCGGTGAACCGCGGCTCGCCGCCGCCCGGGCCGACGGCGATCCTGAGCATCTTCTCTTTCTCCTGCTGCGCCGGGTTGAAGTTTCGGACGAAGCGGCTATAGATCTTGAGCTGGCTCACGTAGTAGTCGGGCGACATGTTGCCGCCGCAGTCCCAGGACTCGTTGCCGATGCCGAGGTAGGCGATCTTATAGGGGGCGGGGCGGCCGTTGGCAACGCGCTCCTTCGCCAGCGCCGTCGGCTGCGCGGCCGTCAGGTACTCCAGCCACTCGGCGGCCTCCTGCGGCGTGCCGGAGCCAACGTTGACCGAGAGGAACGCCTCGGCGCCGACCTGGTCGAGGAAGTCCATGAACTCGTGCGTCCCGAAGGTGTTCGGCTCGATCACGCCCCCCCAGTTGGGGTTGAGCGTCTCGGGCCGCCGGGGGCCAACGCCTTTGCGCCAGTGGTATTCGTCCGCGAAGCAGCCGCCCGGCCAGCGGACGTTCGGCACCCTTAGCGCCCTGAGCGCCGCGACCACGTCGTTGCGGACGCCGCGCGTGTTCGGGATGGGCGAGCCCGGCCCGACCCAGACGCCCTCGTAAACGCCTTCGCCGAGGTGCTCGGCGAACTGGCCGAAGATGTTGCGGTCGATCTTCGGGCCGGCCTTTGAAGCGTCGACAGACAGTTTGACCTTCTGCGCGGCCGCGGAGGGTGCGGTCAGTCCCGCACCCATCAGGGCGAGGCAGAAAAACAGTGCGCGCATGACGAGCGAACCCTTTCGGCCCGAACCATGAGTGGAAGGGCGCAGCGAGTGGAGGAAAACGGGCGCCGCACTGACTAGACTCTGCCGGCCGGAAGGCCGGCGTGTCAGGCGGTGAAGGTCGGCTATGATTTCTGAAGCCGGTGTCGAGACCATTCGTTCTGCTCCGGAGACAAGAGACATTTTTAGGCCCTGCCCCGTCCGGCAAAGCCCGGACTCAAATCACGAAATTGAAGGGGACTGTTTGCCGGCGGATTGTTCCCTACGAGCAGCCGGCAAACGCGGGCATTGTAGACGAACTTCAGGTGCTGTTGTAGGAAATATCTCTCGGGTTATATGACAGGTAAGATGGGACCGCAATGGAGACGTTACTGAATCCAAATCGGGTCTGATACGGCAATCACGTGAATGTAAGCCTACCCCCGAGGGAGCGAAAAGTTGAAGTGGCGGCGAAGAGTTGGTGTGTCATAAAGGAGGTTACGGTACGCCAATTCAACTGCCTCACATCCGTTATACAAATAGCTTCACAGGGTCTCCCTTCAAGCGCTCTCGGCGGTCGGTTACGACGCCGCGGGCAGGAAGGACGCGGAGGCGTCGCAGTCAATCGACATAGCCTCAATATCAATCGACATAGTCGCAATGCTAATCGACCTCGCCGCGAGGCCGATGGGCGTGACAGTTGTCGGCCGTCAGCCCCGGAACCCTCGGTCGATGGCGAAGACGATGGCCTGCGCGCGCGTCCACACGCCGAGCTTGTCGAAGAGGTTGGAGACGTGATTGCGGACCGTCTTTTCGCTGATGGAGAGCCGCTCCGCGATCTGCGCGTTGCCGAGACCTTCCTTTATGAGCGTCAGCACCTCACGCTCGCGCGGGGAGAGCGCGGCGAAGGCGGGGTCTTCGCCGCCCTCCGGGACGCCGAACCCCGTGAACTCAAGCACCGCCTCGCGGAAGCGCACCCAGGCCGGCTCGTTCTCAAGGAGGACGTGGTTCTTCGAGTCGAGTTCGACGAACTGCGCGCCCGGGATGCCGGCGGCGAGGATGTGTCCCTCCAGAATCGGTGTGATGTAGTCGTCGCGTGAGTGCAGCACGAGGGTCGGCGCGCGCACCTCGCCGAGCAGCCCGGTGACGTCGATCACGCCCCGGGCCTCAAGGAGCCCGGCCGCGCCCTCCGGCGAAGTCGTCCTCCGGCAGAGCTCGTTGAACCAGCCCATCTGTTCCTCCGACCCCCCGGGGATAAAGCGCGAGGTGAAGACCTGCCGGAAGGCGGGGTTGTCGTTGCCCCACTCAAGGCGTGCGAGGTCGATGATGGCGCGGTAGACGCGCCCCCTGTCCGCGTCGTCGCGGCGCAGCACGCCGCGCGCGTAGCCGCCGTAGAGGATCAGGTGCGAGACGCGCTCCGGGTGCTTCACGGCGTAGGCGATGCACGTCGCGGCCCCCTGCGAGATGCCGAGCAGGACGAAAGGCTCCTGCGGCTCGGCCGCCGCGACCACCGCTTCCAAATCACCGACCCAGCGCTCGAAGGAGAGGTCGCCGACCTTCCAGTCGGTCATCCCGCACCCGCGCTCGTCGTAACGCACGAAGCGGAACTGTTCGCTGAAGAAACGAATCCAGTGCCGCCAGACCGGGCTCTCCCACTCGTATTCGAGGTGGGTCAGCCAGTTCGCGGCCTTGACGAGCGCCGGCCCCGCGCCCGCCTCGGCCCACGCCAGCCGGACGCCGTCGGGCGTGCGCACGTAACGGATTCGCTGCGTCGGCCTCTTCATCGAACGTCCGCCCCCTCCCGACCGGGACATTCGTCCCGGGAAATGCCCGGCAGTGTACCCGAACCGGGACGAAACTCCCATATCGCGCCGGCGCCGTCGGCCTCATCATGCCGGGCGAAGGGAAGGAGGTCTTTAATGATTTCTGAAGAACTGATAACCAGGCCCGGCGACATCGAACTCGGCGAGTTCCGCCGCGTGGGGCGCGAGGCCGTCGACGCCATCGCCGCTTACCACGCCGAACTCCCCGACCGCGTCGTCCTGCCGAAGGTGACGCCGGCCGAGGTCGCGGCCCTCTTCGCGGACGGGCTCGCGGACGAGGGGGAGGCGGCCGGGGCGCTCGTCAGGGATTGGCAGGAGCGTGTGGCGCCGCTTCTGACGGCCGTCGGCTCGCCGCGCCACTTCGCCTACGTGAACGGGTCGGGGGCCATGATCGGCATCCTCGCCGAGGCGCTCGCGGCCTGCACGAACACGAACGCGGGGGCCTGGAAACTCGGGCCGGCCGCCGCGGAGATCGAGCGCCAGTGTCTTCGCTGGATCGCGGAGTTCGTCGGCTACCCCGCCGACACGGGCGGCGTCATGGTCTCGGGCGGGACGATGGCCAACTTCACGGCGCTGCTCACGGCGCTGCGCCACGTCGCCCCCTACGACACGACCGCGGGCGGGCTTCAGGACGCGGCCCGGACGGGGCGCTTCCTCGTCTACATGGCCGACCACGAGGGGCACGTCTCCATCACGCGCGTCGCGGACATGCTGAACCTCGGCAGGAATGCGGTGCGGCTCGTCCCGAGTCGGGCGGACTTCACCATGGACGCGGAGGCGCTCGACCTGATGCTCTCGGCCGACAGGGGGCGGGGCGACCTGCCGTTCTGCGTCGTCGCGCAGCTCGGCTCGGTCAACGTCGGCGCCGTCGATGACGTGGGCGCGCTCGCCGACGTGTGCGCGAAGCACGGCGTCTGGCTGCACGGCGACGGGGCGTGCGGCCTGCTCGCGGCGGGCGTCCCCGAGACACGCGGGCTCTTCCGCGGGCTCGAACGCTGCGACTCGCTCTCGCTCGACGCGCACAAGTGGCTCGGGGTGCCGCACGACTGCGGCGTCGTGCTGGTGCGCCACGGCGAGCGGCTGCGCCGCGCCTTCTCGATTAACGCGCCCTACCTGCGCGGGAGCCTCGAAGGCGAGGGCGAGGCGCCCGACTACCTGGAGTACGGGCCGCAGATGTCGCGCTCCTTCAGGGCGCTCAAGGTCTGGATGGTGCTGCGCTTCTTCGGCGCACGGGGCTTGCGCGAGCTCTTCTCGAAGAACCTCGGCCTGACGCGGCGCCTGCACGGCCTCGTCGGCGACCACCCGGACTTCGAGGTGCTGCACGAGCCGACCCTCTACCTCTACTGCTTCCGCTACGTGCCGCACGGCCTGGCGGAGCGCCAGGGGGAGCCCGAAGTCCGCGCGACGCTCGACCGCCTGAACCAGGAGGTCGTGGAGGCCGTCCAGCGCAGCGGCCTCGCGCTGGTGATGACGACGCGCGTCCGCGGACGCGTCGCCATCCGGATGTCGGTCTGCTCGCACCGCACGTTGGAAGAGGACATCGACGCCACGTTCGAAGCCGTCGCCCGCTGGGGGCGGCTGGTCAACACGAAATTTTCCGTCCGACACGAGAGGACGCCGGAGGTGGAGGCACAGTTATGTTCAAACGAATCGCATTCTTCGTCTACGGAAGTCTCAGCTACCTGATCTTCCTGGGGACGTTCCTGTACGCCCTCGGTTTCGTCGGCAACTTCGGCGTGCCGCGGACGCTGGACGGCGCGGCCGAAGGCCCGCTCCGGGTCGCCTTCGGCGTGGACGCGGGCCTGCTGGCCCTGTTCGCCGTGCAGCACAGCGTCATGGCGCGCAGGTGGTTCAAGGAGTGGTGGACGCGCGCCGTGCCGAAGCCGCTGGAGCGTTCGACCTACGTCCTCTTCTCCAGCCTCGCGCTCGCCCTGCTCTTCTGGCAGTGGCGGCCTCTGGGCGGCGTGGTCTGGTCGGTCGAAGACCCGTACGTGACGCTCGCGCTGCGCGGGCTGTTCGCCTTCGGCTGGGGGCTGGTGCTGGTCTCCACCTTCCTCATCAACCACTTCGACCTGTTCGGCCTGCGCCAGGTCTGGCTCTACCTTTTGGGCCGCCCCTACACCGCCCTGCGGCTCGGGACGCCGGCGCTCTACCGCGTCGTGCGCCACCCGCTCTACGTCGGCTGGCTGTTCGCGTTCTGGATGACGCCGACGATGACGCTCGCGCACCTGCTCTTCTCGGTCGCCACGACCGCCTACATCCTCCTGGCGATCCGATTCGAGGAGCGAGACCTCGTCCGCGAGCACGGCGAAGCCTACGAGGAGTACCGACGCTCCGTGCCCATGCTCGTCCCCTTCGCGCGCCGCCGCCGAAACGTTGCGGCGGCCGGCGCGGGCGACGTGGGGGAGAGTCCGAAGAGTGTCTTGATAAGCGAAAAGGGTTGAGGCGACGGCCACGGGCTTGCCGGCGCGCGGGCGGACGACATGACGCCGAACGCGTGGCCCGGCGGCCGGGGCGGCCGAGTCGAGATTAAGGGTGGACATACTCTCCCTGCCTGTGTTTGTATGCAGCGCTCAGGAGGGAGTGACATGTTAAGAACGGGTCGCAACGGTCTCCGCCTCGCGCTGGCCCTGGCCGTGGGGTTGTCGGCCGCGCCGCACGCCGCGGTCGTCGGCCGGCAGGCGGGCGGGCGCATCCCTTCCGAGCCCTTGAGGTTCGGGGTCTTCACCGCGCGTTTCGACCCCTCCGGCAAGTTCAGGCTTGAGGGCGACCGCTGGCCCACGCTGAGCGGCGGCTGGAAGATGGAAGGCGACGAGGTCGAACTCCTTCTGACTTCCGACGCGCCGAAGGGCTGCGAAGGGCCTGGGCGGTATCGTGTGCGCGCGGCCGGCGGCCGCGTGGGCTTCGACCTCGTCGCGGACGACTGCACGCCGCGGCGGATGATCTTAGACCGAAGCACCTGGTCGCCCGCGGGCGAGGCGAGGGTCAGGCCGGCGCGCCGCATCGTGCGGACGGCACACGCCCGCGCGCCCGCGCGCGCCGAGCCGGGCGCCCCTTCGGGGGACTGGCCTTCCTTCCGCGGGCGGCAGGCTTCGGGCGTGGCCGACGGGCAGAACCTCCCGGACCACTGGGATGGCGCGAAGGGCGAGAACATCCTCTGGCGCACGCCCATCCCCGGGCTCGCGCATTCCAGCCCCGTCGTCTGGGGGGACAAAATCTTCGTCACCAGTTCCGTCAGCAGCGACCCCGGTGCCTCCTTCCGCCCCGGCCTCTACGGCGACGGCGACGCGTCGAAAGACACCTCCGAGCAGCGCTGGATTCTCTACGCGCTCGACAAGCGAACGGGCAAAGTCCTGTGGGAGCGCGTCGCGCGTCAGGGCGCGCCCGCGGACAGGCGACACATCAAGTCCACCTACGCCAACTCGACCCCCGCGACGGACGGCCGCGTCGTCGTCGCGTGGTTCGGTTCGCAGGGCGTCTACGCGTACGACATGAACGGGCGCCCGCTCTGGAAGGTTGACCTGGGCCGGCTCAACCTCGGCGCATACGACATCCCGACGTACGAGTGGGGGCCGGCCAGCTCGCCCGTCATCTGGGACGGGCTGGTCATCCTACAGTGCGACACGCAGGACGACTCTTTCCTCCTCGCGCTCGACGCCTACACCGGCAAGACCGTGTGGAAGACCGAGCGCGAGGAGATTCCTTCGTGGGGCACGCCGACCGTCGCGGCGACCTCGCAGGGGCCGGAGCTGGTCGCGAACGCCTCGAACTTCATCAGGGGTTACGACCCGCGGACGGGGAGGGAGCTGTGGCGGCTCGGGCGCAGCTCGAAGATCACGGCGCCGACGCCCGTCTACGCCGACGACCTGTTCGTCGTCGTCAGCGGACGCGCGCCCGAGCGGCCCATCTTCGTGGTGCGCCCGGGCGCGAAGGGTGACATCACGCCGCCCGAGGGGAAGGACAAGAGCGAGGCGGTCGTGTGGAGCCGCACGGGGCGCGGGTCGTACATGCCGACGCCGCTCGTCTACCGCGGCCTGCTCTACGTGCTCGCGAACAACGGCGTGCTCGACGCCTACGACCTGCGGACGGGCGAGGAGGTCTACCGCCAGAGGTTGCCGACGGTCGGCAGCGGCTTCAGCGCGTCGCCCGTGGCCGCGGACGGTAAGCTCTACCTCTCGAACGAAGACGGCGAGGTGCTCGTCGTCGCGGCCGGGCGGAAGTTCGAGCACGTGGCGACGAACTCGATGGGCGAGCTGCTGATGGCGACCCCGGCGCTCTCCGAAGGCGTCATGTACGTCCGCTCCTCGAAGAGCCTCTTCGCCGTCGGGCGGAAGAGGTGAAGTTAAGCGGGGCGTGTACGCCCCGCGCCGCGTCAGCGGCGACGGAGTTTAGCCCGGCCTTTCGAGGCCGGGTTGAGGTCGAACAAAACGACGCCGCGTCGCGTCAGCGACGCCTGAACTTACCCGGCGGGCTCAGGCG
>DASVQJ010000393.1:0-4998 GCA_036389235.1 Pyrinomonadaceae bacterium | reverse complement strand
CCCCGACACCCATTCCCCCTTTTGACGCCCGTGTGACTTGGCGGGTTCCGTGTAGTAAAATTTGCGCGCCTCGGGAGGGCGGGAGGCGCCGCGCGCTCCGCCGCTTTATGGAACTCGGGCCGCGCGCGCACGTGTACTACGGGGCAGCGAGGTTTTGAACTGATGAGAACAGACAACAAGCGCCAGCGGGGTTTTTCGCTCGTCGAGCTGATGATCGTCATCTCGATCATCGGCATCCTGGTCGCCATCGGCATCCCCGCCTGGCAGGCGAGCGTGCGCTCGACCAACGAGGCCGCGGCCATCACGCACCTCGGGCGCATCTCCACCGCGCAGGTCACCTACTTCAACACCAAGAACCGCTCGGGCTACGGCACCTTCGACCAGCTCTCGTCGGGCGGCTACCTGGGCAAGCAGTTCACCGGCGACACGCCGCTCGTGGACGGCTACATCTACAAGATGACGCTCACGGCCAAGTCGGGCAACCAGCCCCCGGGCTTCGCCGTCAACGCCGACCCGCAGAAGCCGACCGGCGTCACCGCCACGGGCAGCCGCTTCTTCTACATCGGCTCCGACGTCGGCAACGCCACCTCCAACTCGGAGAAGCCCGCCGGCCCCGAAGACCCGCCCGCCGGCGGCGGCTGAGCCGCCACGCTTCCCTGCCCGAACGCGCGCGACCGTCAAAGCCACCCCGCTTGACGCTCGCGCGCGCGCTTTGTTAGCATCTCGCGTCTTTAAAATTTATAAGCTGCCCACTTAACTCAGCGGTAGAGTGCTACCTTCACACGGTAGAAGTCGGAGGTTCGAATCCTCCAGTGGGCATTTAAACTTCCCTCGCCGCCACGAGAGGTCACTCTCATGGCGAAGCGCATCCCAAAACTTCACTTCACGCAGGTCAACAGATTCTGGATGCACGTTGATAGCTCCGGCGGCCCCGAAGCTTGTTGGCTGTGGACGGGTCATGTCGGCGAGAACGGCTACGGCGTCATCAGCATCAAGAGCAGGGGATACAAGGCGCACCGCGTCAGCTACCTCATCGAGCACGGGCGTATCGAGAACGACAGGTTCGTGCTCCACCGCTGCGACGTGCGCGCCTGCGTCAACCCCGCTCACCTCTTCTTAGGCACCCCTAAAGACAACTCGCAAGACGCCGTCAAGAAGGGGCGTAACACGAAGCTTTTCGGCGAGCAGAACGGCAAGGCCAAGCTGACGCGCGCCGCCGTCCTCGCCATCCGCCGCCTGTGCAGGCGCGGCGTCTACCAGAAGGCGGTCGCGAAGCAGTTCGGCGTCAGCGAGGCAACTGTGTCCTACGTCGTCAACGGCGGCCGCTGGGGGAAGTTTACCGGCAGCAAAAAGTCTTAACTCACCCTCTTACCATTAGAAATCACTTCGCCCACAGCGCGGCGTAGGCGCCGGGGAGGCGGTCGCGCCAGGCGGTGTGGTTGTGGCCGACGGGCGCTTCGCGGTAGGTGACGGGGTAGCCGCGTGCGCGCAGGGTGATGTTGGCGCGGCGGGTGGTGTCGAGGATGACGGGCTCGTAGCGGCCTGCGTCGAGGTAGAAGCGCAAGGGGTGGCGGCGGCGCGTCCCGCCGTCGAGTGTGGCGAGTGCGGAGAGGAGGCGCCCCCCGTCGAGCTGGAAGGAGGTGGAGAGGCCGGCGACGCGGGCGAAGGTCTCGGGGTGGCGCAGCGCCGTCCAGACGGAGATGACGCCGCCGAGGCTCGCGCCGGAGAGGGCGCGTGCGTCGCGCGCGGGGCGCGTGCGGTAGCGCGCGTCCACGAAGGGGACGAGCGTGCGCGCCATCCAGTCGGCGAAGGCGTCGTCGGCCCGGTACTCCTTCATGCGGTCGAGGGGGTCGATGAAGACGACGATGAACGGCTCGACCTTGCGCTCCGCGATCATGCGGTCGGCCGTCTCGGCGGCGCGGCCCGGCCCGACCGCCTGCGTGCCGTCCTGCGCGTAGAGCACGGGGTAGCGCGCGCGGGTGCGTGCGTAGCCGGGCGGGAGGTAGACCTGAATCCTGTGCTTGTCGCCGCCGGGGAGTCGTATTTGTTCGAGTCGGCCGCGCAGCTCGTTGCGTCCGTCGGCGAAGGGCGTGGGGCGGTAGGCGGGGCCTTTGAAGTTGGAGTTGTGGCCGCCGATGCCGTTGTCGCTACGGTTCGGGTTGAGCGGGTCGAGCAGCCATTCGCCGTCGGCGACGAGCTTGTATTCGAGGCGCGCGGCGGCGGGGAACTTGAGGCGGATGAACTTGAGATTGTCGCCGCCGGGGAGGTCGCGCAGCACGAGGCCGGCGGGCGCCCAGCCTGTGAAGTCGCCGACGACCTCGACGCGCCTGGCGTCGCCGCGGTAGAGGAAGGTGACGTTGTCGCCTTCGATTAAAGGCGAAGTCTGCGCGGCCTTCAGGCGCACGGCCGCGTCGGGAGGGTAGAGGTCACGCTCGGCCTTCTCAAGCTCTTCGGGCGTGAGGCCGACGACGTTGACTCTGCGGAAGGAGGTGGCGCCGGAGGGCGAGACGACGGCGACGGCGACGGGCGTCGTGCCGCGCCCGGCCTTCACTTCGAAGGAGAAGTTGCCCTGCGCGTCCGCCTTCAACTCGCGGCGCTCGACGCCGGCGAGCAGGAAGGCGCGGCTGCCCTTCGTGCGCGCGCCGCCGTTGACGCGGACGGTCTGGCCGGCGGGCGTGCGCTCTAAGATTTCCTGAGCGGGGAAGTTGAAGTCGGCGTCGGCGTGCGGCGGCTGGGGCTGCTTCGCGTAGCGCGCGGCGACGACGTCGGGCGTGTCGAGGTTGCGGCCCTCCCGAACGTTCGTGGCAAGGCGTATGAACTGCGCCATAGACCACGCGAGCGGCGTGGCCGAGCCGGTGCCCTCGCCGAACTTGAACCAGGGGCGCGGGCTCGCGGGCCTGTCCCAGACCTGCTCGGGAATCATCAGCCCCCCGTTGGCGAATCCGGCCATCGTGTCTAGTCTGCGCTGCGCGTCGGCGCGTCTGCCCGCGGCAAGCTCGTACTGCCCGCGCTCGCCCGAGAGCAGCGCCCAGAGCCTCCCCTTGCCCGTGTACTTCCCGTCCCAGTTCCAGTTGCGCCCGTCGTCCATCTCGCCGTAGCCGTCGTGGTTGTAGCGGTAGAAGCCGGCTCCGTGCGGCGTCTCGACTTTAATAACCTTGTCGATGACGCCGAGGCTCTTCGCTACGAGCGGGTCTTGCGGAGAGCGTAGCCCCAGGCGGACGAGTTCGAGGAAGCCCGCGTCCACGATCTCGCGCTCGTCGAAGGTGCCGCCGCCGTTGCCCACGTCGAAGGGCGCGCCGTCGTCCGGGTCTTCGTCGGAGGAGAGGCGGAGGTAGTAGTTCCCGTCGCCGTGCGGGCCTGTGGTCGTCGCCGTCCAGCGCTCGACGTTGCGCGCGAAGTCGTCGGCGGCGGCGAGGTAGATTGAAGCAGAGACTTCGTCGCCGTTGCGGCGCGCTATTTCGGCCGCGCAGACGAGGCCGGCGATCTCGGCGGCGATGGTCGAGGGCGAGTAGCCCGACTTCTCCTCCCAGCGCTCCTGCGGCGTCGAGGGGCCGCGGGTGACGACGAAGTCGGCGGCCGGGCGGACGTGCCTGACGAAAGTGTCCCGGTCGAAGCGGCCGAGCTGGTAGGCGAGGACGAGCGGGTAGGCGACCTCGTCCAGTTGGAGCGAGCCCCAGAAGGGGCGGCCGTCGAGCCAGGAGTTCTGCGGGAAGCTGCCGTCCGGCTTCTGCTGGACGCGGAAGAGGTAGTCGAGCGCGCGCCCGGCCGAAGCCCTGTCGCCCAGCGCCATGAAGGCCGTCGCGACCTGGTAGAGGTCGCGCGACCAGACGAGGTGGTAGCCGCCGACGTTCGGCTCGTTGGCGCTGGCGCCGCCGCCCCAGGGGACGGAGAGCGAGGCGATCATCGCGCCGCGGTAGGTCTTGTCCTCGTGCGCCTTCAAGACCATCGCGGCCATGTCGTACTGCGCCTGGTATTTCGGCGCGACCCGGCGGACGTTCTTCAGGTAGTCTTGCCAGCCCTTCTTGTACTCCGCCTCGCAGGCTTCGAAGCCCTTCTTGAGGGAGGCACGCGCCGCCGCCTCCGCCTCGTCCGGCGACTCGCCGAAGCCGAGCGCGAGCGTGTAGTCGGTGCAGCAGTACTCGCGCTCGATGGCCGGCTCCGGCAGCTCGCCGAGCTGGACGACGTTGCCGTCCTCGGCCCGCCCGTAGGGGGCGAACTCGGGCG
Organism: Pyrinomonadaceae bacterium; assembly: GCA_036389235.1. Classification (GTDB taxonomy): domain Bacteria; phylum Acidobacteriota; class Blastocatellia; order Pyrinomonadales; family Pyrinomonadaceae; genus QHXN01. The sequence goes on along the minus strand of DASVQJ010000393.1, from coordinate 774 downwards.
GGAAGGAGCCGCGCGTCCCCTCGCGCAGCAGCGTCAGCCCGTCGCTCGTGCCGAGGAAGCCGTTCGTCGTGCGGACGAAGCCGTCTTGGTCGGGCGAGCCGCCGCCGGCCGAGGCGAGCAGCGCCGACGCCTTGTCGCCGTCGCGCGCGAGCAACGCGCGACCGCGCGTGTAGGCCGTGTCGTGCAACCCGCTGTTGCCGAGCGAGGGGTCGTAGTAGACGTAGAGGCGGTAGTCGTTCTCGCGCCGCTTGAGGTGGCCGCGGAAGCGCACGCGGACGAGGACGACGTTGCGCTGCGGGTCGGTGACGTAGCGCTTCTCGATGCGGTACTCGCCGTTCTTCGCCGTGTTGGTCTGCGTGAAGGAGAGCGAGTCGGCGTCGGGGACGATCCGCGAGACGGTGTCGCCCCCCTCGGTCTGCAACGTATCGGTCTGCCCGTGCGCGACGACCAGTTCCAGCCTCTGCGAGTTCGCCACGTCCACCGTCGGGTAGTAGACCTCGTCCAACACGCCGCCGCGCAGGGTGAACCAGACCTTCGACTCCTCCGTGTTCGAAGTGCCGACGGCCTCCTTGCCCGCGCCCGGCCACTGCGCGTCCTTGCCGGGCCTGCCGGGCGCGAGGTCATCCCGCACCCGCGCGCGCTGCGCGGGGGGGAGAAGGGAGAGGGCGAGCGCGGCGAGCAGCGCGAAGACCGTCGGGACGAGGCGTGTTCTCTTCATGTTCGTCGAGCCCGGCGAAAGGGTTGATCGACACGGAGGTCACGGAGGCACAGATA
>DASVQJ010000392.1:0-30657 GCA_036389235.1 Pyrinomonadaceae bacterium | reverse complement strand
CGCGAGAGGGGCGCGGGCATCACCGCCCGCGCCCCTCTCGCTCGCGCTCTGACATGCCTGCGCGCTCCTAATCCGTCCGCGACTTCGTCCGTTTGCGCCTCGACCTGGCCGCCTTCTTCACGGGTGAGGCGGTCGTGCTGGCGGCCGGCCGTCCGTGTCGTTCCAAACGTTCACTTCAGTTATTCTAAGTGATATCGTTTAACCGTCGTGCCCGCGAGAGTCAAAGTTATCTGGTCGAGTGTGAGGATAAATCAACGGCCCTATGGACAGCCCGAAAAACAGACTTTTCTTTGGTGATAATCTACGCATCCTGCGCGACCACATAGAGGATGAGAGCGTCGACCTCATCTACCTGGACCCGCCATTCAATTCCAGCGCCAGCTACCACGTCCTTTTTAAAGAACAGGGCGGGGAACAACCCGCCGCCCGCATCACCGCATTCGAGGACACCTGGCATTGGACGCGGGAGTCCGAAACCGCCTTCCACGAATTAGTAGCGGCCGCACCGGAAAGCCTTATCAACCTCATGCGAGCCCTGCGCAGTTTCTTGGGCAGGAGCGACATGATGGCTTATCTGACGATGATGGCGCCCCGCCTGTTGGAACTACACCGCGTGTTGAAGCGGACGGGGAGCATCTACCTTCATTGCGACGCCACCGCCAGCCACTACCTGAAGTTGGTGTTGGACGCCGTCTTCGGCGCGGATAAATTCGTCAACGAAATCATCTGGCAGCGCTCGTTGCCGCACGGAAACATTCTGAAAAAATACGGCGCGTCCCACGACGTCATCCTCTTCTACAAGAAGGACGAAAGTGCGACCTGGAACGGCTCGTTCCTCCCGCACCGCCCCGAATATATCGAGCAGTTCTATAAATATTCGGAACCCGACGGCCGACGCTACCGGCTGATATCCTGTATCAACCCTAATCCGAACCGGCCCAATTTAACTTACGAATGGAAGGGGGTGACAAAGGTCTGGAAATATACCCGTGAAAGAATGAGGCGGATGGACGAGGAGGGACTTCTCGTCTACTCGAAGAACGGCATCCCTCAGTACAAGGGCTACCTCGACGGGATGCGCGGCACCCCGGCGCAAGACGTGTGGACCGACATCCCCCCTTTGATGGGTTCGGCCCAGGAGAGGCTTGGCTACCCTACACAAAAGCCTGAAGCGTTATTGGAACGCATCATCAGGGCCAGCAGCAACGAAGGCGACACGGTGTTAGACCCGTTCTGCGGCTGCGGGACCAGCATCACCGTGGCGGAGCGTCTACGTCGCCGCTGGATCGGGATGGACATCACACACCTCGCGATAAGCCTCATCAAAAATCGTCTGCGTGACGCCTTCCTGGGTGAACTCGCGCCCTACGACGTCGTCGGTCTTCCGACGGATTTGTCAGGCGCCGAGGCACTGGCAACCCGGGACCGCGACCAGTTTCAATGGTGGGCCGTCGGTCTGGTTGACGGCCGGCCGGCGCAAGATAGAAAGAGGGGCGAGGACACCGACATCGACGGATACATTTATTTCTTCGACGACAATAGCGACAGGGCCAAGAAGATAATTATTCAGGTCGAAAGCGGTCACGCCCGACCCGGCGACGTCCGCGACTTGAAGGGGGTGCTGGAACGAGAAAAGGCTCAAATGGGCGCTCTCATTACGTTGAAACCCGCGACCAAAGACATGAAGAAAGAGGCGGCGTCATCAGGCTTCTACGAGTCGGAGTTTTATGGCGCGTTTCCGAAGATACAGGTATTAACGATTGAGGAAATCCTTGACGGCGCAAAGTTGCTTTACCCGCAGGCGGGCGCGTCAACCTTCAGACGGGCGGGGCGGCAGAGCAAAAGCAAGGCGGAACAGTTCGCCCTTCCCATTCAACGTAAAAAATCTCCGCCGCAGCACCGCCTGCCGGGAAGCGATTTTTCGAACGAGCCACTATTCGCCGCCGGTGAAGATGATGGCGACCTCTAACTCAGAGCGGGTGTGTGAGTAGAACGCAGCCGCCCCTGTCTCACCATGAGAATAACGACAATAACTCAGTTCGCCGGGCACAACTCCGTCGGCGAGATTTTGAAAGAATTGTTGGCGGACAACTCGAAAGAATTTCACGCCGTAAAATTTCTGATGGCTTTCGTTAATCTAAGCGGGTTGAGCTATATCAGGGATTCCATCGAGGACTTTTATGACGACAACGGAACGTTGGAATTTATCATCGGGTTGGATAACGGGGTGACAACTTACGAGGCCCTGAAATATTTAAACGCGCGCTTCCCCCGAGCCTCTCTCTTCCTCTTCCAAGATCAGTCCGCCGAAATAATCTTCCACCCCAAAGTTATAATCTTGGAAGGACGAGAAACGACAGTCTGCATCGTCGGTTCGGCCAACCTCACTTTAGGCGGCCTCCATTCAAATTTTGAGGGCGCGGTGATGCTTGAGGCAGACAACCAGGATGACGAAGAACACGTCCGTTCAATAGCGACACTATGGGACACTTTCAGGCACCCCAAACCGCCCCTGAGCAGCGCACACATTCAGGAATTGAACGGCGCATGGCTCAGTAAAAACCGGAGTAAATTTTCAACCAGAAAAGATAGGGAGCAGGAGAACAAGAAGCGTCGAAAATCAAAATTCAGCGGGTTCGGCGCGGTCAAATTTAAGAGACCCAAATTAAGCCCGCCGCCGCCGCCACTACCTGTCCCGCCGCCCCCCACCCCCACTGTTGCTGTGCCGCCCCCGACTTCTCCGACAGCCGTCCGAACTCCGGCGTCGGGCCAAAAACTTTATCTGGAAATTCTTTCTGAAACCCGGGAGGGTAACCAAGTTCAACTGCCAAGGGCAGTTGTCACTTCATACTTCAGGGGGAGCCTGACCAGGCCGAAGCATCTTCGTCTATCAGTCGACGGCGCCCCATACCGCGAGGTGTCCATCGCGCATTTCGCCAACAACACCCACAGGATATCAATCAACGAACTCACGGGTGTCCCACGTCCCGCCATGGCAGTATTCACGCGAGACGCGGGGGCGTTAAATAGTTATACCTGCGAAATTCTTACCGGCCGCGGGTATGACGCCGCACTTACTCGCTGCACAGAACAGACACGGGCGGGCTCCAGACGTTGGGGAGTAGAATCAATTCACTCCGCCACATTTGCAGTTGCCCTCCGCGGCCGAGGGACGATGATGCCTTCCGGAGTTGGCAGGCCGTCGGCAGACTGTGTGCACAGCCGGAGGTCAATAGTGACACCCATCTTCGGCGCGCCGCCGTTCTTTGTCCGCCGGTAAGCCGTGGGATTATACTGTGTCACCCGCAGATTAAAGGTTGAGGGAGGACGGCGATGGTAAACCACCGAGCGCCCGTGGCAGGAGTCATAATCGGCCTCGCGGCGGCACTGTGCCTCTCGTGCGTTTTCGCGGCCCCCCCGGCGCGGGCGCAGCAGGGGGCACTCCCCGGGCCGCCCGCCCCGGGCAACCGCGACCCGATGGCCGAGGCCCGCGAGAGGCAGCAGCGCGAGGCGCAGCTCCGCAGCCTTGAGGTGTCGGGCGGCGCGAAGAAAGAGGATCGGCGCGGCGCGGAGGCCGCCGCCGAACAGGTGAGGGACGACTTCAAGAAGATCCAGGTCCTGCGCAACAAGATGGTGCGGCACCTCCTCTCGGAGAAGCCGCTCGACTACAAGTTCATCGCCGAAGAGGTGGAGGAGATTAACAAGCGCGCCGGGCGGCTGAAGAGTTACCTCATCCGCGCCGACGAAGGCGAAAAGAAGGAGCCGGTCGAGATCGGCGAGGGGCTGCTGAAGGACGCGCTCGTCACGATGTGCAAGCGCATAGACAGCTTCACGGAGAACCCCATCTTCAAAGTCCCGGCCGTGGTGGACGTCGAGCAGTCGGCGAAGGCCGACCGCGACCTCCGGCACATCCTCCTCCTCAGCGCCGGCATCAGGAAGACGGCCGCGCGGCTCGACACGTCGCACAAGAAGTGAGCGGCATAAAAGCCGTGAGCCGTAGACCGTGACGAGATGAAGACCGGTCTTCATCTCGTCACGGTCTACGGCTCACGGCTCTTCACTTGCCCGGTTCCGGAAGCGCGCGCAGCGAGAGGAGCGTGATGGTGGTCGGGGTGCCGTTCTCGACCTCGACCTTGAGGAGCGCCTGGTAGTACCTGGGCGGGGGCTGCTGACCGCCGAGCTGGCGTAGGCGCTGGCCGAGGACGGCGAGGTGGTTTCTGGTCGTGACGAACTCGGCCGCGGCCTCCGTCCCCTCGCTGAAGATGCCGGCGAGCGTCATCACGGAGCGCTCGCCCGAGACGTTCGGCTTGACCGTGATGAGCGCGTAGTCCACGGCGAGGTCGCCGGTCTGCGGGTCGAACTGCGGCTTGTACTCGCGCTCCTCGCCCGGCTGCGGGTCGCGGTTCTCAATCGTCGCGTTGAAGGTGTAGTTGAAGCTCTCGACGGTGGGGAGGCGGCGCGTCCACTCGTTGACGTAGATGCTGCCGAGCAGGATCACGTTGCGGTACTTCAGGTCGGCGGCCGAGACCTGCCGGCTCTGCCGGAGCAGGATGCTCTTGTTCGAGGCGCGGAAGAGGTCGGTCAGGCGGTAGAGCCCGATGGCCTCGCCCATCCCCGTGTACATGCCGAGCGAGGGGATGAGCCGGGGCGCCTCCCCGCCCGTCCACTGCCCCTTGAACTCCGGCGCCTCGACGAGCGCGCGCGTCTGCGCGGGACTCAACTCCATGGCGCGCCGCGCCAGCGACTCCGGGTCGGCCTTGTTCAGGAAGCGGTAGACGGTCGGGTTGCTCAGGACGAGCAGCGGCGGCTCCGGCTCGTCCACGAACTGCCCCCAGACGGCCTTGAACTCTTCGTCGTTGAGCGAAGGGTCGGGGGCGGCGACCGCCGCGACCTGCCGCCGCAGCTCCCGGTTCCAGGCGTAGAGCGCGAGCGCCGCCACGCCCAGCAGGACGACGGCGGCGCAGAGCGCGGGCACGACGAACGCCCTCGCACGGCCGCGCGCGCGAAGGCCCCCGGCGTGCGCGGCCGACCCGGCGGGCGCGGCATGCCCGTTCGTCGCGGGCGCTTCCGCGGGCGGCAGCGCGGCGAGCGGCTGAGGCTCCGGCGGGGAGTCCGGGCGCGGGCAGGTGAAGACCGGGTAGTAATGGCCCTTCGGCAGGTCGATGACGACCGAGTCGCCCTTGCCCTCGGTGGTGTAATACTCCTGGAGCTTCGTCCGCAGCCGCCCGGCCTGCACGCGGACGACCGAGTCGATGCGCGGGTCGTAGTCGCTGTTGCGGCCGAAGACCTCCGTGGCGATGGTGTACTCTTTGAGCTGCGCGCCCTGGTCGTCCAGTGTCTTCTCGACGACAAAGCGCAGGAATGCCTTCAGGCTCTCAGAGTTCTGGAGCGTGCGGCTCTGGAGAACCCTCTCCAGCTGTTCGAGCTTCTGTTCCCTGCCTAATTCCATGCTCTCGACCGCGAACCGGAAAGGCGCTCCCGCGCGGACGGGCCGGGCGCGCCGGTATCGCTCCGGTCAGGTATGAGTCGGGCGCAAATTATACTGACTTCGGTGTTCCGACAGGGCGGACGGCCCCGGGGTGACGGCAGCCCGGATTATAAGCCCACGCGCCGCCTCTCAACAACCCGGGGCGCCGGACGGCCCCCGCGCGGCCGAATAATTCGCCCGCGGCCGTGTAACGAGGTTACATCGGCCATGTAACGTGCGGACTTCTCAGGGAAATACGCGCCCGAACGCGGATGTCTACGTATCTTACTGACGGTAACTTTTGGGATGATTAGCAAGGGGTTTAGAGTATATTCAAGTCCTGGTCTGTCCGGCAAACAAGTTCTAAATTCGATTCCGGCTTTATTGGTCATACCGCTATAGTCAGTGATGCTCCCGAACTTCCGGGAGCGCGGCGAGCCGTAAGACCTTCTCAAAACCTGTTCAGGATTCGTTTCGGCCTCCCCGCGAGGTCTGCCCGCGGCGGGCGGTTCGTGCGGGACGAGCGGCCCGGACGCGTCAGGAGGGCGTAAGCCATGAAAAAGATTTTCGGTCTGAGCGTCGTGCTGGTTCTGCTGGCGGCCGGCCTGGCCGGCGCCGCCCGCGCCCAGACGAGCACCGTCGGCGCCATCACCGGCACGGTGCGCGACCCCCAGGGCGCGGCCGTGACCAAGGCTGAGGTCACCATCCTTGAGGAGACCACCGGGCAGACGCGCACCGTCCGCACCGGCGACGACGGCACCTACTCGGCCCAGAGCCTGCCCGTCGGGCGCTACACCGTGAGCACCGCCCCGGCGGGGTTCAAGAAGACGGTCGCGCCCGGCGTCGAGGTGCACATCGCCGACCGCGTGGTCGTCGACCTCACGCTCGAAGTCGGCGGGGTCGGCGAGACCGTGACGGTCACCGGCGCGGCGCAGCTCGTCGAGACGGAGAGCGGCCGCGTCAGCAGCCTCGTCTCCGAGAAGCAGGTGACCGAGCTCCCCCTGAACGGCCGCAACTACGCCGCGCTGGTCACGCTGGTGCCGGGGCTGTCGGCCCCGAACGAGGGCGGCGCCTTCGGCACGCGCGGGACGGGGCTCGACTCGCACGTGGACGTCTCGGTCAACGGCAACCAGTCGAACGCCAACATGTGGACGGTGGACGGCGTCAACAACATGGACGTCGGCTCGAACGCCACGCTGCTGGTCTTCCCGTCCATCGACTCCATCGCCGAGTTCCGCGTCGAGCGCAACAGCTTCTCGGCCGAGTACGGGCAGGCGCAGGGCGCGGTCATCAACCTCATCACGAAGGGCGGGAGCAACGACTTCCACGGCTCGCTCTTCGAGTTCTTCCGCAACGACAAGCTGAACGCCAACGACTGGTTCACGAACCAGGCCGGCGGCAAGCGTCCGCAACTCCGGTACAACAACTTCGGCGGCAACTTCAACGGCCCCATCGTCAAGGATCGTGTCTTCTTCTTCTGGTCTGAGGAGTGGCGGCGCGAGCGGCGCGGGACGCCGCTGCGCGCCCTCGTCCCGACGGCCGAGGAGCGCCGCGGCAACTTCAGCGGCGCGCTGACCGCCGGCCTCCCGTGGGACCCGACGACCTGCACGCTCGACGCCAACGGCAACCGCGTCTTCAGCGCCGCGACCTGCCAGCGCTTCCCCGGCAACGTCATCCCGCAGTCGCGCCTGAGCCCGGCCGGACTCGCCCTGATGAACATCTTCCCGCTCCCGAACGTCGCCGACGACCCGACGGGCAGCCGGACGGGCGCGAACTGGAACTCCGCACCCTTGCAGCCCGTCGACACCCGGCAGGACTTGATCCGCGGCGACATCAACTTCACCGACAAGATGAATCTGATGGTGCGCTACATCAACGAGACGTGGGTGCACGGCCAGGCGTCGGGCAACTTCTGGGGCGACACGCCCTTCCCGACGCTCTCCTCGGACTGGGAGCAGCCGAGCCACAGCTTCGCCGTCAAGCTGACGAACACCATCAGCCCGACGACCGTCAACGAGTTCCAGTTCTCGAAGGCCGGCAACGACATCTTCGTGTCGACGGGCGCGGCGGGGCAGGCGCTCAACGAGCAGGTCGCCTCCGTCTTCCCCACCGTCTTCCCGCGCGTCGCGGGCACGGGCTTCCCGACCGTCGGCTGGGGCGCGGGCGGCTACGGCAACCTCTGGCACCAGGCCCCCTGGGAGAACCACCAGGACCTCTTCATCTGGAAGGACGACCTCTCGAAGGTCTTCGGCTCGCACAACACCAAGTTCGGCGTCCTCTTCAGCCACAACAAGAAGGACGAGCAGCCGAGCGGCGGCAGCGGCATCTACACCATCCAGACCGACGGCGTCCGCACGAACAGCCTGATCACCGACCTGCTGCTCCGCGACCTGCCCATCCTCCAGTACACCGAGTTGCAGCGGCAGGACATGACGCTCGGCCGCTGGCGCGACTTCGAGTTCTACGGCACCGACACCTGGAAGGCGCACCCGCGCGTGACGCTCACGTTCGGCCTGCGCTACTCCTACTACCCGCCGGCCTTCGCCGACGACGACCGCATCTCCAACTGGATTCCCGAGCGCTTCGACGGCGTCAACCTGAACTCCGGCTACGTCCGCGCCGACCAGGCCGGCGCGGCCGGGCTGCCGCGCGCGCTCGTCAACGCCTACAAGGGCGGCCTCCAGCCGCGCGTCGGGCTGGCCTGGGACATCGGCGGCGACGGCAAGACCGCGATGCGCCTCGGCTTCGGCCGCTACCTCAGCCGCTCGAACGTGATCGCCTCGCTGCTCCGCCTCTCGCTCAACCCGCCGTGGACGACGCAGGTTGACACGGGGTGGAACTCGGCCGCGGTCTCCCTGGCCGACTGCCCGACCTGCCGCACGCTCGACAACGCCAACGCGACGGTGCTCGCCGCGCGCGCCGCCAACGTGGGCGCGGTCAACTCGGTCGACCCCAACTTCCGGCCGCCCGAGAGCTGGCAGTGGAACCTGACCGTCTCGCGCGAGGTGATGAAGAACACCGTGGCCGAGGTCTCCTACGTCGGCAACCACGGCCTCCACCTCTGGCGCCTGGTCAACGGCAGCTACAACGCGGTGCGCCCGCAGTTCCGCTCGCTGGTCGCGGCCGGCGCCGACGCCAACACGCCCGGCTTCCGCCGCTTCAACTTCTCGAACGGCGTCACGCGCGACGAGTCCACGGGCGACTCGGGCTACCACGGGTTGCAGGTCTGGATCGACCGCCGGTTCACCGACCGGATCGCGTTCCAGACGGCCTACACCTGGTCGCACACGATCAGCAACGTCCCGACCCAGTCCTACGTCAGCGCGACGACCGACGTCTTCAACTACGACCTCGACCGCGGCGACGCCGACCTCGACCGCCGCCACTCGCTCGTCTTCAACGCCGTCTACGCCCTGCCGTCCTTTAAGGAGCGCGGCCGGCTGGCGAGCAGCGTCCTGGGCGACTGGCAGTTCAACACCATCGCCTCCTTCTACAGCGGCACGCCGCTCAACATCATCACGGGCGTCGACCGGGCGGGCCTCGGCAACTCGACCACGCAGCGGCCGAACCTCGTCTCCGGGGTGCCGCTCTACATCGACAACCCCGCAGACCGTTCGCTGCTCGTCAACCGAAACGCCTTCGCGCTGCCTGCGCCGGGCACGTTCGGCAACCTCCCGCGGGGGTACGTCCGCGCGCCGGGCATCAAGAACATCGACTTCTCGGCGGCCAAGAACTGGAGGATGCGCGAGCGCTACAACATCCAGTTCCGCGCCGAGATGTTCAACGTCTTCAACTTCGTCAACTTCCGCGGGCACAACGCCAGTCAGGCCGGCGGCGGCATCGAGAACAACCTCTCCTTCGGGAGCTTCGGCCGCGCCGGATCGACGAGGGGGCCGCGCGAGATTCAGTTCGGCCTGAAATTGAACTTCTGATATAGTGCGGCCAGGCCGTAACGCGGACGGAGGGCGGGGGTTTCATCACCTTCGCCCTCCGTCCGGGTTTCTGCCGAGTCCACCCAGTCTTTCAAACTAGCAATGCATTTCCCCTCGGCCCTGCTCGCGCTGCTGCTCCTCTTTAACCCCTTCCAGTCGCCGGGCGATTCGTTCCGCAAGCATTACGAGGCGGCCGAGGCGTACCACCGCGCCGGGAATTTGCGCGCGGCCGAGGCCGAGTTCGAGGCCATCCTCGCCGCCGCCTACCCCGCGCTGGGCAGGGCCTACGTCGCGCGTGGCGATTACGAGCGCGCGGCCGCCGCGCTCGAAGCGGCCGCCGCCCGCCGCCCCGATTCCGTCGAGGCGCTCGTCGAACTCTCCATCGCCTACTTCCAGGCGGGGCAGTACCAGAAGGCCGCCGAGCCTTTGGGCCGCGCCCTTGCGCGCGACCCCCGCAGCGCGCCGGCCCGCCACATGCTGGGCAAGACCAACTTCATGCTCGGCGACTTCGGCGGCGCGGCCCGCGAGCTGGAGGCCGCGCTCTCGCTCGCGCCCGAAGACTACGACGCCGCCTACACGCTCTCCCTGGCCTACCTCAAGCAGCGCCGGCCCGCGGACGCCCGGCGCGTCTACGAGCGGATGGTCAAGGGCCTCGGCGACGGCGCGCGGCTCCGCGTCCTCTTCGGCCGCGCCTACCGCGAGACGGGGTTCTTCGACGAAGCCGTAGAGGAGTTCAAGCAGGCCGCCGCGCTCGACCCGCGCCTCCCGCGCGTCCACTACCACCTCGCGCTCGCCTACCTGCTCAAGGACGGCGCGTCCAGGCTCGGCGACGCGACCCGTGAGTTGCAGGCGGAACTCGCCGCGCACCCCGAAGAGTTTCTGGCGAACTACCACCTCGGCGTCATCCACAGCAGCGAGGGGCGTTGGGCCGAGGCCGGCGCGCACCTGGAGAGGGCTTCGCGCGCGCAGCCCGACAACGCCGACGCGCACTTCTTCCTCGGCCAGGCGTACCAGAACCTCGGCCGCTACGAGCAGGCGATTGAGTCGTTCAGGAAGGCCATCGCCTTCAACCCCGGCTTCACGCATAACGACTACCAGGTGACGAACGCGCACTACCGGCTGGGCCAGTCGCTCCTGAAGGCCGGCCGCACCGCCGAGGGCGAGCGCGAGCTGCAACTCGCGGCCGAACTGAAGTCCAAAGCCTTCAAGACCGACGAGGCGAAACTCAACGTCTTCCTCGGCGGCGCGGGCGTCGACAAACAGGGCGGCCTGCCGGAACTCGTCTCGCCCCGGAAGGTGGTCGCGGGCGCGGAGCCCGACGGCGGCGCGCTTGAAGACTCGAAGGCACAGGCGGCCTACTACGAGAAGGTGGTCGCGGCGGCCCACAACAACGTCGGGCTGCTCCGCGCGGAGCAGGGGGACTTCCGCGCGGCGGCCGAACACTTCGGCGCGGCCGCGCGCTGGAACCCGCTGCACGAGGGCCTCGACTACAACCTCGGCCTCGCGCGCTTCAAGTCCGAGTCGTACAAGGAGGCGGTCGCGCCACTCGAACGCGAGTTGAAGGCGCGGCCGGCCAACCTCCAGGCCAAACAGTTGCTCGGCCTCAGCTACTTCATGGCCGAAGACTACGCCAAAGCCTCCGCGCTGCTCGCGGAGGTCGTCGCGGCCAGGCCGGGCGAGGCCGCGCTCTACTACCCGCTCGCCCTCTCGCTCGGCAAGGCGGGGAGGACGCAGGAGGCGGAGCGCGTCACGCGGCAGATGGTGGCGCTCGGCGACAACAGCCCACAGGTTCACATCCTGCTCGGCCGCGCCTATCAGGAGCAGAACGACGCGGCCCGCGCGCTCGAAGAACTCCGCGCCGCGCTCGCGCTCGACCCGCGCGTGCGCCTCGCGCACTTCTACGCCGGGCTCATCCACCTCAAGGCCGGCCGGCTCGACGAGGGCGCGCGCGAGTTCGAGGCCGAGCTGCGGCTCAACCCCGCGGACGTGGAGGCCAAATACCACCTCGGCTTCACGCTGCTCGCGCGGCAGGAGGCGGAGCGGGGCATCGCGCTGATGCGCGAAGTCCTGCGCGACCGGCCCGGCTTCGCCAACGCGCACTTCGAGCTGGGCAACGCGCTGCTCAAGCGCGGCGACGCCCGGGGCGCGGTCGAAAGCCTTGAGGCCGCGGCGCGGCTCGCGCCTAACGAGGCCCACATCCACTACCAGCTCGGCCGCGCATACCTCGCCGCGGGCCGGCAGGCCGACGGCGAGCGGCAGCTCGAAACCGCCCGGCAGTTGAAGGAGAAGGCGCTGCGCGAGGCGAAGCCATGAGGCCGGGTCTGCTCGCGGCGCTCGTCGTCCTGCCGCTGTTAATACATCGACCCGCCGCCGGCCAGCCGGCCGGCCTTCGCTTCACGGACGTGACCGGGCAGGCGGGCATCACCTTCCGCCACGTCTCCACGCCGGAGAAGCGTTACATCGTCGAGTCGATGAGCGGCGGCGTGGCGCTCCTCGACTACGACAACGACGGCTGGCTCGACGTTTACTTCGTCAACTCGATGACCGTCGATCTCGTGAGGTCGAAGGGGAAGACACGGAGCGCGCTCTACCGCAACCTCGGCGACGGGACGTTCGCTGACGTGACGGACAGGGCCGGCGTCGGGGACATCGGCTGGGGCATGGGCGCGGCCGTCGCCGACTACGACAACGACGGCTTCCAGGACATCTACGTCACCTGCGTCGGCCCGAACCACCTGCTCAGGAACAACGGCGACGGGACGTTCGCCGATGTCACGCGGAAGGCGGGCGTCGGCGACCCGCGCTGGTCGGCCGGGGCCTCCTTCGTCGATTACGACAACGACGGCTGGCTCGACCTCTTCGTCGCCAACTACGTCTCCTTCGACTTCGACAACCTGCCCGAGTTCGGCAAGGATAAGACCTGCCAGTTCAAGGGCGTCGCCGTGCAGTGCGGCCCGCGCGGCCTGCCCGGCGACGGCGACTCGCTCTACCGCAACAACGGCGACGGCACGTTCACGGACGTGTCGAAGCGGGCCGGCGTCTCCGACCCGAACGGGTACTACGGCATGGGCGTCATCAGCAGCGACTTCGACGAGGACGGCCTGACCGACATCTTCGTCGCCAACGACTCGACGCCGAACTTCCTCTACAAGAACAACGGCGACGGCACCTTCAAGGAGGTCGGCTTCCTCTCGGGCACGGCGCTCAGCGAGAACGGCGCGGCCCAGGGGTCGATGGGCGTGACCGTGGCCGACTACGACCACGACGGCCGGCTCGACCTCTTCGTCACCAACTTCGACGACGACTACAACACGCTCTACCGGAACGAGGGGCGCAACTCCTTCGCCGACGCCTCCTACGCGGCGAAGCTCGCCGCGGCGAGCCTGCCCTACGTCGGGTGGGGGACGAAGTTCTTCGACTACGACTCGGACGGCTGGGCCGACCTCTTCGTCGGCAACGGCCACGTCTACCCGCAGATCAAGACGTTCCTCCAGCGCAACTTCGTCCACCGCAACAACCGCGACGGCACCTTCGCCGAAGTCGCCGAACAACTCGGCGCCCCGTTCTCGGAGAAGCGCGCGGCGCGCGGCGCCGCCTTCGGCGACGTGGACAACGACGGCGACGTCGACCTCGTCATCAACAACCTCGGCGGCGCGGCCCAACTGCTGCGCAACGACGGCGGCAACTCGAACAACTCCGTCCTCGTCAAGACGGTCGGCGTCAGGAGCAACCGCGGCGGCGTCGGGGCGCGCGTGCGCGTCGTCTCCGGCGACCTCGTGCAGAAGGACGAGGTGCGCAGCGGCGACAGCTACATCTCGCAGAGCGACCTGCGGCTCCATTTCGGTCTGGAGAGGCGGACGAAGATCGACCTGATCGAAGTCCGCTGGCCGAGCGGCGCGGTCGATAAGGTCACCAACGCTAAGGTGAACAACCTGATTACTATCAAAGAAGGGCAGGGGATGGTCGCGCAGAAAGAACTCGTTCGCGCACAGAAGCCGTGAGTATGAAGACAGTTAACCACAGAGACACAGAGGCACAGCTTGTTGAGTCATATCGCTTCAAGCTGTGCCTCTGTGTCTCTGTGGTTAACTCCTTCGCCTACTCGTTGGCGAACGTGGTCGTGCTTCTTTGTGTCATGCTCGCGGCGGCGGGCGCGGCGGCGCAGGCGGGCGACCGCGTGGGGAAGCTTGAGCGCGCCGCGTCGCTCATCGGCGGGGGCCGACTCGAAGAGGCCGAGCGGCAGTTGAACGAGGTCTTGAAGGGCGCGCCGGAAGACGCGGCGGCGCTCAACCTGCTCGGCGCGCTCCGCGCCAAGCAGGGGAGGCTCGACGAGGCCGAGACGCTCTTCGCGCGCGCCGTCGGCCGCGACGGGGGCCTGACGAGCGCGCGCATGAACCTGGCGCACCTCCGACTGCTCAAGGGCGAGCCGGAGAAGGCGGCCGCGGAGTTGAGGGAGGTGCTGCGGCTTGAGCCGTCGAACGCGGAGGCCGGGCACAGGCTCGCGTGGCTGCTGCTCAGGCAGGGCAAGCTCGACGAATGTATAGCCCTCGCCGAAAGCCTGAAGGGGACGCCGGCAGCTTCGGCCCCTCTGTTCGCCGTGCTCGGCGACGCGCACCTGAGAAAAGGCGACGCCCGCGCGGCCGTGTCGGCGCTTCAGAAGGCCGTCGAGCTCGACCCCGCCGAGCCGGCGTACCACTTCGCGCTCGGCTCCGCGTGGCTCAAGCAGCAGCGGCCCGACCTTGACGCGGCCGAGCCGTCCTTCCGCCGGTTCCTCAAACTCCGCCCCGGCGACGCGCAGGGGCAGCTACACCTGGGCTACGTGCTGCTCAAACAGAAGCGGCACGCGGAGGCCCGCGAGTGGCTTGAGAAGATCGTCCGCGCGAACGCCGGCACGCCCGAAACCTTCTACTACCTCGGCCTCATCGCCCGGGACGAGAATGACGACGCGCGCGCGGTGGAGCTTTTCGGGAGGTCGATCCAACTGGCCCCGTCCTTCTACCACGCACACGTCGCACTCGGGGCCACCTACCTGAAGCTGAAGGACTACGAGCGCGCGCGGCGTTCGCTCGAAGCCGGCGTCAGGCTCAGCCCCGAAGACACGAAGGCGCACTACAACCTCGCCCTGCTCTACGCGCGGCTGAAAGAGCCGGAGCGCGCGCGCGAAGAGATGAGCATCGTCGAGAGGCTCAAGGGCGAGGGCAAGGCGCAGGCGGGCGACGAAGACGACAACGTCGCACCCCCGCCACCCCGCTAGGGCGGTTTTCATTCGAATGCGTATGGAGTGAGCTTTCAACACGGAGACACGGAGACACGGCTTGAAGAGATATAACCTCAAGCCGTGTCTCCGTGTCTCCGTGTTAAATCTCTCGGGTACGCTCAACTGCGAACTGCCATACTTATCGGCCGGGCGGCTTCGACGGGGGCGCGGCCAGCGCCTTGACCTGCGACTTCCACTCGGCCGGCATCAGGCGGCCGAGTCGCTGCTGTTCGAAGGCGGCGACGACGAGTTGCCTGACCGCGGGGACGACGGGGAATTCGAGCGCGGCCTTCGGCTTCGCCGCCGCGTCGAGCGCGGCGAGTCGCGCGTCGCGCCACTCGGCCGGGGGCGCGACGCCCCTTGAGAGGTACGACAGAGCCTCCAGCCCCGTCGTCCCCAGCTCGGCCAAATCTCTGGCGAGCGGCCGGGCCTCGTGCAGCCCCGGCGAGCGGTCAATCAGAACCTCCAGCTCGGGGCCGGCGTTACGCCACTGCGTGAGCGTGCTGCGGAGCTGCATCGCGTGGGCCTCGAAGCGCGGCGCGTCGGAGAGCAGCGCGTCAACCTGCGAGGCGAAGCGGCGCGCGGCGTCGCTGTCGGGTCGGGCCACGTCGATGAGGCCGGTCAGCGGCGAGAGCATCGTCTGCGGACGCTGCTGATATCTCCTGTACTCCTTGACCGGCTCGACGACGGAGACGAGCGTCTGGAGCGGCGCGGTGTCGCGCCCGCCGGCCAGGCGGCGCAGCATCATCGACTGATTCTTCTCGTGCGTGAGCCCCAGCTCTTCGAGCCGGACGCTGACGACCGCGAGGCGCCGGTACATGTCCTCGACGTCACGCACCTCGCGCGGCGACCAGAGCCGCTCGGCGATGGCGGCGGTGCGCGGCCAGATGCGCGAGTCGATGGTCTCCGGCGTCACCCACTCGCTCCACATCGTCGCCTCGCCGCCGAGGACGCGCGCCGCCTCTTCGGGCGTGAGCGTCGAGTCGGCCGGGACGGGGTCGGCGGCGTAGTGCTGGTGCGTGGGGAAGATGAGGTCGATGTAGTAGCCGTTCGAGAGCACGCCCTTGTAGCCGCGCCGCGCCGCCTCGGCGAGGGCCGCCGTGCCGCGCCACGAATGGATGACGACCTCGGTGGGCAGGTCTGGCTGGAGTATCTCGTCCCAGCCCATCATGGTCTTGCCGTGCTTCTTGAGGATGGCGAGCACGCGCCGGTTGAAGTACGACTGGAGCGCGTGGTTGTCCTTGATGCCTTTCTCCTTCTTGAAGGCTTGAATCTTCGGGTTCGCGTCCCACTGCTTGCCCTCGTTCTCGTCGCCGCCGATGTGCATGTAGGCGTCGGGGAAGAGCGCGGCCATCTCGCCTAAGAACGTGTCGAGGAACTTGTAGACCTCGTCGCGCGTCGGGTCTAAAGCCGGCTCGAAGATGCCGGCCCGGCGCTCGATGGTGTAGGGGCCGGGGGCGCTGCCGAGTTCGGGGTGGCCGACGAGCCAGGAGGTGGCGTGCCCCGGCATGTCGAACTCTGGGACGACCCGGATGCCGCGCGCGGCCGCGTAGGCGATGACCTCGCGCGCCTGCTCCTGCGTGTAGAACTGGCCGTCGGAGCCGAGCGTGTGGAGCTTCGGGAACTTCCTGCTCTCGATGCGGAAGCCTTGATCTTCCGTCAGGTGCCAGTGCAGGACGTTGAGCTTGACGGCGGCCATCGCGTCGAGGTTGCGCTTCAAGACCTCCAACGGCTGGTAGTGCCGGGCCACGTCGATGAGCAGCCCGCGCCAGGGGAAGCGGGGCCGATCCTGAATGGACACGGCCGGGACGAAGAACCCTTCGCGGTCGCCGTCGATCAGTTGCAGGAAGGTCTCAAGCCCGCGCAGCGCGCCCACCGTCGTCGGCGCTTTGAGCACGGCCTGCCTGTCGGTCACTTCGAGCGCGTAGGACTCGTCCTCTTCGACCGCGGGCACGCTGCGGCCCGGCCCGGCCGCCTCGATCAAGAGGGACGCCGCGCCAGCGTCCGTCCCGAGTCCGCGCTGCAACTCCATGACGGTGCGGCCTTCGAGGCGTCGCAGGAACCGCTCGACCGCGGCCCGGAGGCGTGCGTCCGTGTGGCCTACGGCGGCGACTTTGAAAAATTTGCCGACGCCGAGCCGCCCCTCGTTGAAACGCACGGAGGCGGGCACCGGCATCAGGCCGTGCCGCGGCGTCGCGGCCGCGCCCGCGTTCTGCGCGGAGACTTTGAAGGCGCACATCAGGGGCAGTAGAAAGAGGAGGCAGGTTCTGGCTCTCATATGTTCCTCGGCGTGGCGGGCGGGCCGGTCTGAATCCCTGCGACGTTCCAGGAGAGCCGAGAGTTTCGCCGATGAAGATGCGCGCACGGCGTAAGTTACGGTGTCATACTTGAGGTTACCCGAATAAGGACGGTAAAAGCTAAGGACGCAGTGAATTCGCTCAAGATCGGGATCGGCGGCGTGCGCGGGGTGGTGGGCGAGACCTTCACGCCGGAGCCGGAGGCCGCCTTCGCGCAGGCGTTCGGCACATACCTCGAACGTCTGCGTTACGCTCCGGCAGTAGGGGCACTGGAAATCAGAGAACTCGACGATGACGACCGGCGCGGCCGCGCTCCCGCGCAGGCGGGACTGGTCGTAGCCGACGTTCACCCTGGAAGGCTAACACCTCTCGGATGTATACCATGAGCAACAGGCCGGCGCAGGCTGAACGCTTCAGCGCGCAGACGAACCGCACACGCCCCGATTCAACCCGATGCGCATAACGTGAAGTCGCGCTGATGGCACGCCGAAATTTCGGCAACGTCGGCTAAATCCAATGAATCAATCTCACGTCCCATCGAATAAGTGTTGATGCTATGGCCCGGATAGAATATAACCTATGGCACTCGGGCGGCAGCTGGATGTTGCCGCTCACGCATTTGCTGGGGTGAGGACAGTGAATGCGACCTCATGAGAGATCATGAGACGAGAGGCGGCGGGCGCCCCAAGCTCCCGCCGCCTCTTTTTTTCGTGTTCAGACCCGGCGAAAATGAAAGTTAACGTCCGGGCTAAGATGTCGGTCGTTAGACTCGGGTAGTTAGCAGGCTCTTGGCCCTCCTTTGTCTCTTCGACAGAGCCTCCCGAAGCGCCGGTTTGTCCCGGCAGGTAACGGTCGAAGAGTGTCGGGGCCGCCGCGGGCGGCGGAAGCGGGCGACGGAGTGCTCGCCGCCCTGCCCCCTTCTCGCTGGGGTGGGATGACCCGACGGTACTACGTCCGGCCGTATAAAGCCACCCGCGGCGCCGGTGGACGACGCCGAGTGATTAGTGTACTGTGTATGTAACCGGGCGGTTGGTGAACCCTTCCGCCTCCTGGTTTGCAGGGGTGAGGACTGTGAGCCAGATACAGAACGGGCATGCCGCTTCCAAAAGCCGGCATGCCCGTTCGCTTTTTACAGCCCGGGGGAGGGAAGGCGAACTTTCACTTTCCAATGAAGCCGGCGCCCCCGGCTCTCGGGACGACGTGATTGACAGATTTGAACTCCAGGCATATTCTGGCGCTTCTGAAGGGGGCAGCCTATCCGTAAGGGACTCCTGCGGGTCTTACTTTCGACCGACCCGACCTCATTCCGGGATTAAAGTCAGTCTCGCCCGCTTGCACTTCGGAAGGGTCGCGCGTTGTTCTCCGCGCGCGACGACAGACCCGACCCCGCTCACGAAGTAGGGCTTCAATGTGTTCCCCGACAACAGCCTTACCCCCGGCTGACGGAAGAGAGGCACCGGCCATGCGGGTTCCGTCAAACATCACACACGTCCTTGAGAGGTGGAGCAACGGGGAGCAGAGCGCGCTCGACGAGCTGCTCCCGCTGATCTATCAAGAGCTGCGTCGTCTGGCCGGCAATTACCTGAGGCGCGAGCGCCAGGATCACACCCTGCAACCGACCGCGCTCATCAACGAAGTCTTCCTCAGGCTGATCGACCAGCGCGACATCAAGTGGCAGAATCGGGCGCACTTCTTCGGGATCGCCGCCCGGCTGATGCGGCGCATCCTGGTCGACCACGCGCGCGCCCACCAGGCGGCCAAGAGGGGCGGCGAGCACTACAGCCTCTCGCTGAGCAAGGCCGATCAGATAGCGGGCCAGCCGACCCTCGACATACTGACACTGCACCTCACGCTCCAGCAGCTCGAACAACTCGACCCGCAGCAGGCGCGCATCGTCGAGCTGCGTTTCTTCGGCGGCCTGACCATCGAAGAGTCGGCCGAGGTCCTGTCGATCTCACACGCCACCGTCGAGCGCGACTGGAAGATGGCGCGGGCGTGGCTGCGCCAGGAGATGGGCGGCTGAGCCCGCGCCGCCCTGAAGGGTTGCCGGCCTGACATGACTCCCGAACGTTACCAGCGCATGAAGGCGATCTTCTACTCCGCCCTGGAGCGCGAGGCCGCCGACCGCCCCGCGTACCTCGACGGGGCCGTCGGCGACGACGCGGCCCTGCGCGCCGAGGTCGAGAGGCTCATCGCCGCGCACGAGCGGGAAGGCAGCTTCCTCGACGCGCCCGCGTACGAGGTCGCCGCCCACATGCTGGCCGACGAACCCGCCGCCTCGCTGGTCGGCCGGCTCATCAGTCACTACCGCGTCGTCGAACTGCTCGGCTCTGGCGGGATGGGGGACGTCTACCTCGCGCGGGACGAGCGGCTCGGGCGGAGGGTGGCGCTCAAGCTGCTGCCCGAGTACCTGACCGGCGACGCGAGCCGCGTCCGGCGCTTCCGGCAGGAGGCGCGCGCCGCCTCCGCGCTCAACCACCCGAACATCCTCACCGTCTACGAGATCGACCAGACCGGCGGGCGGTACTTCATCGCCACCGAGTACGTCGAGGGCGTCACCCTTCGGAGACGCCTGAAGGACGGGCCGCTCCCTCCGGGCGAGGCGCTCGACATCGCCGCGCAGTTGGCCGCCGCGCTCTCGAAGGCGCATCAGGCGGGCATCGTGCACCGCGACGTGAAGCCGGAAAACGTCATGGTGAACGGCGAAGGGCACGTCAAGCTGTTGGACTTCGGCCTCGCCAAATATAACCCCGGCTCCGGCCCCGCAGACGCCGACGCCCCGACATCGGACGTGGCGCACACGGCGCCGGGCATGTTGATGGGGACGACCGCTTACATGTCGCCCGAACAGGCGCGCGGCCTCGCCGTGGACGCGCGCACGGACATCTGGAGCCTCGGCGTCGTGCTCTACGAGATGACGACGGGTCGCCAGCCCTTCGCGGGCCAGACCGCGAGCGACGTGTTGGTGGCCGTCCTCGACCGCGAGCCGGATTTCCTTGACGCGCGGCTCGTCGCGGCGCCCGCCGAACTGGGGCGCGTCCTCAGAAAGGTCTTACAGAAAGAGCCGGAACGCCGGCATCAGACGGTCAAAGACCTGGCGCTGGATTTGGAAAACCTGCGGGGGCGTCAACCCGCCGCCCACGCGGGGCGTGCGGCGGGCGCGGTTCCGCCGGGCGGCCCCGGCGCGTCGTCTTCGTCCGCGGAAGTGGATACCGTCCCGGCGGCGCCGCGCGCGGCCGGCGGAAGGAGGCGCGGGGCGTTCGTGTGGACGGCGGCGGCGTTGTTGGTGCTGGCCGCCGCGGGGGTCGTCGGCGTGACGCTCTGGCGCAAGGCGAGCCCCGACGTCCCCGCGACGGCGTCGGCCGCGCCCGCCGCGCGCACCGAGCGGCGGATAAGCTACTGGCTGACGATGCAAAAATATCGCGGCGGCAAGGCTTACAAGGCCCCGTTCAGACTCGCCGGGGAGACTGTTTTTGAAAAGGATGACCGGGTGAGGTTGAACTTCCTCAGCCCGCAGGACGGCCACCTCTACGTCCTGAACGAAGGCCCCGCGCGGGACGGCGCGGCCCCGACCCTGACGATCCTTTTCCCGTCGCCCACGGCGAACGGCGGCCGGTCGCTGCTCGCGGCGGGCCGGGAGCTGCAAGTGCCCGAGCAGAGCTGGTTCCGTTTCGACGACGCGGCGGGGACGGAGAAGGTCTGGCTCGTCTGGTCGGCGTCGAGCATCCCCGTGCTGGAGTCGGCCGGCCGGTTCGCCAACCCGCGCGACAGGGGCGTGATTACGGACACCGCCCTGGGCGGCGAGGCCCGCGAGTTTCTGCGCCGGCACCAAGACCCGAGGCCGACGGCCGAGACGGACGAGGCGAAGAAAGAGGTTGTGGTCAAAGCCGACGGTGATATACTCGCGCACCTCCTGGGGCTTGAACACTACTGACGCTTTCGCCCACTTATTCACAAAAAAATTCTTAACCGCCCGCTGAGGGCATCGGCCTCATTTATCCGCATTAACATATAGCGGCAGTTAATAAGCCGGGCCGGCGGCCCGAACGCCTTGACGAACCTGAGACACGCCCCGCGGGTCGCCAGACTCGGAAGGTCGGTCTCGTAACGCACCACCAGCATCGACGAGAGGAGTAGCGCCATGAGTAGAGTCGCCACCGCCCAGGGGCAAGCGTCGCAGACAGTCCCCGAACCGCTCAGAGAGTTCTGGAGGCTGATGATCCAGAGCAGCTCTCTGACGGGGAAGTTGAAAACTTTACAGATTATGGCCCAACTGCCGGTGCCGGTAGCCTTGAGCGTCAACAGGCTCTCGGGCAACGTCTGGACGGTCGACGACAAGACCGTCTACGGCATGCTGCGCGGGCAGACCATGCTGGCCGGCCCCGACGAACAGCAGCAGCAGACGGTCTCGTTCGAGATTCTCGTCAACGGCGAGCTTTACACCTTCGGCGACGGGGTGCTCAGCTTCTACGACGGAGACTGGCACATCGACGGCGGGGCGGTCTCAAAGAACCCCCCGGGCTTCGAAGACGACACCCTGGTGGAGGACGGCACCTGGTCGGCGCAGGCCACGTCCGGCCCGCCCACAGAGAAGCCCCGCAGGGGCAGGGGGCGGGGGGACACAGAGCGTCACCGCCCATAACCCCGGCAGGGGACGGGCGTCCGCGGGGGGCTTGGCCGTGACGTTCGCGGCCCGCGGACGCCGCCTCGCGCCGGTGAGGTAAGAAGTATGCCGGCTCACGAACTCGGCGCAGGTTCTTCGCGCCTGACGGGCGGCACGGGGGCTCCGCACGAACGCGTGGCGACGGCCCTCTCACCCGGCGTGTGCCTGCCTTCGGAGAGACCTCCCGGCCGCCGCCGGGCGCGGCGCCCCACCGGCTCGTGCCTCACCTGGCTGCTCGTCCTGGCCGCGCTCGCCCACCCACCGCGTGCGGGCGCGGCGGCGGGCGTCCGCGCCGCGCCGCAGCTCGACGCCCCCGTGCTCGTAGAGGGCTCCCGGATGCAACGGACGCTGGCGGGCGGGGAGACGCACCTCTTTCGCGTCGTGCTCGACGCCGGGCGCTACGTGCGCGTCGTCGTGGAGCAGCAGGGGATCGACGTGGCCGTCGCGCTGATCGACCCGTCGAAGCGGCGCCCGCTGGAGGTCGACAGCCCCAACGGCAGCAGCGGGCCGGAGTCACTCTCCTACGTGGCCGAGGCGTCGGGCGAGCACCTCGTCGAAGTCCGCGCGCCCGACAAGTCGGCCGCCGCCGGCGCTTACGAGATCGGCGTGGAGGCGCTGCGCGACCCGACGCCGGCCGACCTCGCGCGCGTGGGAGCGGAGCGCGCCTTCGCCGAAGCCTACAGACTCGCCACACGCCCCGAGGCGGCCACGCGGCGCGAGGCCCTCGACAAGTTGGAAGGCGCCCTGACCGTCTTCCGCTCGCTGGGCGACCGCGCGTTGGAGACGCTGACGCTCAACTCCATCGCGCTCGGGTATCACGCCTCGGGCGAGCTGCAAAAGGCGCTCCGCTACTACAACGAGGCGCTGCCCGTCAGCCGCGCGCTCGGCGACCGCCACGGCGAGGCGCGCCTGCTCAACAACATCGGCGGCGTCTACGACATCCTCGGCGAGCCGCAGACGGCGCTCGAATACTACGGTCGGGCGCTCGCGCTCTGGCGCACCCTGACGAACGGCACCGCGCAGGGCGACACGCTCAACAACATCGGCGTCGTCTATTACAACCTCGGCGAGCTGCAAACGGCGCTCGACTATTACCGGCAGGCCCTCCCGTACAGGAAGGCCGGGGCCAGCCGCCGGAGGGAGGCCGACACGCTCGGCAATATCGGCCTCGTCTACAGCGCGCTCGGCGAGCCGCAGTCGGCGTCGGAGTACCTGCGGGACGCGCTCCGGCTGCGGCGGGAGGCGAAAGACGTTCAGGGCGAGGCCACCTCTCTCCACAACCTCGGGCACGCCTCCGCCGTGGCGGGCGACACGGCGAAGGCCCTCGACTACTTCGAACAGGCTTTGCCGCTGCGGCGCGCGGCCGGCGACCGCCGCGGCGAGGCCGCGACACTGAACAGCATGGGGGCGACCTACTCGGCGTCGGGCGAGCCGGGGAAGGGTCTCGAACGGCACGAAGAGGCGCTCCGAATCTTCCGCGACGTAGGCGACCGCCGCGGCGAGGCGCTCGCCCTCGCCTTCCTGGGGCAGGCGCACGAGCTTTCGGGCCGCCCCCGCGAGGCCGCGGAGAGCTACGGGCGGGCGGTCTCGATGTCGCAGGCCCTCGGCGACCGCCGCGTCGAGGCGTACGCGCGCCAGGGCGCCGCGCGTGTCGAGCGCGACGGCGGCGACCTCCCGGCCGCGCGCGCGCAGATCGAGGCCGCCGTCTCGCTCGTCGAGTCGATGCGCGCCGGGGTCGTCAGCCCGCAGTTGCGCACCTCCTACTTCGCGTCGAAGCAGGACGCCTACGAGTTCTACATCGACCTGCTGATGCGGCAGCACCGGCTCGACCCTTCGCGGGGCTACGACGCGGCCGCGCTCCAGGTCAGCGAGCGCGCCCGCGCCCGCCAGTTGCTTGAGGTGTTGTCGGAACTCAACGTAGACATCCGGCGCGGCGCCGACCCGTCGCTGCTCGAACGCGAGCGCCGGCTGGCGGGCCTGCTCGACGCGAAGACCGAGCGGCTGATACGCCTGCGGGGGCAGCAGAGGGCGGCCGAGCAGGCCGCGGCCCTCAAGCAGGAGATCGAGGGGCTTGAGGCCGAGTACCAGCAGTTGCAGGGAGACATCCGGCGGCGCAGCCCGCGCTACGCCTCCGTCACGCAGCCGCTCCCGCTCGGGCCGCGTGAGATTCAGCGGCAGCTACTCGACGAGGAGACGCTGCTCCTCGAATACTCGCTCGGCGCCGAGCGCAGCTACCTCTGGGCCGTGACCCGCGACTCGCTGAAGAGCTACGAGCTGCCGGGGCGGGCCGAGATCGAGCAGGCGGCGCGGAGGCTCTACGGACTCGTCACGGCGCGCAGCCTCCGGCCGAAGGGCGAGGGCGCGCGGCAGAGGCGGGAGAGGGTCGCGCGCGCGGACGCGGAGCTGCGCGTGGCGGCGGCCGAGCTGAGCCGCATGACGCTCGCGCCGGCCGCCGCCGAGCTGAAGGGGCGTCGGCTGGCAATCGTCCCCGACGGCGTTTTGCAGTACATCCCCTTCGCGATGCTTGCGTCGCCAGACGGCGCGAGCCGAACGCGCGCGGCCGGGACTGCCGCGACGGCCGCGGCCGGCGGCGGCTACCGCCCTTTAATCCTCGATTACGAGATCGCCAACCTGCCGTCGGCCTCGGCGCTCGCGGTGCAGAGGAGGGAGTTGGCCGGCCGCGCGCCCGCGCCTTACGACGTCGCCGTCATCGCCGACCCGGTCTTCGAGAGCCTCGACGGTCGGGTCGCGCCCGAGTCCGACGGCGCGGCTCGGCCCGCCGAAGGCACGCCGGGCGGGGACGCGGGCTCCGATTCGACGCGGCTGCTCGAACACCTCTCCGAGGGCGCCGCCGGGACGAAGGGCGGAAGGCCGGCCATCCCGCGCCTGCCTTACACGCGGCGGGAAGCGGAGCGGATTCTGGCGGCCGCGGCCGGGGGCAAGAACCTGAGGGCCGTCGATTTCGCCGCGAGCCGTGCGACGGCGCTCGGCGGCGAGTTGGGCAAGTATCGTTACGTCCACTTCGCCACGCACGGCTACGTGGACAGCGAGAAGCCCGGGCTCTCGGCCGTCGTGCTCTCGCTCGTGGACGAGCGGGGCAGGGCGCAGGACGGGCTCCTCAAGGCGCGCGACATCTACAACCTGCAACTCCCCGCGGAGCTGGTCGTGCTGAGCGCCTGCCAGACCGGTTTGGGGAAGGAGATCAGGGGCGAAGGGCTCGTCGGCCTCACGCGCGGGTTCATGTACGCGGGCGCCGAGCGCGTCATCGTCAGCCTTTGGAACGTTAGCGACAGGGGCACGGCGGATTTAATGTCGCGGCTCTACGGCGGGATGATTAAGGGCGGGCGGCGGCCGGCGGACGCGCTGCGCGCCGCGCAGGTCGAGATGTGGAAGCGGGGGCGCTGGCAGTCGCCCTACTACTGGGCCGCCTTCGTGCAGCAGGGCGAGTGGAGGTGAGAGGAGGTCGGATGATGAAAGCGCGCAACGACTCAAGAGCCTTCGCCGGTCGAGTCTTCGACTCGGCTCTGCGCCCGTCGAGGTGGCGCGTGCTCTGTCTGTGCGTCTTCACTTTCTGCCTCGCGGGGGTCGGCGCCGCGCGGCAGGGCGCGCGGGACGACGAGACGAGCCGCGCCCTCTGGGACACCGCCTTCGGCGCGGGCGTGAGGCGGCCGACTTCGGGCAAGAGGGGCGCGCGGCGGGGCTATAAAATCCTGACGCCGCGAGTCTCGCGCGAAGGCGTCAAGGCCGACTCCGTGGTCGGCGTCACGGTCTGGCGGCTGCGGCCTTCCGGGGCGGCGGTCGAAGGCGAGAGACTCTTGACGCACGAGGGGGCCGACACGGTCGCGTGGATACCCGAGCGCGTCCCCTCGGACGCGGCGCTCTCCGAGGGAGACCGCGTGCGCCTGAGCATCGAGGCGGCGCGCACCGGCTACCTCTACGTCATCGACCGCGAGCTGTACGCGGACGGGACGAAGGGCGAGCCGTACCTCATCTTCCCGACCACGCGCACGCTCGGCGGCAACAACCGGGTCGAGGCCGGGCGGCTCGTCGACATCCCCGGCCAGGACGACAGCGTCCCTTATTTCACCCTCCGGCGGAGCCGCGCCGACCACGTCGGCGAGTCCCTGCACGTCGTCATCACGAAAGAACCGCTCGAAGGCTTGGAGGTCGGCGCGCAGGCGCAGAGGCTCCCCGAGGCGCGCGTGGCCTCCTGGGAGAAGTCCTGGGGAGAGGGGGTCGGGCGACTGGAGTTGGCGGGCGGCGCGGGCAGGCCGTGGACGAAGGAGGAGAGGGAGGCGGGCGCCGACGGCCGGCGCAAACTGAAGCCCGGCGCGCCCGCCCCGCAGACGCTCTACTACCGGCCCGACGCGGAGTCCGACAGGCCGCTCCTGATTCAAGTGCAGCTCCGTTACGGCCGCGCCGCGGCGCGCCGCTCCCGCCGCTGAGGCGGGGCTTAAGCCACGTTTGAACCGAGGCCCCCGCGGCGGCGAGAGGAAGTTTCTTTCGCCGCCGCGGGGGCCTCGTCCGTCTGTCGGAGCCGGCCGGCGGCGGCGAAAATTTTTCGGCCGAAGGCTGAGGGGGTTTTAAAGAAGCTTCCGCATTAGCAGATAGAGACCGTAACGCCGCCGGCGTTGCGACACACGTAAGAGCCGCTGAGCAGCCCGGCGCGGGTTGTCCCTACGCTGCTCGAAGAAACACCCCTGATGTGCGGTCGGCGAACGCGCACATCGTGAAGCTTCGGATAAGTCATTGTCGTCCCAGTCTCGGAGCCGGCGTTGATTTCCAGAGAGGCTTCGTTTACCCCGAAAGGAGACTTCACATGAGGAAAATCAGCCATCTGCTAATGCCCTCACTGATGCTGTTGGCCCTGACGCTCGGCGCTTCGACCGCGTCCGCGCAGACCGTCCGGGCCTGCCGCAACACGGCGAACGGCAACCTCCGCCAGGTCTCGTCCGCCGCCGAATGCAAGCCCAACGAGGCGTACGTGACCTGGAGCATCACCGGCCCCCAAGGCCCCGCCGGCCCGCAAGGCCCGCAAGGCCCGGTCGGCCCCGCGGGCGCGAAGGGCGACAAGGGAGACAAGGGTGACCAGGGCGCCACCGGCGCACAGGGGCCGCAGGGACCCCAGGGCGTGAAGGGCGACAAAGGTGACAAGGGTGACAAGGGCGACGTGGGGGCTACCGGCGCTCAAGGCCCGCAGGGCTTGAAGGGCGACAAGGGCGATAAAGGCGACACCGGGCCGGCCGGCGCGGCCGGCATGCAAGGCCCGGCCGGGCCGCAAGGTGTCGCCGGCGAGAGGGGCGAGAAGGGCGAGACGGGAGCGCAGGGTCCGGCCGGCGCGCCGACCCTGACGATGGGCGCCAGTGTTTGGGGCATCACCGTCACCAACGTGCGCGTCAACGGCGGCAGCAACCAGAGCCACGTCAGCCCCGGCTCTAACTTCAGCCTCGACTTCGACTTCAACAACACGCAGAGTTGGTGCCCCGGCTGCATCGTGCAAATCTACGTCGGCCTCAACTCCAACTCGCAACCGCAGGTCTGCGCTTCCAGCGTGGTGGCCGGCGCGACGCCCGGCACGACCGGCCACGCCAGCGTGACGCTGACCGCGCCGACCACCCCCGGCATCTACTACGTCGGGATCGACAGGGACCTCCAGTACTTCTGCTTCGGCGGCGGCCAGGTCTGGCCCAGCGGCCCCCCGACGACGCCGGAGAGGTACATCGCCGCAATCGCCGTCTACTAACCGCACGCCGGGGCGGGAGCACTCACGCCGGCCCGCAGCCCGCCGCGCCGGCTCAACTTTGACTCCCACCCCAGCGCAAACGGGGTCACGGCCGCCCAGCCGTGACCCCGCTTTTTTTGTTCCGTTGCAAAGATTGCTCCTAGCCGAAGGAGGCCGTGAAGCACCTCGC
The DNA here is from genome assembly GCA_036389235.1 of Pyrinomonadaceae bacterium. GTDB lineage: Bacteria > Acidobacteriota > Blastocatellia > Pyrinomonadales > Pyrinomonadaceae > QHXN01. Next base: position 3,129 of record DASVQJ010000392.1, on the reverse strand, counting down.
CCCTATGCGGCGACCCCGAACAGGCTCGAATAAGGCAATGCTTCCGATAGCGCGCACCTCAGTGATACATCAGTGATACAAACAAAAACGAGCAGCCGTTTGGCTGCCCGCAAGTATTCGATTCTATTTAAGGCGGCGGTCGGAATCGAACCGACGAATAAAGGTTTTGCAGACCTCTGCCTTACCACTTGGCTACGCCGCCGTATAAACGATGAAGTCGGAAGGCTGAACGATGAACTGTGTGTGTCATAGTTCCGCGTTCGGCGTTCCGACTTCATCGTTTCGAAGCGGGAGACGGGATTTGAACCCGCGACTTCGACCTTGGCAAGGTCGCACTCTACCGCTGAGTTACTCCCGCGTGAGCGTTTGAATTCTACTGATTAGAACGCCTTTGTCAAGCGGGCCTGCGGGGCGGCCGTTTACGGGGGGAGCCTCTCGGCGGGCGCCGTTTGACACGCGCCGGGGGGCGGACGCAAACTCTCTCGCGCCGGTCACCCGCCGGCCCTAAACCTCCAAGACAAACCGTGCGGACTGACCTCTGCGGAGGAGACCCTGAGCCATGGCTTTCAAACTTATCGACCGCCGAACTCCTTCACGCGCACGCGCCGCGCTCGCCGCGCTCTGCGCACTACTGGCCGCGGCCGGCGCCCTCTCGGCGCAGACATACCAGAAGCCGCCGCAGGCCGTGCTCGACGTGCTCGGCGCGCCGGTGCCGCCCACGGGCGCCCTGAGCCCGACGCGCGAGTACATGCTGCTCGCGCAGGGCGTGCGCTACCCGCCGCTCTCGGAGCTGGCGCAGCCCATGTTGCGGCTGGCGGGCCTGCGCATCAACCCGAACACGACGGGGCGCCACCGCGCGCCGTATTACGTCGCCCTGACCCTCAAGAAGGTCTCCGACGGCTCGGAGCGCAAGGTCGAGCTGCCGGCCGGCGCGCAGGCGGGGCTCCCCGTGTGGAGCGCCGACGGCCGCCGCTTCGCCTTCACCAACACGACGCCCGCCGGCATCGAGCTGTGGGCGGGCGACGCTTCGACCGCGCGCGCGTGGAAGCTGAAGGGCGTCGCGGTGGGCGCCGTCTACGGCAAGCCCGTCAGTTGGATGCCGGACAACAGGACGCTGCTGGTGCAGACCGTGCCCGCGCGGCGCGGCGCCCCGCCCGCGGAAGAGACGGTGCCGAAGGCCCCGAACGTTCAGGAGAGCTCGGGCCGGCCCGGCCCCGTGCGAACCTATCAAGACCTTCTGAAGAACCCGCACGACGAAGACCTCTTCGACTACTACGCGACGGTGCAGCTCGCGCTGGTGGACGCGGAGTCGGGGAGGGCGACGACGCTCGGCGCGCCCGCCGTCTTCGAGGAGGCGGAGCCCTCGCCCGACGGCGCGCACATCCTCGTCGCGCGCCTGCGCCGTCCCTACTCGTACCTGCACCCGGCCGATGACTTCCCGAAAGAGGTCGAGGTGTGGAACCGGGACGCTAAGGTCGTGCACAAGCTGGCGAGCCTCCCGCTCGCAGACGAGGTGCCCATCGAGGGCGTGCCGAAGGGGCCGCGCTCGTACCAGTGGCACCCGACCGAGCCGGCCACGCTCGTCTGGGCCGAGGCGCTCGACGAAGGCGACCCGCGCAAGAAGGTCGCGCACCGCGACCGCATACTTTCGCTGAAGGCGCCGTTCGCGGGGCAGCCCTCCGAAATCTTCAAGACCGAGCACCGCTTTCGGGGTGTGGAGTGGGACGAGCGCGGCGAGCTGATGTTCGTGCGCGACTACGACCGCGACAAGCGCTGGCTGCGCACGCAGTTGCTCGACGCGAAGAGCCCGCAGGCCGCGCCGCGCGTCGTGTGGAGCCACAGCTTGAACGAGCGCTACAACCACCCGGGCACGCCGATGATGACCGTGCTGCCGAACGGGAGTAGGGTCATCGAGCGCCACGGCGACTTCATCTACCTGACCGGCGCGGGCTCGTCGCCCGAGGGCGACCGCCCGTTCCTCGACCGTCTGAACCTACAGACGCTGAAGCCGGAGCGGCTCTTCCGCAGCGACGAGAAGGCGTACGAGACCGTCGTCGCGCTCGCCAACGACGACGCGACCCAGGTCATTACGCGCCGCGAGCGCCCCATAGAGCCCGGGAACTTCTACGTCCGCACGCTCGGGCCGGGCGGCGCGGCCGGCGACTCGGGCTTGAGGGCGCTCACGAACATCCCGGACGCGACGCCGCAGTTGCGCGACATCAGGAAGCAGCTCGTCAAGTACAAGCGCGCCGACGGCGTCGAGCTGTCGTTCACGCTCTACCTGCCGCCGGGCTACAGGGAGGGGACGCGGCTGCCGACGGTCGTCTGGGCTTATCCTTTAGAGTTCAACGACCCGGCGACGGCCGGGCAGGTGACGGGCTCGACGCAGCGGTACACGGCGATCACGGGGCCGTCGCACCTCTTCTTCCTGCTCGCGGGCTACGCCGTGCTCGACAACGCCACGATGCCCATCGTCGGCGACCCCGAGACGATGAACAACACGTACGTCGAGCAGATCGTCGCCAGCGCGAAGGCGGCCATAGACAAGGCGGTCGAGATGGGCGTGACCGACCCCGAGCGCGTCGGCGTCGGCGGGCACTCCTACGGCGCGTTCATGACGGCGAACCTGCTCGCGCACTCCGACCTCTTCCGCGCCGGCATCGCGCGCAGCGGCGCGTACAACCGCACGCTGACGCCCTTCGGCTTCCAGACCGAGCGGCGCACGCTGTGGGAGGCGCCCGAGATGTACATCAAGGTTTCGCCCTTCATGGTGGCGCACAAGATCAACGAGCCGATCCTGCTCATCCACGGGGAGGCCGACAACAACACCGGCACCTTCCCCATCCAGTCGGAGCGCATGTACCAGGCGCTGCGCGGACACGGGGCGACCGTCCGCTACGTCACGCTCCCGCTCGAAGCACACGGCTACGCCGCGCGCGAGACGACCGAGCACGTTCTCTACGAGATGATCAACTGGTTCGACAAGCACGTGAAGAACGCCCCGCCGCGCAAGCCCGGGGCGGAGACCGAGAGGTAGGTCACCGTTTCTCTCAACCTTGAGCGTTGAGCCGGATTCGTTCAACGCGGAGGCGCAGAGGGCGCGGAGGGGCGCAGAGGAAATCGTATTAT
>DASVQJ010000391.1:0-3286 GCA_036389235.1 Pyrinomonadaceae bacterium | reverse complement strand
AGCAGCGCGTCGCGCTTCGACTCGATGGACTCGACGAGCGTGTCGAACGAGTTGACGAAGGCCTCCAGGCCGTCCTTCTGGAGCTTCTCGGTGACGGCGGCGAGGTCGATGCCGGCCTCGGCGAGCTGGCCGGTGAGCGCGCGGCACTCTTCGACCCCCTCTTCGAGCGTGAGGGCGACTTTGCCGTGGTCGCGTATCGCGGTGTAGGTCGCGGGCGGGACGGTGTTGACGGTCTCGGGGCCGATGAGGTTGTCGACGTAGAGCACGTCGGAGTATTCGGGGTTCTTCGTCCCCGTCGAGGCCCAGAGGCAGCGCTGCACCTGCGCGCCCTTCGCCTTCAAGTCGGCGAAGCGCGCGCCGTGGAAAATCTCCTTGTACTTCTGGTAGGCGAGCTTCGCGTTGGCGACGGCCGCGCGGCCCAGGAGCGATTCGAGCCGCTTCTTCTCCTCGGGCGTCGAGGCGTGGCGCGCCTTGTATTCGAGGTCCGCGTCAATGGCCGTGTCCACGCGCGAGACGAAGAAGCTGGCGACCGAGGCGATGCGCTCGACGCTCTTTCCCTCGGCGGCGCGGCGTTCGAGCCCCCGGATGAAAGCCTCCGCGACCTGCTCGTAGTTCTCTATCGAGAAGATCATCGTGACGTTGATGTTGATGCCGCGGTAGATGCACTCCTCGATGGCCGGCAGGCCCTCCTGCGCCGCGGGAATCTTGATCATCACGTTCGCGCGGCCGAGGCGCTCGAACAGGCGCGTCGCCTCGTCAATCGTCCCTTGCGTCTCGTAGGCGAGCTTCGGGCTGACTTCGAGGCTGATGTAGCCGTCGAGCCCGTCCGTCCTGTCGTAGACGGGCTTGAGCGTGTCGGCGGCGTCGGCGATGTCCTGCACGACGAGATCTTCGTAAATCTCGGAGACGTTCTTGCCGGACTGGACGAGCTGGCGCATCTGCTCGTCGTAGTCGGTCGAGCCCGTGATGGCCTTCTCGAAGATGGTCGGGTTCGAGGTGACGCCGCGCAGGTCGTCCTCCTCGATCTTCTTCCGCAGGTCGCCGGTCGTGAGCATCGCGCGGCGGATGTTGTCGTACCAGATGGACTGGCCGAGCTTCATGATTTCGACGAGTCGGTTGCTCATAAACACACTCCTCAAGCGGGGTGAAAACAGGAGACTTTTCAGTCCTAACCAGGTTGTGCAGTGGGGGCGAGGGGCTACACTTCGGCCGCCGCCGCGCCGGGCGGCGAGCCCCGGCTGTGTCCCTTTCAAACGCACTGTTTCGAATTGGCGGGATACTATCACATGAATTCTAGCCTCGCCAACAGACGGGTCAGTACCGCCCGCGGTAGCGGGCGGGCCTTCGCAACCCGGGGGCGCCGGGACGCCAAGACCCGCCCGCTACCGCGGGCGGTACTGACCGCCATAACGGAGCCGCCCGCCCGCGCTCAGAGGGCGCGGGCGGGCGGCCGTGTGTTGCTGACTTATTAAACTTCTTACTGCTGCGCGGAGGCCGCCTCGGCGGCGAAGACGGAGTCCTCGGTCTTGACGCCGTAGGTGACGGTGAGCACCTGCGACTCTTCGACCTGCCGCTCGCCCGCGTAGAGGACGGAGCGGTAGGGGACGAGCGTGCCCTGCACGACGCGGTAGTCGTGGAAGGTGCGCCGGTACTTGACGCCCGCCTCCTCGTATTCGAGCCAGAGCACGCGCCCCGTCTTCGCGCTGATGTAGAAGCGCGTCGCGCGCTGCTCCTTGTCCGTCAGGTCGAGCACCCAGAGGTCTAAGCCCTTCTGCGTCTCCTTGCCGTTGTACTTGACCGCCGCGCCGCTCTCCTTGTAGCGCAGCAGCGCGTCGAGGCCGTGGACGCGGTCGGTCATCAGGCTCGTCACGTCCTCCTGCTTCGGCGTGAACTGCGTGCCGCGCAGGATGCCGGTCACGCGCCCGTCGTTGAGGACGAGCGAATACTGGAGCGAGGAGAGGCGCTGGTCGAAGCGAATCTTGTCCTTCTCGTACGTCTCGCCGCGCTTGAAGGTGCGCTCGTAGGCGATCTCCTCGGGGCGCCCGTCCTGGCCGGGGCGCGTGATGCGTCCGCGCTCGACGCCCGTGCGCCTGATCTGCTGGAGCCCCGCGCGCGAGCCGTAGACGAGGACGACCGTCTCCGCGACCTGGTCGGCCGTCGGGTTGTTCCTGTCCGGCTTGACCGGCTTCGGCTGCTCCTCCTTCTTCTTCGGCTTCTCCTCCGCCTTCGGCTCCTTCTCCTGCGCCGCGGCGGGGGCGGCCGCGAGCGTGCCCGCCGCGGCGGTCAAGAGCGCCGACAGCGCGCACACGAGTAAGCGTCGTAACACTGAGTTGTTCTCCATTCCTGAGTTGATCGCCCGGCGGTCCCGGCCCGGGCGCCGCGCCTGAGGAGAGCTTCGGCGGCCGAACTTCGGCGGATTGTAACACATCCGCCGGGCCGCCGCCCCACGCGGCGGGGGCGCACTTTCAGTCCAAAACAATTGATGCCAATGGCCTTGCGGCGGATGCCCGCCCGCGCTTTGACAACCCCGCGCGCCTGCCTGTAAAGTCCTGTGTTTTCATAGATGCCGAGGAATTCAGGAGTCGGGAGTCAGAATAAAGAAGCGACGAGAGCTTTCTCTATTCTGACCCCCGACTCCTGACTCCCTAGTTTCAGCGAAAGGACAGGAACCGTGAAAAAAGTAGGACTGCTGGTCGGCCGCGAGCGGACGTTCCCCGTCTCGCTCATCGAGAGCATCAACGAGCGGGGCGGCGGCGAGGTCGTCGCCGAGTTCGTCAAGGTGGGCGGCGTGCGCCACGACGCGGGCGTCGGCTACGACCTCATCATCGACCGCATCTCGCACGAGGTGCCCTTCTACCGCGCCTTCCTCAAGCGCGCGGCGCTCGAAGGCACCGTCGTCATCAACAACCCGTTCTGGTGGTCGGCCGACGACAAGTTCTTCAACTACTCGCTCGCCACGAAGCTCGGCGTCGCCATCCCGCGCACCGTCCTGCTCCCGCAGAAGAACTACATCGAGGGCATCACGGGCGAGAGCCTGCGCAACCTCGAATTCCCGCTCGACTGGCAGGCCATCGCCGACTACGTCGGCTTCCCCGCCATCATCAAGCCGTTCGACGGCGGCGGCTGGAAGAACGTCTCGCGCGTCGACAGCCTCGAAGAGCTGTGGAAGGTCTACGACACGACGGGGACGCTCTGCATGACGTTGCAGGAGATGGTCGACTGGGATCAGTTCGTGCGCTGCTACTGCATCGGGCAGCAGGACGTGATGATCATGCCCTACGACCCG
>DASVQJ010000390.1:0-2058 GCA_036389235.1 Pyrinomonadaceae bacterium | reverse complement strand
AAAGCATGTTCTTCCCCAACGCCTAACACCCGACACCCTCCTACCCTTCTTTACAGCCGCCCCGCCCGGGCGTATAAGTCTCTGACAAACGTACTCGGGCTGAAACGTCTCCGGCGCCTTCCCACGTCGGCTCCCCGGTTCGGAGGTTCATCATGTCAATCAGAAGATTGTTCAACGCCCTGACGCTCTTCCTTCTTTGTCTGACCGTGTGCGCGCAGGCCCGGGCGCAGGGGGACAATCGGGCGCGCGCCGCGGCCGAGATCGAGTCGCTGCGCGAGCAGATCAGGGCGCGGGAGGCGGTGCTGCTCGCGCCTTCGGACGAAGACCGCAAAGCCCACGCGGAGTTTCTGGCGCGCCCCGACACGGGGCTCGTCCGCCTCCTGCCGCGCGAGAAGTGGGACAACAAGCTCTCGATGAGGGGCGGCGGCGCCTACTACTCATTCACCCTGCGGACGAACGAGTACGGGCACTCGACGGACATCGGGCTGGAGCAGGGACAGTTCCAAGTCGGGTTCGGCGGCGCCGATTTCGGGTTCATGACCGAACTGGGCGACGTGCCGCTCGAAGCCGTCTCGACCCAGGCGGAGGCCGTGCGGTTCATGGCAGGCTTCGAGGCCCCTTCGGCCGAGGCCGAGGCGCGGCGGGCGGGCCGGCAGTTCTACCCCGCGCACCGGGAGGGCGAGTGGAGCTATACCAGGCGTCTGCTCGCCGCCCCCGGCAGGACGTACGCCGTGCGCTCCATCGTCTACGGTGAGTCGGACGTGCTGGTCGCCTTCCGCGTCGTGCGGAAGGACGACGACGGCAGCGTCGTCCTGCTGTGGAAGCTGCTTGAGAAGTACCGGACGCCTTCGCTGCAAAGGAGTGCGGCCGCCGCCCCTGGGCAGTGAGCGGAATCCGACTGCCGTGAGCCGTGAACCGTCAACCGTGACAAGATAAAAGCAGTTCTTTCTTGTCACGGTTGACGGTTCACGGCTTACGCCTTCAGGTGGCGTTGCCGTTCTTGTGCGCGCGCAGGAGCTTGAGGAGCGCCAGCTCTTCGACGCTGTAGTCGGGCTGCCGGCCTTGTATCAGGCGGCGCGCGCGGCGCGGGCGGAACTCTTCGACGGAGCGGCCGCGCTCGTAGGCTTCGAGCACCGTGGGGTGTATGTAGCAGGAGCGGCAGACGGTCGGCGTGTTGCCCAGGCGCTCGGCGACGCGCTTGACGGCCGCCGCCACGTTCTTCTTCGCGCGGCGTTCGTCCTCGCAGCACCCGAGCTCGGCCAGCTCGACCGCCGCCGAAAGCGTCCCGCCCCACGTGCGGAAGTCCTTCGCCGAGAACTCCGGCCCGGCCGCGGCCTTGATGTAGTCGTTCACGTCGCGCGGGCTGACGGGGTGCCGGCGCCCGTCCTCGCCGACGTACTGGAAGAGCTTCGACCCGCCGAGCGACTTGATGTCGCGGACGAGCGCGGCGAGTTCTTCGTCCACGAGGATGCGGCGGTGCTTGATGTGGTGCTTGCCCGTGAACTTGAAGACGAGGCGGCCGCCCGGCTCTATCTCTAGATGGCGGTTGCGCAGCGTCGTCACGCCGTAGGTGCGGTACTTCTTGACGCTCTCCTCGGAGCCGACGCGGAAGTGCAGCTCGTTGATGAGGCGTATCACGACGGCCAGCACGCGCTCGCGCGGCAGCCCCTCGCGCGCGATGTCCTCGTTCGTCCGGCGGCGCAAAGAGGGAAGCGCCTCGCCGAAGCGGACGATCTTGTCGTACTTCTCGCGCCGCCGGCGCGCGACGAACAGCGGGTCGTAGATGCGCTGCACGCGCCCCAGCTTGTCGACCCCGATGGCCTGCACGCGGCAGTGCGCGCCCGGCGCGACGCGGACGTGCCGCCACGCCGGGGGGATCGCGAGCGACTTGACGCGCGCGAGCGCCGCCTCGTCCGTGATCCTTTTGCCCCGCGCGTCCTCGTAGCGGAAGCCGCGCGACTTCGTGCCCGCGCGCCGCCACCAGCGGGCGCGCGCCCCGCGCTCGACCGCGCCGGGCACTAACTTCGCTACCGTCTCGGCCGCCGCGCCGATGAGCGT
>DASVQJ010000389.1:0-7197 GCA_036389235.1 Pyrinomonadaceae bacterium | reverse complement strand
CGTCTTCTCGAAGGCCGTGCGGACCTGCGTGCCGAAGACGACATCTTTGCAGCTCACCGTCTCCGTGACGACGAAGCTGGCGCGGCTCCTTCAGGAGCAGGCCGTGCGCGAGGTCGCCGTCAACCGCATCGCCCGCGACATCCGCAGCTCCCTGGAGCTGCCGAGCGTCCTCCAGACGACGGTCAACGAGGTGGGCCGCGCGCTCGGCGCGCAGCACAGCGCCCTGAGCGTCGAGGGCGAGCACGGCCAGCCGTCTTTGACGACCTGCTACTACCGCGACGGCAACGGCGGCGGGGCGCAGCAGACGGAGCTGCTCGGCGACCTCGAAGCCGTCGGCGCGCGCCTGCGCGGCCGCGCCAAGACCTTCGTGCAGGACGGCTCCTCCATCGCCGGGCAGGACGACACGCGGCCCGTGGCGGCCGTCCCCGTCATCTACCGCGAGCGGATGATGGGCGTGCTGATGGTCACGTCCGACGACACGCGCCACGTCTGGCAGGACAACGAGCTGCTGCTGATGCGCACGGTGGCCGACCAGGTGGCCGTCGCGGTCAACCACGCGCGCCTCTTCCAGCAGATGCAGCACCAGGCTTTGACCGACGGCCTGACGGGCTGCTTCAACCGCCGCTTCTTCGAGATACAGCTTGAGCGCGACCTGCACCTCGCCACGCGCATGCGCCAGCCCGTCTCGCTCATCCTCCTGGACATCGACCATTTCAAGCGCGTCAACGACACGCACGGGCACGACGCGGGCGACGCCGCGCTGCGCATCCTCGCCAACGCCCTGCGCGAGGAGGTGCGCGGCGTGGACACGGCCGCGCGCTACGGCGGCGAGGAGTTCGCCATCATCCTGCCGCAGGCCGGCCCCGAGGGCGCGCTCGTCGTCGCCGAGCGCCTGCGCTCGCGCATCGAGCGCACGGAGGTGCCGGGCGTCGGGTGCATCACGGCCTCGCTCGGCGTGGCGACCTTCCCGCTCGACGCCAGCTCGCGCGAGCTTCTGGTGACGAGCGCCGACCGCGCGCTCTTCCTCGCCAAGCGCTCGGGGCGCAACAAGGTCTGCTCGACCGCGGAGCTTCCGCCCGAAGACATCTTCAGCCCCCCCTACGAACCCGTCCTGCCCAGGCACGAGACCTGCGAGGTCTTCGACGGCGTGCAGCCCGAGGCGCCCACGCTCGCGGAGATGCAGGAGTCCTGCAACCCCTCGTAACAAGTAGTCAGTAGACAGTAGTCGGTAGAAAAATAGGCGGCGCGATTTTCATCAGTCAATGATGAGAACCACGCCGCCTTTACCCTTCTCTACTGGCTACTGACTACTGTCTACTGTCTACTACCGCGTAGAGCGTTTGGCTTTGGGGGCGAAAATCGCGCATCATAGGCGTCGGAGTAAACGTAAAGGACAGGCGAAGGCTTTTATACTTTGTACGGCCCGGCGGCCGGCTCTGCTCTCATGGACGACCTGCGAAAATTCGCGCTCTACTTCCGCCCTTACAAGAAGTCTCTGTTCGTCGGCGTCTTCTGCATCCTCGCCTCGACCGTCTTCGGCCTGCTCATCCCCGTCTACGTCGGGCGCGCGGTGGACGAGCTGGGCGCCGGCCCCACCTGGGAGGGGATCACGCGCCTGTCGCTCTTCATCGTCGGCGCCAGCGTCGTCAGCGGCGTCTTCCTCTTCCTCCAAAGGCGCATCCTGATCGGCATGTCGCGCCACGTCGAGTACGACCTGCGGCAGGACTTCTACGCGCACCTGCAACGCCAGCCGCTCACCTTCTTCCAGGAGCACCGCACGGGCGACCTGATGGCGCGCGCCACGAACGACCTCGCGGCCGTCCGCCAGCTCGCCGGCCCGATGGTGATGTACACGCTCCAGACGGTCTTCGTCGTCGTCATCATCCTCCCGCTGATGCTGCGGATCAGCGTGCGCCTGACGCTGCTGCTCCTCGTGACGATGCCGCTCGTCTCCCTGACGGTGAAGTACTTCGGCCAGCAGGTGCACGTCCGCTTCGAGAAGATTCAGGAGTTCTTCTCGCACATCACGGCGCGCGCGCAGGAGAACATCTCGGGCGTGCGGGTCGTGCGCGCCTACGCGCAGGAGGACGCCGAGGTCGGGGCGTTCAAGGCCCTCAACCGCGAGTACGCGACGCGCAACCTCGCGCTCGTGCGCATCTCGGCCGTGATGCGGCCGCTCATCCAGTTCTTCATCGGGCTCGGGATGGTTTTGATCGTCTGGTACGGCGGGGTGCTCGCCGTGCGCGGCGAGATGACGGAGGGGCAGTTCGTCGAGTTCACGATGTTTCTGATGCGGCTCATCTGGCCGCTCATCGCGCTCGGCTACGTCGCCAACCTCTACCAGCGCGGCACGGCGAGCCTCAAGCGGATGAACGCCGTCTTCGCCGCCGAGCCGGCCATCAGGGACGCGCCCGCGGTCAGGGGGCAGCCGCCCGTCCGCGGCCGCATCGAGTTTCGGAACCTGACGTTCGCCTACGGCGACCACTCGCCGGCCGTCCTGAAGGATGTGGACTTGATCATCGAAGCCGGGCAGACGGTGGCCTTCGTCGGCCGGACGGGCTCGGGCAAGTCCACCCTGATGAACCTGCTGCCGCGCGTGGTCGAGCCGCCGCCGGGCACGGTCTTCGTGGACGGCGTGGACGTGCGCGACTACCCGCTCGCGCAGTTGCGCGCGGTGATCGGCTACGTCCCGCAGGAGACCTTCCTCTTCAGCGAGACGCTCGCGGAGAACGTCGCGTTCGGCGTCGAGAAAGCCTCCCGCGCGGAGGTGGAGTGGGCGGCCGAGATCGCGGGCCTCGCCGACGACGTGCGCGAGTTCCCCGACGGCTTCGACACGATGGTCGGCGAGCGCGGCATCACGCTCTCGGGCGGGCAGAAGCAGCGCACGGCGATTGCCCGCGCCGTCATGCGCCAGCCGCGCATCCTCATCCTCGACGACGCGCTCTCGGCCGTGGACACCTACACCGAGGAGAAGATTCTGGGGCGGCTGCGCGGCGTGATGCGCGAGCGCACCTCGCTCATCGTCTCGCACCGCATCTCGACCGTCCGCGACGCGGACTTGATCTGCGTCCTCGACGAAGGCCGCATCGTCGAGCGCGGCACGCACGACGAGCTGCTCGCCCTGGGCGGCGAGTACGCAGACCTCCACGAGCGCCAGTTGCTCGAAGAGGAGCTGGCGGCGAGCTGAACCCGGGCGGTCTGGAAAGGACGTCGGCGGAAGATGTTGAACCGGCCAGCCACGAGCGCGGGACCCGAGGCTTACCTCCGCACGATGCGGATACTCTGGGTCGTCTTCCTGATATGCGTCGGCCTGTTCGCCCTCGTGACGTGGGTCACGCGGCCGTCCGGGCTGCCGGGCGAGATCGGCCGGGGCGTCCGACCGTTGCTCTACGCGCTGGCGGCCCTGGCGCTCTCGGCCGTCGCCGCCTCCTTCGTCGTGAAGGCGGGCTTCTACGGGCGCGCGGAGAAGCACCAACAGCCCATGCTGGTGCAGGCCGGGTTCACGCTGGCGATGGCGCTCTGCGAGTCGGGCGTCCTCTTAGGGCTGGTGGGGATTTTTGTCACACGGAACGACGCCGCCTACCTGCTCTTCGCGCTGGGCGCGCTCGGCATGCTGCTGCACTTCCCGCGGCGCGAGCAGGTGGAGGCGGCGTTTCGTAAGTCCTTGGTGTGAGCCGCAAGGGGCGGCGGAAGTTTAGACAAAGAATGTCAGCGACAGTCCAACAGTTTCACGAGGAGGAGGCGCTCAAGAAGTTCGACCGCGGGAGCGCGTGGCGGCTGCTGCGCTACCTGCGGCCGTACCGGCGCCTGATCGTGCCGGCGCTCGCCCTCACGTTCATCGTCAACGCGCTCGGCGTGGTCGAGCCGAAGTTCTTCCAGTACGCCATCGACTGGCACATCATCCCGAAGAATTTGTCGGGCTTGCAGTGGCTCGCGCTCGCCTTCCTCGGCGTCAAGCTGTTGCAGTTGCTGGCCTCCTACTTCCAGGCCGTCCTCCTCCAGTCGGTCGGCCAGCACGTCATGTACGACCTGCGCGCGGAGCTGTACGCCAAGCTCCAGCGGCAGGAGGTCGCCTACTTCGACCGCAACCCCGTCGGCCGCATCATGACGCGCCTCACCTCGGACGTGGACGCGCTGAACGAACTCTTCACCTCGGGCGTCATCGAGGGGCTGGGCGACGTGCTGATGGTCTTCGCCATCATCGGCTTCATGGCGTGGATGGACTGGCGGCTGACGCTCGTCGCGCTCGTCACCGTGCCGCTGCTGTTTGCGGCGACGACCTGGTTCCGCAAGCACGCGCGGCGCGGCTACGACCTCGTGCGGACGAAGCTGGCGCGCATCAACTCCTTCCTCCAGGAGCACATCTCCGGCGCGCAGACCGTCCAGATTTTCAACCGCGAGGCGAAGTCGCTGCGCCAGTTCCACGACGCCAACGACGACTACCGGCAGGCCAACGTCCAGACCATCTTCTACTACGCGGTCTTCTTCCCGCTCGTCGATCTCATCGGGTCGCTCGGCGTCGCGCTCATCGTCTGGTACGGCGGCTGGCGCGTGATGCAGAACACGCCGACCCGGGAGGTGCTCTCCATCGGCGCGCTCGTCGCCTTCATCCAGTATTCGCAGAGGCTCTTCCAGCCCATCCGCGACATCTCGGACAAGTACAACGTCTTCCAGGCGGCGCTCGTCGCCTCGCACCGCATCTTCCGCACGCTCGACCTGCCCGTCGCCATCACGACGCCGGAGAGCCCGAAGAAGTCCGGGCGCGCGCGCGGCCGCGTCGAGTTCCGCGACGTCTGGTTCGCCTACAAGGGCGAGGACTGGGTCCTGAAGGACGTGTCGTTCACGGCCGAGCCCGGACAGACCATCGCGCTCGTCGGCCACACGGGCTCGGGGAAGACGACGATCACGAACCTCCTCATGCGCTTCTACGACGTGCAGCGCGGGCAGGTCTTGCTGGACGGCGTGGACGTGCGCGAGTGGGACTTGAAGTCTCTGCGCGAGAACTTCGCGGTCGTCTTGCAGGACGTGTTCCTCTTCAGCGGCACCGTCGAGGGCAACATCCGGCTCGGCCGCGAGGACGTGTCGGACGAGCGCGTCGCCTGGGCCGCGCGCGAGGTGCACGCCGACGGCTTCATCGAGCGCCTGCCCGAGGGCTTCAAGTCGGAGGTGCGCGAGCGCGGCGCCGGGCTCTCCGTCGGCCAGAAGCAGCTCATCTCTTTCGCCCGCGCGCTCGCCTTCGACCCGGCGCTCCTCATCCTCGACGAGGCGACCAGCTCCATCGACACCGAGACCGAGCAGCTCATCCAGCGGGCCATCGAGCGCGTGCTCCGCGACCGCACGTCCATCGTCGTCGCGCACCGCCTCTCGACCGTCCAGCGCGCCGACCAGATACTCGTCCTCCACCACGGCGAGCTGCGCGAGCGCGGCTCGCACCAGCAGCTCCTCGCGCGCCGCGACCTCTACTGGCGCCTCTACAAACTCCAGTACGCCGACGACTCGCGCCGCGAAGCCCTCCCCGACCCGACGCCCGACGAGCGCCTACAGTACGGCGATTAAGTTGACGACCGACAGGAGGCGAGACGATGACCTTCCCCGAGACGAACGGCGCCGACGAAACCTGGCCCGCACTCCCGTTCGACGGGTGGCGCGAGACTTTGGCGACGCTGCACATGTGGACGCAGGTGGTGGGCAAGGTGCGGCTGGCGCAGGCGCCGCACCTGAACCACTGGTGGCAGGTGCCGCTCTACGTCACGTCGAGGGGCTTGACGACCTCGCCGGTGCCGTACGGGCAGAGGACGTTTCAGATAGACTTCGACTTCAGAGGCCACAGGCTCCGCGTCGAGACGCACGAGGGCGACTCGCGCGAACTCGCGCTCGCGCCGCGGACGGTCGCGGACTTCTACAGCGAGTTCACGTCGTCGATGAAGGAACTGGGGTTGGAAGTGAGAATCTGGACGACGCCGGTCGAGGTCGAGAACCCCGTCCCCTTCGAGCGGGACGTTGAGCACAAGTCTTACGACCCCGAGTACGCGAACCGCTTCTGGCGCGCGCTCGTGCAGTGCGAGCGCGTCTTCCAGCGGTTCCGCTCGGGCTTCGCGGGCAAGTGCAGCCCCGTCCACTTCTTCTGGGGCAGCTTCGACCTCGCCGTGACGCGCTTCTCCGGCCGCCGCGCGCCTGAGCACCCCGGCGCGCCCGGCGTCGCCGACTCGGTCACGCGCGAGGCGTACTCGCACGAGGTCTCCAGCGCCGGCTTCTGGCCCGGCGGCCCCGCCCTCCCCGAGCCCATCTTCTACTCCTACGCCTACCCCGAGCCCGAAGGCTTCAACGCCGCGCGCGTCGGCCCCGAGCGCGCCTACTACAACAACGACTTCAAGGAGTTCGTCCTCCCCTACGAAGCCGTCCGCGCGTCCGAAGACCCCGACGCTCCACTCCTTCAGTTCCTTCAAACCACCTACGAGGCGGCCGCGACCCACGCGCACTGGGACCGCGCCTCGCTTGAGCGGTAAAGTCGGAACCGCCCGCGGCAGCGGGCGGGCCTTTGCTACCCGTTGCTGCGGGATAACCAAGGCCCGCCCGCTGCCGCAGGCGGTTCCGACCTCTCAAGCGCTTCCCTACTCCTGCGACGTGCCCGACGCGGGGCGCTGCGGCGCGGGCTGCGCGCTGTCGCTGCCGCGGTTCTTGAATTGCATGAGCCCTTCGACCGAGGAGTAAATCTGTAGGTACATCTGCGTCTCGCGCGGGATGAGCGTGCGCCAGGCCGTGCCGCCGCGGCGGAGGTAGAGCGGCAGCCGCGCGGGGTTCGAGTTGTAGCCGGCGGCCATCAGCTCGGCGCGCGTCGCCGTCTTATTCGTCAGCGCGTCGAGCACCTCTTCGCTGAGCGCGAGGCCGCTCCAGGTGTCCTGCATGTAGAGCAGCATCGCTTCGAGCGCGTTGCCGTGGTTGCGCATCCCCGCGACGAAGTCCGGGTTGAGCCCCACGCCCGGGTGCGCCTGCCGCACCATCTGGTAGGTCGAGGCGATCATCTGCACCATCCCGCCCGCGCCGGCCGAGCTGACCGAGTAGCGGTACGTGTCCAGCTCGTTCAGGGCGTAGAGCGCGTAGACCTCCTCCAGCAGGGCCTTGCGCGGCTCGCGCCGGAAGCGTTCGTGATCGACGTGCTCGACGATGCAGAGACGCTCGGCCATGTCGAGCACTTCC
>DASVQJ010000388.1:0-2150 GCA_036389235.1 Pyrinomonadaceae bacterium | reverse complement strand
TGATGCCGAACTCGCTGGCCTGCGCCGCGGCCAGGTTGCACAGCCCGCGGTGGCCGACGGCCACGCCCTTCGGCCTCCCCGTCGAGCCCGACGTGTAGATGACGTAGGCCAGGCCCTCGGGCGCGGCCCCGCCCTCCAAGTCCTCCGCGCTCTCAAGGGCGATGCGTTCGTCCCACTCCGTTCCGAGGCCGACCGTGGGGCCTTCGTATTCGGGCAGGCGGCCTCGCACGCTCTCCTGCGTCAGCAGTACGGAGACTCGCGCGTCTTCGAGGATGAAGGAGAGACGGTCCTGCGGGTACTCGGGGTCGAGCGGGACGTAGGCCGCCCCCGCCTTGAGGACGCCGAGGATAGCGACCACCGTCTCCGCCGACCTCTCCAGAAGGATGCCGACCAGGGACTCGGGGCCCGCGCCCAGCCGCCGCAGGTGTCGCGCGAGCCGGTTCGCGCGCGCGTTCAACTCGGCGTAGGTGAGTTGCCGCCCCTCGAACTCCAGCGCCGCCTCCTCCGGATAAAGTTCCGCCGCCTGCTCGAACAGCCTGTGGACGCAGCCCTGCGCGGGCATCTCGGCGCGCGTGTCGTTCCACTCGACGAGGAGTTGCCGCCGCTCGGCCTCGCTCAGGAGCGGCAGACCGGAGACGCGCCGTCCGGGGTCAGCGACGACGGCCGCGAGGATGGACTTGAAGTGCTCGCCCATCCGGACGACGGTCGCCTCGTCGAAGAGGTCTGTGTTGTATTCGAGCGCGCCCCGCAACTGGTCGCCGGCCTTGACGAGGCTCAGCGTCAGGTCGAACTGCACGCGCCCCCTCTCCGCGTTGAGCGGGCTCAGCCTTAACCCCGGCAGTTCCAGGGCCGCGGGGGTCTCTTGCAGGAAGAACCAGACGCGGAAGAGCGGCGTGTGGCTCAGGTCGCGCTCGGGCTGCAACTTATCGACGAGCAGCTCGAAGGGCACGTCCTGGTGCGCGTAGGCGCCCAGCGCCGCCTCGCGCACACGCCCGAGCAGTTCCTTGAAGCTCGGCCCGCCGCTCAGGTCGCCGCGCATGACGAGCGTGTTGACGAAGAAGCCGATGAGCCCTTCCAGCTCTTCACGACTCCGCCCCGCGCTCGGCGTGCCGACCAACACCTGCTCCTGGCCGCTGTAGCGGTGGAGTAAAGTCTGGAAGGCTGCCAGCATGAGCATGTAAAGGGTCACGCCCTCCGACCGGCTCAAACGCTTGAGCCCCGCCGTCAGCTCGTCCGATAGCTCGAAGCCGTGCACGGCCCCCTTATAACTCTGCGCGGCCGGGCGCGGCCTGTCCGCAGGCAGCTCAAGGACGGGCAGCTCGCCGCCCGCCTCGCCGCCCGTCAGCTGCCCCGTCCAGTAGTCGAGCTGACGTTCGAGCACCTCGCCCGTCAGCCACGACCGCTGCCAGGCGGCGTAGTCGGCGTACTGCATGGGCAGTTCCCCGAGCGGCGAAGGCTCGCCTTTCGAGTAAGCCTCGTAGAGCGCCGCCACCTCGCGCACCAGCACGCCCATCGACCAGCCGTCGCAGACGATGTGGTGCATCGTAAACAGCGCCACGTGCTCCTCCGCCGAGAGCTTGAGCAGCCGCGCGCGCAGCAGCGGCGCCTGAGTCAAGTCGAACGGCTCCTGCGCTTCATCGCTGGCCAGGAGCCGCACCTCCGCCTCACGCATCTCTGGCGAGAGGCCGGAGAGGTCGAGCAGCGGCAGCGACACGGGCCGGGGGGCGTGAATCACCTGCACGGGCTGGCCGTCGGCTGAAGTCGCGAAGCTGGTGCGCAAGACCTCGTGGCGGCGTATGACTTCGTTGAGAGTCCTTTCAAGCACAGAGAGGTCGAGCCCGCCGCTCAGACGAAACGCACTGGGTACGTTATAAGCCGCGGTGCCCGTCTCTAAATTCTCCATGAACCAGAGGCGTTGTTGCGCGAACGACAGGGGCCTCTCCGGGCCGCCGACAACCCGCCCGATCCTTCCGGCGGGCGCGTCGCCGCCCGCTCCCTTGCTCAGCTTCGCCTCGATGAGTTCGGCGAGCAGCCGCGCCGTCGGCCGCTCGAACAGGCTGCGCAAAGGCACCTCCACGCCCAGCCGCTCGCGCACCCGCGCCGCCACCTGCCCCGCCAGAAGCGAGTGCCCGCCCAGCTCGAAGAAGTTG
>DASVQJ010000387.1:0-2145 GCA_036389235.1 Pyrinomonadaceae bacterium | reverse complement strand
GCGAAAGCCGGGAAGCGCCGTCACTCGACGTCGAGTGACGGCGCTTCCCGGCTTTCGCGCTTCAGCGCTCATGGCGGGCGGGATGCCCGCGCTCCCGGCTTGAGGTCGCGCCCCCCGGGCTTACTGCTTACCCGCGCCCTTCGACATGCGCTCGGCGTCTCTGCCGATCAAACGGCTCAGCTCGATCACCTCTTCGAGGTCGCGCCCGGCCCGCGCGCCGTCGGCGGCGTCGAACACGTCCGTGTTCCTGAAGACGGGGCTCTTGACGAAGCTCATCAGCGCGCGGTCGAGCCGCAGCAGCGCGGCCTTCAACTGCGCGGCGTCCGCGGGGCTCTTGTACCCGTCGCCCTTCCCCGGCTCGCCCCCCTCGGGCTCCGGCAGCGACAGGCCCGACTTGAGCCGCGCGGCGCGCTTCCTGATCTCGGCCGTCGAGTCGGAGACGAGCCGGTAGTCGGGCGAGTCCGAACGCATGACGGCGGCCATCATCCGGTTGTTGACCGCCTGGATGCGCTCGAAGTCCTCCGCGATCTGGTCGAGGGGCAGCGCGGGGCGCCCGTCGGCCGGCGGCTTCGCGGCCTCCTTCTCCATCTCGGCCATGATGAGCTGGCGCTCGCGTATGCTGGGGGCGCGCGTCTCGCGCGGCAGCGTGGACTGGGAGTTCGGCCGGCGCGGCGGGTGCCCGCCCCTCGACTGCGCGCGCGCGAACGGCGCGGGCGGGACGAGCAGGGCGGCGGCGAGCGCGGCGAGCGCCGCGGCGTGCGGCGCCGGGGTCGTGCGGCGACTCTTCATGACGGCCTCCGGTACAGGTTCGGAATTCGGCGCGCGTGTGGGTTAGTATATGCGCGCCGCCCGGCTCACACAAAATTTTTCGGGGGAAGGGCCGAAGCCAGAGTGTCGGAACGCATCTACCGCGACCCCGTCCACAACATCATCCGCCTGCGCACGGACAGCGCGGAGGGGCGCCTGATGGTGCGCCTCGTCGATTCGTTCGAGGTGCAGCGCCTCCGCCGCATCAAGCAGCTCGGCCTCGCGCTCTTCACCTACCAGGGCGCGGAGCACTCGCGCTTCGCGCACAGCCTGGGCGCGCTCCACCTGATGACGCGCGTGCTCGACCGCCTCTCCGAGCGCTACCGGATATCGGAGGAGTCGCGCGCCGCCGCCCGCGCCGCCACGCTCCTGCACGACACGGGGCACGGCCCCTTCTCGCACGTGATGGAGAAGGTCTTGAACTTCCACCACGAGGAGTGGACGCGCCGCGCCGTCCTGAGTGAAGAGACGGAGGTCGGGCAAATCCTGCGCGAGTTCTCGCCCGGGCTGCCCGCCGCCGTCGCCGCAATCGTCGGGGGCACGTTCCAGCCCGCCTTCCTCGCGCAGCTCGTGTCATCGCAGCTCGACGTCGACCGCATGGACTACCTCCTGCGCGACTCCCTGATGACGGGCGCGAAGTACGGCAACTACGACCTCGAATGGATCGTCAACGCCATCGAGGTGGACGAGGGGTCGGACCGCATCTACGTCTCCGCGCGCGGCCTCTACGCGGTCGAAGAGTATTTGCAGGCGCGCTACTACATGTTCCGGCAGGTCTACTACCACCGCACGCTGCGCTCGGCCGAGGCGGTGCTGCGCTCGGCGCTGCGCCGCGCGCTCGAACTCATCGGCGCGGGCGGGCGCGTCTGGTGCGCGCCCGGCACCGCCTTCGAAAAAGTTCTGCACCGCGCGCCGCTCACGCTCGCCGACCATCTGGAGCTGGACGACTCCGAAGTCACCTTCCACATCAAGCAGTGGCAGCGCGCCGAAGACCCCGTCCTCGGCGACCTCAGCCGCCGCTTCGTCGGCCGGCGTCTGTTCAAGGCCATCGACCTCGACATGCCCGAGGCCGAGCGCGCCGACTTCCTCGAATCCGCCCGCGCCGTCGTCGCGCGCCGCGGCTTCGACCCGGCCTTCTACTTCATCGAAGACCACGCGGGCGACGTGCCCTACTACTCCTACTACACGGCCGAGGGGGCCGAGCCCAAGTCGCTCATCTACTGCGAGGACGGCTACGCCCGCCCCCGCGTGCGCGAGTTCAGCGAGTGCAGCGACGCCGTCCGCGGCCTGCGCGGCTACAGCCTCCACCGGGTCTGCTTCCCGCCTGAGGTCAAGGAC
>DASVQJ010000386.1:0-19609 GCA_036389235.1 Pyrinomonadaceae bacterium | reverse complement strand
CGACCGCGCCGGGCGCGGCCGCCTGTTGCAGTTCGATAACGTCGGAGATGGTGCCGGGGATGTCCTCGCCGCGGTCGATGAGGTCGCCCAGGAGGACGAGCGTGTCCCGGCCCGCCTCGCGCGGGAGTAGTGAGAGCAGGTGCTTGAGTTGCGCGCGGCGTCCGTGAACGTCGCCGATGACGAAGGTGCTCACGAAGGCATCCTCCGCTGCGGTCGGATGGGGGCCCGGAGGCTTTACGCGCGCGGGAGACGTCAGGGGGTTTTAAGAGTTGAATCCCGGATTTGAAATTTCAGATTTCAAATCTGAGACTCGTATGACGAACTATGAAGTATGAAATTCGTCCCCCTCGGTCTCTCGCGCCCGCGGTGCGGCATCGGGGCCTCCGCGTGTGCCCGAGTAGCTATCGGTGCCCGGCCTCGCGCGCATTCTCGTGCGAGGCGTCAATGCGTGACATCAGCTCGGTGAAGCGCGGGTCTTCGCGCAGCGGCTCCCAGCGCGGGTCGGACTCGAACCAGGGCTTGTTCTCGTTGCCGAGCGCCACGGCCCGGGCGAGCCATTCGAGCGCCCGCTCGTGGTCGCCGACCATCACGTAGACGCTGGCGACCCAGTAGGCCACGTCGAAGTTGGCGCCGCCGACGCGCAGGGCGCCCTCGTTCAACTCGGCGAGGGCCGCTTCGCGCGCGCCGCCCTGCGCGTAGAACTGCGCGAGGAGCGGGCGCACGCCGTCCATGTCGGGGTTGCGGCGCAGGACTTCCTTCATCGTTCGCACCGCGCCGTCGTTGTCGCCGCGGTAGGCGCAGATGATGGCGCGGAAGGATTGGATGAGCGGGTGGTGCGGCTCCATCTGCGCGCCGAGGTTCAACTCGGCCTCGGCGTCGTCGAGCCGGTGCTGGTAGAGGAAGACGCGCGCGCGGTTGTAGCTGACGACGACGCGCTCGGCCGGGTTGATCTTGAGCATGCGGCCGTAGGCGTCGAGCGCGTCCTGGTAACGGCCGTCGAGGCGCGCGACGGTCGCGTGGGCGAACTGCGCGCCCACGTCGTTCGGGTTCTCGCGCACGAGCCTTTCGGCCAGCGAGCGCGCGCGCGCCTTGTTGCCCCGCCCCATTTCGACGAAGACCATGTGCAGGCGCGCTTCGAGCAGCCCCGGCTTGAGCGCCAGCGCGCGCTCCAACGCCTCGGCCGCGCGCTCGTAGTCCTCGGGGCCGCCGATGACCTTGATGACGCGGTTGGCGTAGGCGCCCCCCAGGGCCGCCCACGCGAGCGCGAAGTTCGGGTCGAGCTCGACGGCGCGCTTGAAGTGGACGACGGCCTCCTCGGAGTCCACGCGCGCCAGCGTGTGGTAGATGAAGCGCCCGGAGGCGTCGCGCCCCGAAAGGTACTCCTCGTAGGCTTCGGGGTGCGTGGAGCTCCCGCCCTCCGACGCCTCGGTCTGGCTGACCTCGCGCGGCTGCGCCTGTATCTGCGCGGCCTCGATGCGGCGCATGAGCGCGACGAAGCGCGGGTCTTCGCGCAGGGCCTCCCAGTTGGGGTCGGACTCGAACCAGGTGCGGTTCTCGTTGCCCAGCTCGACGGCGCGCTCCAGCCACTTCAGGGCGTCGTCGCGCTCGCCGAGCATGGCGTGGGCGGTGGCGAGCCAGTAGGCGATGTCGTGGTCGGCGTCGGCCGCCTCGCGCACGCGTTCGGTCAACTGCTCGCGCGCCGCCTCCGGGTCGCCCTGCCGGACGAGCTGCTGCGCGAGGAGCGGGCGGATGCCGTCCATCGTCGGGTGCTCTTCGAGGACTTCGCGCAGCACGCGCACGGCCTCGGCCGTGTCGCCGCTGCGGCCGAGCACGACCGCCTGGAACGTGCGGATGAGCGGGTGGTGCGGCTCGACGCGCGCGCCCTGTTCGAGTTCCAGGAGCGCGTCGTCGTGGCGGTGCTGGTACATGAAGACGCGCGCGCGGTTGTAGCTGGCGACGACGCGCGCCGCCGGGTCGAGGCGCGCGAGCTTGCCGAAGGCGCGAAGCGCCCGGTCGTACTCGCCGTCCAGGCGGTGGAGCGCGCCCTTGACGAAGTAGACGGCGGGCTCGTTCGGCGCCTGCTTGGCGAGGCGGGCCACCTCGGCGCGCGCCTTCCGCTTCTCGCCGCGCGAGAGGTAGATGAAGACCATCAGGATGCGCGCCTCGACGAGGTTCGGGTCGAGGTCGAGCGCGCGGCTGAAGGCGTTCTCGGCCAGCTCGTAGTCCTCCGCCCCGCCCAGACCTTTGAGCACCTTGTTGGCGAAGCAGGCGCCGAGCCCGCTGTGCGCGAGCGCGAAGGTGTGGTCGAGGCGCACGGCGTGCTGGAAGTGCTCGACGGCCTCGTCGCAGTCCTCGGGGTCGAGCGTGTGGAAGAGGAACTTGGCGAAGGAGGCGCGGCCCCTTAGATACTCTTCGTACGCCTGCGCGTTGGTCGTCGCGGGCGCGGCCGGGGCGGTCTGCGAGACGTGCTGCTCGACCTTGAGCCCCTCGGCTATCCGGTGGGCGATCATGTCCTGGAGCGCGATGAGGTCTTCGGCCGTGGCGTCGATGCGGTCGCTCCAGAGCATGTCGCCGGTGACGACGTCGACGAGCTGCGCGTTGACCCGGAGCGTCCCGCCCGCGCGCAGGAAGTTGGCCGAGAGGACGGCGCTCACGTTCAGCTCCTGCCCGACCTCGCGCGGGTCAACCTCCTTGCCCTGGTACTTCACGATCATCGAGGAGGGGCGGACGATGAGCTGTCGGTTGCGCGCCAGCTCCGTGATGACCGCGTCGGCGAGCGAGAACTCGTAGAAGCCGACCTCGGGGTCGTTGGCCAGGTTGCGGAAGGGGAGGATGGCGATTGACTTCTCAAGCTCGAACTGGCTGACGTGCTGCTGCGCCTGCGGCGCGACGGAGGTGCCCGTGCCGCCGCCCGCCTGCGTCGAGCCGCCGCGGCGCCCGGGCGGGAGCGAGGTGCCCTGCTTCTCCGAGCCGGTCAGGCCGCGCCACCAGCGGCGCAGGCTCCCGCCGAAGCCGCCGCCCCCGCCGCCGGGCTCGTGGCGCGGCCTGACGGCGAAGGGGACGATCTCGGCGGGCACGCCGCTCGTCTGCGGGTCGGTGTCGCCGCGCGCCGAGGCCACCTCGCGCATCACAGCGCGCAGGTCGTCGCGCAGCTCGGAGGCGAGCGGGTAGCGCTCCTCCGGCTTCTTGGCGAGCGAGCGGTCGAGAATCCTCTGGATGGAAGGCGGCGGGTCGTCCTTGCGCACCTCCTCGATGGGTTCGGGCGTGTCGTGCAGGACGGCGTAGCGCACCTCGACGGTCGTCTGCCCCTTGAAGGGCCAGATGCCGGCCAGCATCTCGTAGAGGAGGACGCCGGTCGAGAAGATGTCTGCGCGGTGATCGACCTTCCTGCCCGCGGCCTGCTCGGGCGCGGCGTAGGTCGCCGTGCCGTAAGGGACGCCGAGCTCGGTCAGGTGAACGTCGCCGCCCTTCTTGTTCTCGTCGAGCAGCTTGGCGAGGCCGAAGTCCAGAACTTTGGCGAGCCCCGAGGCCGTGACCATCACGTTGCCGGCCTTGATGTCGCGGTGGATGATGCCCTTGGAGTGCGCGGCCGTGAGCGCGTCGGCGACCTGGTAGGCGATGGAGAGCGCGCTCTCCAGCGAGAGGGGCCGGCCGTTGACGAGCTGGCGGACGTTCTTCCCCTCGATGTACTGCATGGCGATGAAGTGCAGCCCCTCGGCCTCGTGCAGCCCGTAGATGGTGCAGATGTTCGGGTGGTCGAGGGAGGAGGCGAGCTGCGCCTCGCGCTCGAAGCGCTTGAGGTTGACCTCGCGCGCGGTCAGCTCGGGGCTCAGGATTTTGATGACGACCGTGCGGCCGAGCCGCTCGTCCACGGCCTTGTAGACCGTCCCCTGCCCGCCCGCGCCGAGCTTCTCCGTGATCCGGTAATTGAGGAGCGTCCTGCCAACCATCGGGGTTAGGATGTCTGTTTGTAGATTTTTGGTCTGCGGTTTGGTCGCATCGAAACACCGAGGCCGTGCGGGGGATTGTAGACCCCGACGGCCTCAAATCAAACACCTAAAATCAAAAATCTAAAATTCTTTCGCCCGGCACACGGCCGGGCTAGTCGTGCACCGTTCAACCGCGCGGCGGGTCGCCGAAGCCGGACTGGAGGTAGTTGCCGTCCTCGACGATGCAGGGCACGGTCGGGTCGCCGCCCGAATACTTGAACATCTCTGCGCGCCGCGCGCGGTCGTTCTGCGCGTCGTACTCGGTCCACTCGACGCCCCTCGACTTGTAGAAGTCCCGCGCCTGCTGGCAGTACGGGCACCCCGGCTTGACGTACATCACGAGTCCCAACGTTTTCGCCCTCCTCTTTTCCTTTGCCCCAAGTGTAGCGCACGCCCGCCGCCGTTGAGAAGCATCGAACGCCCCGGCGGCCGTCCGTGGTATCATGCGCGGCGGTTCTTTCCAGCCTCGACCGTTAACGTAAGGAGAAGACCCCCATGAGAAAGTTAGCGATAGTCCTGCTCGTCCTGCTGCTCGCGTCCGCCCCGGCCTGGGGCAAGACCATCAACGTCCGCTTCCCGAAGGGGCGCACGACCGTCATCCTCAAAGGGCGCACGACGGGCGGCCCGAGCGAGAGCGGCGGGATGGACCCCATCACCTACCGCCTCCGCGCGCGCGCGGGGCAGACGTTGACCCTGCACCTGACCTCGACGAAGAAGAACGCCATCTTCGGCGTCTGGGCGCCGGGCATGAACCCCGTTGACATCGGCGAGAACCATACCGACTGGAGCGGCACCCTGCCGAAGACCGGCAACTACGAGATCAGCGTGTGGCCCGAGGACGAGGCGACCGACACGGCCTTCACGCTCGAAGTCACCATCCGCGACTGAGAAAGATTCGGGCGATGGCAAAGTTCTACACGCACCTCGACGAAGGGCTCCGGGGCTTCATCGGCGAGCAGAAGATGTTCTTCACGGCGACGGCACCCGTCGAGGGGCGCATCAACCTCTCGCCGAAGGGCATGGACACGTTCCGCTGCCTCGAAGGGGGGCGGCGGGTCGCCTACCTCGACCTGACGGGGAGCGGCAACGAGACGGCCGCGCACCTCGCGGAGAACGGGCGGATGACGTTCATGTTCTGTAGCTTCTCGGCGCAGCCCCTCATCCTCCGCATCTACGGGCGCGGGCGCGTCGTGCTGCCGGGGGATGAGGAATGGGCGAGCCTGCGCCCGCTCTTCCCCGTGCTGCCCGGCGAGCGGCAGATCGTCCTCCTCGAAGTCGAGTCGGCGCAGACCTCCTGCGGCTTCGCCGTCCCCGTCTACGAGCTGAAGGAGGAGCGCCAGCGGCTCGTCGAGTGGACTCTAAGCAAGGGCGAGGACGGCATCCTCGACTACCGCCGCGAGAAGAACCAGGTCAGCATCGACGGCCTGCCCGCGTACCCGGAAGGATGAGTCGGCCTCGTCACTTGAGGCTTCAGGGAGGGGCGGTCAACCACGGAGACACGGAGTGCTCAGAGGATGCACAGAGTAATTCAACCCTCTGTGCTACCTCCGTGCCCTCTGTGCCTCCGTGGTTGACCGCCCTCCACTCCATATTCAAGGTTGAGACAAACAGTCAGACCTGACATTTGCGAAAGGTGTATTTGATGACGACTCGCGCGAGCGGTACGTTCGAGGTGCGTTTGAGCCCGCAGGTGGACGGCGAGGCGGGCGGCGCGTGCGTCGGCCGGATGCTCATCGACAAGCGCTTCGCGGGCGACCTCGAAGCGACGAGCAAGGGGCAGATGCTGGCCGTGCGCACCCCCGCCGAGGGCTCGGCCGGCTACGTCGCGATGGAGCTGGTCACGGGCAGGCTCGGCGGCCGCGAGGGAACCTTCGTCCTCCAGCACGCGGGCACGATGGAGCGCGGCGCGCAACAACTCTCCATCACGGTCGTCCCCGACTCCGGCACCGGCGGGCTCGAAGGTCTCGCCGGCCGCATGGAGATAGACTTCTCGGGCGGCGGCCACGCCTACCACTTCGACTACACGCTCGGCGGCGGCGCCTGAACCCCGGGCGCGCCGGGGCGGCTTGCCCGCCGGGTGCGCTGGGCTAGAATGGACGTCATGGACCCTGTTCGCACCGACCTGAGTTTCACGCGCGGCGAGGAGGAGGGCGCCGCGGCGACCGCGGCCGAGCTGACGGAGAACCCTCTGCCGCGCGCCGTCCTGCGGCCGAACTCCCACTGGATGCTCGACGGCGAGTGGCGCTTCGCGCTCGACCCCGAGGACAGGGGGATGCGCGAGCGCTGGTATCTCGGCCACGCCTACGGGCGCACGGCGCAGTGGCCCGGCTCCATCGAGGAGCACATGGCCGAGGCGCGCGAGGCGAAGGAGCACCAGCCGGCCCCGGCCGCCGCCTGGCAGGACAAGGTCGTCGCCTGGTACGAGCGCGAGTTCCCCCTGCCCGAGCGGCACGGCCCCGGCCCGCAGCCGATGTTGCAGATCACCTTCGGCGCCTGCGGCTACGAGACGCGCGTCTGGCTCAACGGCCGGGCGCTGCGCACCATCGAGGGCGAGAAGACGCACTACGGCGAGTACACCTCCTTCTCCTACGAGCTGCCCGAAGACGCGCTGCGCCTCTTCAACCGCATCACGGTGCGCATCAGCGACACGATGGACGCCGAAATCCCGCGCGGCAAGCAGCAGTCGCACGTCTACAAGCGCGGCGGCATCTGGTATCAGACCTTCACGGGCGCGGTCAGGAGCGTCTGGCTCGAAGCGGTCGAGCGCAACCGTCTGCGCTCGCGCGTCGGGGTGGTGAGCGTCGTCGAAGACCGCCTGGTGCGCTTCAACTTCACCACGCTCATCCACGACCCGGGCGTCTACAACCTGCGCGTGCGCGTCTTCGAGCGCGGGCGGCGCGAGGGCGACCCGCTGGCCGAGGAGGTCTTCCCGCTGCGCCTGCTGGCCGGCGAGAAGCAGCAGCGCGTCGTCGTCGAGGTGCCCGGCGCGCGGCTCTGGGGGCCGGGCGAGCCGAACCTCTACCTGCTCGTCGCCGGGCTCGAAGACGAGTGGGGGCACGAGGCGCAGATCGAGACGATGTTCGGGCTGCGGAAGGTCGAGGCGCGCGGGCGCTGGGTCTACCTCAACAACGAGCCCACGTACCTCGACGGCATCCTCTACCAGCCGGGCGTCTCGACCTACGACGAGATGCGCCGCCACATGCGCGCGATGAAGGAGCTCGGGTGCAACCTCGTCCGCGTCCACATCGCGGGCATCGACCCGCGCGTCTACAACCTCGCCGACGAGATGGGGATGCTGCTCTGGGTCGAGGTGCCGAGTCCGCACAGCTCCAGCAGCCGCAGCCGCCAGAACCACAAGGCCGAGCTGGAGCGGATGCTGGCCCTCATCGAGACGCACCCGTCGGTCGTCATCTGGAGCCTCTACAACGAGGACTGGGGCGCGCAGGACATCGCCGTCAACCACGAGACGCGCGACTACATCGTGGACACCTACCACTACATGGAGATCGACCACCCGCAGTTCCTCGTCGTCGACAACGACGGCTGGCACCACGTCTCGCGCGAGGGGCGGCTGAAGTCAGACCTCTTGACCGCGCACCTCTACACGCCCGACGCCGACCGCTGGCGCGAGGTGCTCGACAAGCTGGCGCGGGGCGAGATGGACGGCGTGGCCGTCAACCCCCTGGTCGTCGGCGACCCCTTCTTCTACAGGGGCCAGGTGCCCCTGGTCGTGAGCGAGTGGGGCGGCTTCGGCTTCTCGGACTACGGCGGGCCGTCGGAGTCGGGCGCGCGCGCGGCGACCATCCGCGAGTTCAAGCGCGAGCTGAGGGCGCGCCCCTTCGCGGGCGACGTCTACACGCAGGCCACCAACATCGAGGACGAGCGCAACGGCCTCATCGACGCCGAGACCGGCGAGTTGATGGTGCCGGCCGGCATCCTCTCCTCGCGCGAAGGTTAGGATGGAGCACGCGGACGAGCCCGACCTCGACCCAGACCTCTTCGACCCCTACGAGCGGCTGGTCGAGATCGAAGTGCTCGGGCGCCGTGTGCGCGTGCCCGAGCGCAACCGCCTGCTGCGCTGCTTCCAGTACCTCTCCGTCCAGACCATCTCCTACGGCGACTTCTGCTGGAACGGCGACTGCACCAACTGCCAGTTCTGGTATCACGAGGAGGGGCAGGCCGAGGCGCAGGACAAGACCGCCCTCGCCTGCCGCTTCGACGTGCGCGAGCGCCTCGTCGTCACGCGCCTCAGCCCCCACGTCCGCATCAAGGGGGTTACGGAATGAGTAGACAGTAGTCAGTAGTCAGTAGCCAGTAGTCGGTGAGCCCCGGAGGGGCGGCATGTTTATAGCCCTGATGTTTATTTGACCCCGAGCCCCGTCAGGGGCGACGTCGGCATGCCGCTCCTCCGGAGCTTCGAGGTAAAAAGAAAGCACCTGAGCTATAAACATCAAGCCCCTCCGGGGCTTGCCGAACGGCTTCAACTTCCTACTCCCCGAAAGGAGCCCCATGAGATTCGAGTTCTACCACGAGGGCCTGGGCGCCGCGCCGCTGCTGTCGGTGGACGGGACGGTCGGGGGCGCGCTGCACCTCTCACACTGGGAGGGGAACCGGACGCCGGAGGAGTTGCGCGCGGACACTTCGACGGAGATCGCGCTGAACTTCGCCGCGTGGCCGCGGCGCGAGGAGTGGGCGCGCGGGGTCGAGGTCGTCACCAACAACCACTTCGACGCCGACGGCGTGCTCTCGGTCTGGACGGTCTTGAACGGCGAGCGCGCCCGCGGGTTGAGGGACGAGCTGGTCTCCGCGGCGGAGGCGGGCGACTTCTCGGAGTTCCCCAATGAGAACGCCGTGCGCGTGTCCGTCCTGCTTCAGGGCGGCGACAACCCCTTCGTGCCGGGCGTCAACTCGCCGCTCGTCGGGCA
Organism: Pyrinomonadaceae bacterium; assembly: GCA_036389235.1. Taxonomy (GTDB): domain Bacteria; phylum Acidobacteriota; class Blastocatellia; order Pyrinomonadales; family Pyrinomonadaceae; genus QHXN01. The sequence goes on along the minus strand of DASVQJ010000386.1, from coordinate 10,695 downwards.
CCTCGCGGGCGGCGGGCGGGTTGACGAAAGGCGCGCTTACGAACTCGTCCTGCCGGAGGTCGAGCGCGTGCTGACGCGCACCGAAGAGTACGAGCCGCTGTGGCGCGAGGGCTGGGCGCGGGTCGAAAGGGGGCTCGAAAGTTTCGCGCGCGGCGAGTCGAGGGTCGAAGAGGACGAGGCGTCGGGGCTCTCCGTCGTCACGCTGGGGCGTGGGTTTTACGGCGGCGCGGGCTTCATCCCGTCGCTGCACGCCGTGCCTTACACCGCGGTCGCGCACAACGCGCGGGGCAGCGTCTTCCTCGTCGCCGTCCCGATGGCGGGCGGGTGGGCCTACCGCGTCGACTACCCCTACTACTCCTGGGCCGAGACCCGCACGCGCCCACGCGTCGCGCGCCGCAACCTGTCGGGCCTCGTCGGCCGTTTGAACGTGCTCGAACGCGGGCGCGGGGTCTGGAAGGCCGACCGGGGCGAGCTGACCTCCGCGGTCAAGTTCTTCGACCACGACGGCGCGCCGGCCGCCTCGCGCCTGGAGCCCGACGAGGTGGCCGCAGAGCTTCGGGCCGCGCTCAAGGGGCAGGCGGTGTCGCCGGCCACCTAACGCGCTTATGCACGACGTAATCATCATCGGGGCGGGGCCGGCGGGACTCTCCGCGGCGCTGTGGTGCGACGAGCTGGGGCTGGACACGCTCGTCATCGAACGCGGGCCGGAGGTCGGCGGGCAGTTGTTGCGCGTCTACAACCCGATTGAGAACTACCTCGGCGCGCGCGCGGCGGACGGGCGCGCGCTGCGCGACCTGTTCGCCGCGCAGGTCGAGGAGAAGGAGTTCGACCTGTGGACTGAGGCCGAGATCGAGAGCGTCGATGTGAAGGCGAAGCGGGTGCGCCTGCGGAGCGGCGAGGAGTTACAGGGCATCGCCCTCGTCATCGCGACGGGCGTCAGGCGCAGGCGCCTGAACGTGCCCGGCGAGTCGGAGTTCGCGGGGCGCGGCGTGATGGAATCCGGCCGGCTCGAACGCGAGGCGGTGGCGGGCGAGGACGTGCTCGTCGTCGGCGGCGGCGACGCCGCGGCCGAGAACGCGCTGCTGCTGGCGGAGACCTGCGCGACCGTCACGCTCGTCCACCGCGGGAAGCGTCTGGGCGCGCGCCCCGAGTTCGCCGAACGGATAAAGAGCGACCACCGCATCACGGTCTTCACGGAGACGACGCTCGAAAGGATTATGGGCGGCGACAGAGTTGATTCTGTCGAGATACTGCGCGCGGGCGCGCTCAAGCCCATGCGGATGGCCGTGCGCGGCGTGCTCGTGCGCGTGGGGGTCGAGCCGAACACGGAACTGTTCCGCGGGCAGTTGCACACGGACGGGCGCGGCTACGTCGTCGTCACCGGCGAGCAGGAGACGAGCGCCGAGATGGTCTTCGCCGTCGGCGACGTGTCGAACCCGCTCGCGCCCACCGTCAGCGGCGCCACCGGCGCGGGCGCGACCGCCGCGAAGGTCATCGCCTCGCGCCTCTCCGTCCCACGCACGTAGGCGGTCTCTACCGGAGACAGATTTAACACAGAGACACAGAGACACAGCCCGTCGAGTTATTACGCTTCAAGCTGTGTCTCCGTGTCTCCGTGTCGAACGGGTAGCGCTATTGCGCGCGTCGGATGAGAGGAAAAGCTTTTACGCGGTCGGCTTCCTGCGGCCGCGCCGAGGCTTGGAGTTACCGGCGGACTTCGGCGCCGCCTTCTTCGCGCGCGGCACGTGCGCGGCGGCCGCGTCCGTGATGACGCAGAGGCCGCTGATGCGCTCGCCGCGCAGACGGGTCACGAGCCCCGCGGCCTCCTCGTAACTGAGGCCGGCCTCCTCACACCCCCGCTCGCTCAAGACGGCCCAGCGCCGCTCGTTCAGTTCGCTCATCGAAAGCTTTTCACTCGTCGGGACGGGATGAAATTCGCGGCCAGTGTAGCGGATTGGCGAGAGGCCAAACAAGCGTGCCCGCGGTTGCGGCGGGCGGCGGCGCGGCGTTAATCTCCGTACGTAAGCCGACAAACTTTCCCCGTGCCAAGCTCGAACCAGACACACCCGAGAGAAGAAGAGATGAGAAGAACACTCCTCCTGCTCCTGGCCGCCCTCCTGACCGGCGCGTGCGTGCAGCAGCCCGCGCAGAACAGCGCCCCGGCCCCGACCGCGGCGGGCGGCGGCGGCGACGCGGCCTTCAAGACGATTCACGACAAGTACGTCGTCGAGTTCCTGCGGCGTAACCCGACGGTCAACACCTACCTCGGCGGCGCGGGGCTCGACCCCTCACTCAAGGACGTGGACGGGCGGCTCCGCGACCACTCGGCCGCGGCGCTCGCCGAAGAAGACCGCTGGCTCGCGGACTCTCAAAAAGCTTTCCAGGGCACAGACCCCGCCTCCCTCTCGCCCGCGCGAAGAATCGACCGCGAAGTGGCGCTCGCGCAGATCGCCTTCCTGCTGCGCCAGCACCAGACGCGCAAGTACCAGGAGCGCGCCGTGGACACGTACGTCTCCGAGCCCTTCCGCGCCATCGACTGGCAGCTTCAGGGGATGACTCAGACCGGCGAGAAGTCTTACGGCACGCCCGAAGAGTGGCGGCTCGTCACGCAGCGCGTCTCCGACATCCCGCGGTTCCTACAGGTCGCGCAGCAGCAGTTGGAGGCGGGCGTCAAGTCGGGCAACACGGCCGACCACCGGATGCTCCTGCGCGACGGCGTGACGACGGCCGGCGCCAACGCCGACTACTTCGCCACGAAGCTGCCCGGGACGGCGCGCGAACGCCTCGCCGCGGGCGAGGCCAGCGACCAGATGCTCAAGCAGCTCGACGAGGCTTCGCAGAAGGCGTCCGAAGGCTACAAGAACTTCGCACAGTTCGTCCGCACGACCTTCTTCGACGCCGCGGGCGACAAGCTCACGCCCAAGACGCAGTTCGCGCAAGACCGCTACGCCTTCGGCGCGGAGGAGTACGACTGGGCCTTGAAGAACAACCTGCGCATGGAGACGACGGCCGCGAAGCTCTACGAGGAGGCCTGGCCCGTCGTCGAGGACACGCGCAGGCAGATGTTCGAGGTCGCCCGCCAGATCGGGCAGAAGCGCGGGATGACGCTCCCCGCGGACGGGGCGCAGGCCGTGCAGGCGGTCTTCGAAGAGCTGGGCAAGGACTACCCGAAGACCGACGCCGAGATGGTCAACTGGTACAAGGAGGCGGGCGTCAAGCTCGTGGACTACGCGCGCAAGACGGGCGTCTTCGACGTGCCGGCCGACTACAAGCTCGACGTGGTCGAGACGCCGCCGCCGCTTCGCGCCTCCATCGACGGCGCGGCCTATTATCCCGCGCCGCCCTTCAAGCAGAGCGGGGTGGGGCGCTTCTACGTCACCACTTCGGGGACGAACGACCAGGCGGTCTTGAAGGAGAACAACCGCGCGGCGCTCGCAGACCTCTCCGCGCACGAGGGCTTCCCCGGGCACGACTGGCACTACAAGGTGATGACGCAGTTCCGCAACGACATCGCGGGCGTGCGCTGGCTGACGCCCGGCGCGGTCGAAGACTCAAGCTCGATGTGGGAGGACTCGATGGCCGCCGAGGGGTGGGCGCTCTACTCGGAGGCGCTGATGGCCGAGCCGCAGCCGGGGGCGCAGGAGGGCTTCTACACGCCCGAGGAGCGCCTCTACCAACTGAAGGGCAAGCTCTACCGCGACCTGCGCGTGCGCATCGACACCGGCATCCACACGGGACGGATGACCTACGACGAGGCCGCCGACCTCTTCTCCGAGGTCGTGGACTTCCAGCCCGGCAAGTGCTCCGACCCGAACAAAACGGAGGCCAAGCGCGCGAGCTGCGAGGGCTCGGAGCGCGCCATCTTCCGCTACTCCAAGTGGCCCACGCAGGCCATCACCTACCGCCTCGGCAAAGACCAAATCTTCGCGCTGCGCGCCGAGGCGTCGAAGCTTTTGGGCGACAAGTTCTCGCCCAAAGAGTTCCACCTCCTCTTCATGCGCCAGGGCACCATCCCCGCGGGGTACTTCAGGGAGGAGTTGTTGAGGGCGATACAGAAGAAGTAGACAGTAGACAGTAGTCAGTAGAAAGAGAGGCGGCGCGCCGGCCCGAAGGCTGAGACGCGCCGCCTTTGTCTTAACTACTGCTGCTGACTACTGTCTACTCCCCCTCAATTCACTCGTACCTCAAACACTCAATCGGGTCTAACCTTGAAGCCTTGCGGGCGGGCCAGACGCCGAAGACGAGGCCGACGAAGACGGAGACGAGCAGGCCGGCGATGACGGCCCAGAGCGGGATCGACGTGGGGAGCGAGGGCAGCAGCAGGCCGAGGATTTTGCTGATGGCGACGGCGAGGACGACGCCGACCAGTCCGCCGAGCGCCGTGAGCGTCATCGCCTCGTAGAGGAACTGGCGGACGATGTCCCGGCGCCTGGCGCCGATGGCCTTGCGCACGCCGATCTCCTGCGTCCGCTCCGTCACCGAGACGAGCATGATGTTCATCACGCCGATGCCGCCCACCAGCAGGCCGACCGAGGAGACGGCGATGGCGATGAGCCCGATCACGCCCATGATGCTGTCGAACTGGCTGATGAACTTGTCGGCGGTGCCCAGGTCAAAATTGTTCGGCTCGTTGAACTTCACGTTGCGCTGGCGGCGCAGGACTTCTTCGGTCTGGTCGAGCGCCTGGCGGAACTGCCCCTCGCGCGCGCGGATGATGATGAGGATGTACTCGCTGCCGGGCGAGACCTGCCGCGCCGTGCGGAAGGGGATGAAGACGGCGTTGTCCTCCTCGTTCTCGCCGAAGATGGCGTTCTTGCGCTTCTCCAGGACGCCGATGATCTCGAAGGGCCGGCCGCCGAGCTTGACCTCGGTGCCGACGACCTGTTCGGGCGACTTGCCGGGGAAGAGCGCGTCGAGGATGTTGACGCCGATGACCATCACGTTGCGCCGGTTCGTGTCGTCCGCCTCGGTGATGAAGCGCCCGCCCGAGACCGAGAGGTTGGCCGCGTCGGCGTAGTTGGCCGTCACGCCCTGCAACTGCCCGCGCCGGTGGTTCTTGCCCTGGTACTGGATGGTCGAGTCCCACCACGCGACCAGGAGCACGCTCGCCACCGTGTCGGCCGCGGGCACGCCGCGCTTGAGGGCCTCGGCGTCCTCCTCCTTGAAGGGCTTGCGCGTGCGCTCCTCCTCGCGGTTCGGGCCGTTCGAGAAGCCCGTGGAGAGGTGGAAGGCGTAGATGTTGTTCGTGCCGTACTCGGCGATCACGTCCACGACCGACTGGCGCACGCCCGTCAGGAGCGAGGCGACGACGATGACGACCACGACGCCGATGACGATGCCGAAGACCGTGAGGAAGCTCCGCAGCTTGTGCGCGCGGATGCTGTCGAGCGACATCCGCAGGATTTCCGACGACAAGAACTTGGGGGCTCTTAATCTCATAGGTAAATAGTGAATGGTAAATGGTCAACGGTTTGAAAGCAGTTTCTATTCACCATTCACCATTCACTCCTTTTCACTTCCGCGCGAGCGCGACGATGGGGTCGAGGCGCGAAGCCTTGAAGGCCGGGTAGACCCCGGAGATGACGCCGATGCCGCCCGAGACGGCGAGCGACAGGAAGACGTAGATGATGGTGACCGTCATCGTCACCGGCGTCGTCGCCGAGATGAGCCACACGATGCCGAAGGCGAGGAGCAGCCCGAGCACGCCGCCGAAGGTCGTCAGAAATGAAGATTCGATGAGGAACTGCAAGAGCACCTGCTTGCGCGTCGCGCCCAAAGCTTTCCGCAGGCCGATCTCGAAGGTGCGCTCGGTCACCGACACGAGCATGATGTTCATGACGACGATGCCGCCGACGACGAGCGAGATGAGCGTGATCGGCGTGACGACCATCGCGATGCCGCCCGTGATGGAGTCCACCTCGTTGCCGATCTCGCCCGTGTTGACGAGGCCGAAGTCGTCCTCCTCGCTCCCCTTCAGCTTGTGCTTGTCGCGCAGGGCCATGCGCGCGTCCTCGATGGCGGCCTGGAACTGCTCGCGCGTCGGGGCCTTGCCGTGAATCTGGATGCTCTGGCGGCCGCCGAAGATTTTCCGGTAGGTGGTGAGCGGGATGTACGCCTGGTTGTCGAGCGAGTTGCCGAACATCGAGCCGCGCTTCTCCTCGACGCCGACGACGGTCATCGGGATGCCGCGGACGCTCAGCGTCCGCCCGATGGGCTCGACGCCCGGGTAGAACTTCTCCCTGATGTCGTTGCCGACGACGATGACCATCGCGGCCGTCTCGACCTCCTGCGGCAGGAAGAAGCGCCCCTCGGCGATGGTCTTCTCCTCGATGGAGGCCATGTTGGCGGTGCAGCCGGCGAGCTGCGTCCCGTATATCTTCTCGCCCTCGTGGGAGAGGTCGACGCGATTCTGGAACTGCGCGCCGACCTCGGAGCAGGCGACGCAGCGGTCGCGCACCCACTCGTAGTCCTCGATTTCGAGCCGCTTGTTGCGCCGGTTCCGCTTCTCCCACTCCTCCTCCGAGACGTTCCCGTGCGCGGCCATGCGCGCGATCATGAAGTGGTTCGTGCCGAGAATCGCGGTCACCTTGTTCATGACGTAGGTGTTGAGCCCCGAGATGGCCGCGCCGACCACGACCACCGACGCCACCCCGATGATGATGCCGATGAGCGTCAGGAATGCCCGCAGCTTGTGCGCGAAGATCGACTGCAAGGCGATGCGCGCGGCGTCGGCGTAGAAGGTGTAGATCGTCCGCATAAAGACTCTTCCGCGTCAATGTATGGAGACAAAGGCGTGCCCCGGCTCGGTCTCTAATACGCCGACCCCTCGCTTAATGTTTACGGGAAAATAGATAGGGGCGGGCGGCCCTTCGAACGGGGCCGCCCGCCCGCGCGTCTTGAGGTCTTGCCTACTCGTACCGCAGGCACTCGATGGGGTCGAGCCGCGAAGCCTTCATCGCGGGCCAGACGCCGAAGACGAGGCCGACGCCGACGGAGACGGCGAGGCCGGAGGTCACGGCCCACGCGGGGATGGAGGCCGGGAGCGAGGGGACGAAGAGCATGACGAGCTGGCTGACGGCGACCGAGAAGAGGACGCCGATGACGCCGCCCAGCATGGTCAGCGTCATCGCCTCGAACAGGAACTGGTGCACGATGTCGCGGCGGCGCGCGCCGATGGCCTTGCGCACGCCGATCTCCTGCGTCCGCTCCGTCACCGAGACGAGCATGATGTTCATCACGCCGATGCCGCCGACCATCAGGCCCACCGAGGAGATGGCGATGGCGATGACGCCGATCATGCCGAAGATGCTGTCGAACTGCGTGACGAAGGCGTCGGCCGTCTTCACGTCGAAGTTGTTCGGCTCGCCGAAGGGCACCTGCCGGCGCGCCCTGAGAACCTCCTCGACCTGTTCGACGGCCGCCTCCAGACGGCCCGAGCGGGCGCGCATGACGAGCACGACGAACTTGCGGCCGGGCGCGACCTGCCGCCCCGTGCGGAAGGGGACGAAGACGGCGTTGTCCTCCTCGTTCTCGCCGAAGAAGGTGGCCTTGCGCTTGGCGAGCACGCCGATGATCTCCCAGACGTAGCCGCCCATCTTGACCCGCGTGCCGACGATGCCCGTCTCCTGGCCGGGGAAGAGCGCCTCGGCGGCGTTGACGCCGATGACCATCACGTTGCGCCGGTTGAGGTCTTCCTGCTCGGAGATGAAGCGCCCCTCCTTGAGCGCGATGTTGCCCACCTCGGCCATGTTCGGGGTGACGGCGCGCGTGTTGCCGCGGCGGTAGGTCTTGCCGTTGACGTTGATGGTGTCGTCGAAGCCGCTGCCCCAGCCGCCGATGTTCGGCGCCTCGATGGCGACCTGCTCGACGGCCGAAGCCTGCCGCGCGACGGCCTCGCCGTCCTCGGGCGTGAGGGGCTTGCGGGCGCGCTCGGCCTGGTCGCGCTCGCCGACCTGCGGGCCGGTCGTGAGGTGGAAGGCGTAGATGTTGTTCGTGCCGTACTCCTCGACGATCTTGACGATGTTCTGGCGCATCCCCGCCAGGATCGAGGCGACGACGATGGCGACCGACACGCCGATGACGATGCCGAGCATCGTCAGCCCGCTGCGGAACTTGTTCGCCATCACGCTGTCGAGCGCCATCAGGAGCGTCTCGCGCGGGATGAACTTCGGAAGCCTTAATCTCATAACTTAGTGAATGGTGAATGGTGAATGGTGAATGGTGAAGAGCAGTCTCTATTTACTATTCACCATTCACCGTTCACCAGCTCAGTTCCGCGTGAGCGCGATGATGGGGTCGAGGCGCGAAGCCTTGAACGCCGGGTAGATGCCCGCGATCATGCCGACCCCGGCCGAGACGCCGAGCGCGAGCGCGATGTAGCCGACCGTGATCGTCATCGTGATGGGCGTCAGCGCCGTGACCGCCCACGAGATGCCCGTGGCCGCGAGCAGCCCGAGCAGGCCGCCGAAGGCGCAGAGCAGCGAGGACTCGATGAGGAACTGCAAGAGCACCTGCTTGCGCCGCGCGCCGAGCGCCTTGCGTAAACCTATCTCGAAGGTGCGCTCGGTCACCGACACGAGCATGATGTTCATGACGACGATGCCGCCGACGACGAGCGAGATGAGCGTGATCGGCGTGACGACCATCGCGATGGCGCCGGTGAACTGGTCGATCTGGCTCCCCAAAGTCTCGGTGTTGACGACGCCGAAGTCGTCCTCCTCGCTGCCGATGAGCTTGTGGTAGTCGCGCAGGGCCTTGCGCGCGTCCTCGATGGTGTACAGGAGCGCGCCGCGCTCGCGCCCCTTGCCGTGGATTTGCAGGTCGAGGTTGCGCCCGAAGAGCCGCTGGAAGGTCGTCAAGGGGATGTAGACGTGCTTGTCGATGAGGTCGCCGAAGATGGGGCCGCGCCGCTCCTCGACGCCGATGACGCGCATCGGCAAGCCCTCGACCTTGAACTCCCGCCCGACGGGGTCCGTGTCGGGGAAGAACTTATCCTTGATGTCGGCGCCGAGGACGACGACGAGCTTGGAGTTCTCGACCTCCTCGGGCTGTATGAAGCGCCCCTCGGCGATGGTCTTGTCCTCGATCTCGGCCATGTTGGCGGTGACGCCGAAGATGATGCCGCCGTAGAAGGTCTGCCCGTCCTGCTCGAACTTCGTCCCGCGCCCGGCGTTGGCCCCGACCGCCGAGCAGCTCTCGCAGTACTGTTGCAGCCACTCCATGTCGGCCCACCGCAGACGCTTGTTGCGGCGGTTCATCTTCTCCAGCTCCTCCTCGGAGAGCTCGCCGTGGCTGGCGATGCGCGCGATCATGAAGTGGTTCGTGCCGAGCATCTTCGACATCTTGTCCACGACGTAGGTGTTGAGCCCCGAGATGGCCGCGCCGACCACCACCACCGACGCCACCCCGATGATGATGCCGATGAGCGTCAGGAATGCCCGCAGCTTGTGCGCGAAGATCGACTGCAAGGCGATGCGCGCGGCGTCGGCGTAGAAGGTGTAGATCGTCCGCATAAAAGCTCTTCCGCTTGAGGACTGGAGACAAAGGCGTGGCCCGGCTCGGTCTCTAATACGCCGCCCCGCCGCCTAATGTTTACGGGAAAATAGACGCCGCGCGGCGCCCCGCCGTTAGCCGCCGCGGACGAGTTTTTCGCCCGCAATCGGGGGTCTATGCTTGTTCGGTGTGTGAGACGGGGTGGGCGGCGGTTAGAATCGCCTCCTCCCAGAGGTTCTCGAACAGAAAACTTTATAGGCCCGCGCAGTACTGCAGCGCCTCGGCTCGCTCCGCACGCTTGTTCCAGCTCAGCGGGAGATCACAATAAACGACGCTCACGCGGTCGTCGATGACTTCGTGGTCTTGCGAGAGGTAGTAGCCGGCGGTGTTCTCGATGACCGTGCAGCCGCCGCGCAGTTCCGTGAATTCCCTGATAAGCCGGGAGAGTGTGCTCTGGTAGGCGGCCTCGTAACGGACGGGGACGTAGACCTCAACGCGAATTCTTGGCGCGAAGCTCCGCGAGACGTTTCTTCCTCCACCCGGTGATGTTCTTCAGCCGGCGGCGGAATTCGGCGTCCGAGACTTGTGCCCTCCGCGGTCTCTTCGTGGGCGCGGAGGGCGGCAACACTTCATACTTGCTCTTCATCGACATGCTCCGCGGTGATTATCATCCCGGGCTCTCTTTATATCAAGAGATTTGAGGTTCACCCGTCTTCGGCGAGGCGGAGGCCGGCGAAGGCGATGCGGAAGGGGCGGCGGAAGAAGTTTCGGAAGGAGGTGCGCAGCACCGAGGGGCTGGTGGCCCAGGAGCCGCCCTTGAGCACGCGGTGGTCGCCGTCGAACCACTCGGCGGAGTATTCGGGGTAGGGGAAGGGCTCGAAGCCGGGGAAGCCTTCGAAGGGCGTGGAAGTCCACTCCCAGACGTTGCCGGTCATGTCGAGGCAGCCGTAGTGGGACGCGCCCTCCGGGAAGGCGCCGACGGGCGTCGTGCCCCACAGGCGTCCGCCGGAGTTGCAACGCCGGGCGTCGGGTTCGTCGTCGCCCCAAGCGTAGCGGCGCTTCGCGGAGCGCGACGCGTCCCACGACGCGGCCTTCTCCCACTCGGCCTCGGTCGGCAGGCGCTTGCCCGAAAAGCGCGCGTAGGCTTCGGCCTCGTGCCAACTGACGCCCGTGACCGGGTGCGCCGGCCGCAGTTCCTCCTCG
>DASVQJ010000385.1:0-24458 GCA_036389235.1 Pyrinomonadaceae bacterium | reverse complement strand
AGAATCGCGCCGATTAGAATCGGGCGCGGGCGGCGTGCGCGGGGCGTGCGGGCTGCTTGTCTGTTACGGCGTGCTTGCATGCGCGGGGTTCTCCCGGAAAGTTGCTGAGACGGCGAGGGCGATTATAATCAGCGCGTCAGTTTTCCGAGAGATAAAAATTTCAGGGCCGGAAGGGGAGAGGTCTTTCTTGGCGAGAGAAGGCGGGGCGACGCTCGGCGCGTTGGCGCGCGCGGTCGGCGGCGAGTTGGAAGGCGGCGCGGACGCCGTGGTCGAAGACGTGACGCACGACTCGCGGCAGGCCGCCGCGGGCTGGCTCTTCGTCGCCATACGCGGCGAGAAGGCTGACGGCAACCGCTTTGTGGGCGACGTGGCGGGCCGCGGCGCGGCCGGCGTCGTCTCCGAACTCGGGCGGCCGCCGGACTTCGAGGGCGGCTGGATACGCGTCGCAGACGCCCGCCGCGCGCTCGCCGTCGCCGCGGCCGAGGTTCACGGCCACCCTTCGCGCGAGCTGAAACTCGTCGGCGTCACGGGGACGAACGGGAAGACGACGACGGCCTACCTCATCGCCTCGGTCTTAGAGGCGGCGGGGCTCTCGTCCGCGCTCATCAGCACGGTCGAGTATCGCGTCGGCGGCGAGCGCATGCCCGCGCCGCACACGACGCCGGAGGCGAGCGACATCGAGCGCCTGCTGCGTCGCGCCGTCGGCGCGGGCTGCGGCGCGGCCGTGATGGAGGCGTCGTCGCAGGCGCTCGACCTCCACCGCTGCGACGCGCTGCGCTTCGAGGTCGCGGCCTTCACGAACCTGACGCGCGACCACCTCGACTACCACGGCACGATGCAGGCTTACTTCGCGGCCAAGCGCCGTCTCTTCGACGGGAGCCTGGGCGAGCCGCCGCGCGCGTCCGTTCTCAACGTCGACGACGAGTATGGGGCGCGGCTCTGCGAAGAGTTGAAGGCGGCCGGGCGGCGCGTGCTCCGTTACGCTTTAGATAAAGAAGCGGAGGTGACGGCGCGGGGCGTCGAGTTCTCACTCGGGGGCACGCGTCTGACGCTGCGGACGCCGGAGGGCGAGAGGGAGATGCTTTCGCCGCTCGTCGGAAGGCCGCACGTCTACAACATCCTGACGGCCGCGGGTTGCGCGCACGCGCTCGGGCTCGGGCTCGAAGAGACGGCCGCGGCGCTCGGGCGTTGCGGCGGCGCGCCCGGGCGCTTCGAGCGCGTCGCGCACGCGGGCGACTTCGCCGTCGTCGTCGATTACGCGCACACAGACGACGCGCTGCGCAACGTCCTGCGCACGGCGCGCGACGTTGCCGGAGGGCGCGTCATCACCGTCTTCGGCTGCGGCGGCGACCGCGACCGCACGAAACGCGCGCCGATGGGCGAGGCCGCGGCAAGCCTGAGCGACGTGGTCATCGCCACCTCCGACAACCCGCGCAACGAAGACCCCGAAGCAATCCTCCGCGACGTGGAAGAGGGACTGCGCTCGTCGGGCCGGCCTTACCATAAGATCGTAGACCGGCGCGAGGCCATCCGCCGCGCCGTCGCGGAGGCGCGCGCGGGCGACATCGTCGTCATCGCGGGCAAAGGGCACGAGGACTACCAGGTCGTCGGAACCGAACGCTGCCACTTCGACGACCGCGAAGTGGCGCGCGAGGCGCTGGCGGAAAGCAGTGGGCAGCAGGCAGACGGCGGTAGACAGTTAGGAGGGTTGAGCCCCGGAGGGGCGGGATGTTTATAGCCCGGCGTTTTAAATAGCCCCGAGCCCCGTCAGGGGCGACATGAACACGCCGCCCCTCCGGAGCCTGGATATTTATTAATAGCCTTGAACTATAAACGTCCCGCCCCTCCGGGGCTTAGATTTCTTAAGCCAACGCTACCGTCTACTGCCTACTGAATAGAAGGAGAGCACTCGATGAAAGTCATCGTCACGGGTTCGACCGGCCTCGTGGGCCGCGCGCTGGTTCGCTCGCTGCTCGCGGACGGGCACGAGGTGACGCGGCTGGTGCGCGGCGACGCGCAGGGGTTCCGCGCTCCGGGCACGGCCGCGGTGCATTGGGACCCGGGGCGCGGCGAGATAGACGCGCGGTCGCTCGAAGGGCACGACGCGGCCGTCCACCTCGCGGGCGAGAACGTCGGCGAGGGGCGCTGGGACGAGGAGAAGAAGCGGCGCATCCTTGAGAGCCGCGTGAAGGGGACGGGTCTGCTCGCGGGGGCTCTGGCGGGGCTGGGCGCGAAGCCCGGCGTGCTGGTCTCGGCTTCGGCCACGGGCTTTTACGGCAACCGCGGGGCGGAGGTTCTGCGGGAGGAGAGCGCTTCGGGCGAGGGCTTTTTGAGCGAGGTCTGCCGCGAGTGGGAGAAGGCGACGCTTCCGGCGAGCCAGGCCGGCATACGCGTCGTGCACCTGCGCATCGGCGTCGTGCTGAGCGGCGAGGGCGGCGCTTTGCAGAAGATGCTCACGCCCTTCAAGCTGGGGGTGGGCGGGAAGATCGGGAGCGGGGGCCAGTACATGAACTGGATCACGCTCGAAGATTTAATCGGAGTCATCCGGCGCGCGACGGAGGACGAATCCTGGCGCGGGCCGATCAACACGGTCGCGCCGCAGCAGTTGACGAACGAGGAGTTCACGAAGGCGCTCGGGCGCGCTCTCGGCCGGCCGACCATCTTCGCCGTCCCGGCCTTCGCCGCGCGGCTCGCGTTCGGCGAGACGGCCGACGCGCTCCTGCTCGCCAGCACGCGCGTCGAGCCGGCGCGCCTGAAGGAGGCCGGCTTCGAGTTCAAGCACCCGGAGATAGAGGGCGCGCTGCGTTCCGTGCTGGGGAAGTGAGCCTCAGAAGTGTGTGGCGTCGTAGCTCATGCCGAGGGTCATGAGCTTCTGGAGGAGGGGCTCGTAGTCGAGCCCCGATTTTTTTGCCGAGTCGGAGAAGTAGTCGTCGCGCGCGACGTTGGGGTTCGGGTTGGCTTCGAGCAGGTAGAAGCGCCCGTCCGCGGTGAGCCGGTAGTCGAGCCGCGCGTAGCCGCTCAGCATGAGGATGCGGTAGATGCGCTTCGAGAGGTGTTCGAGCCTGCGCCCGAGCTCCGGCGGGAGGTCGGCCGGGCCGTCCGAGAAGCCCACGTCGCGCTGGTAGACGGGGTCCCACTTGACGCGGTAGGTGGCGATGTTGGGGGCGCCGTCGGGGAGGTTCTCCAGGCGGTGCTCCCACGGGGCGAAGGTCTGCACGCGTCGGTTGCCGGCGAGGCCGACGTAGATTTCGCGCCCCTCGATGTACTGCTCGGCGATGGCGTCGGAGTAGGTCTTGCGGTGGATGAACTCGACGCGCTCTTCGAGCTTCTCGTCGCTGCGGACGACCGACGCCTGCGAGATGCCGACCGAGCCCTCGACCGTCGCCGACTTGACGAGCAGCGGGAACTTCAGGCGCGCGGGGCGGCGCACGCGCCGCTTCAACGGGAAGACGGCGAACTGCGGGACGGGGATGCGGTGGTAGGTGAGAATCTTCTTCGAGAGCGCCTTGTCGTGCGAGACGGTGAGGCCGCGCGGGTTGCAGCCCGTGTACTTCTGCCCCTTCAGCTCAAGGTAGCTGACGACGTGCTGGTCGAAGAGCGGGTAGCCGTCGAACTCCTCGACGAGGTTGAAGGCGACGTGCGGGCGGTGGTCGTCGATGGCGACGTGGATGATGCCCAGCTCGTTCGAGAGGCCGACGGGGTAGACCTCGTGCCCCATCCCCTTGAGCGCCTGAACGACGTCGTACTCCGTCTTCCACTCGATGATCTGCTTCTCGGTGTAGCCTTCGAGCGAGTCGGGCGGGATGAGATTCTCGTGGCAGAGCACGATGACGCGGAGCTTTTTCGCCGGCAGGGATTTCTTCATAGGGGAATCCTGTGGTAGCCGGTGTGGACGACCTTCATCGCCTGCACCGTGAGCAGCACGAGCGCGCCGCCGAGCGCCTCCTCCTCGGCGCCCGCGACGCGCAGCCGCAGGAGCTTCGAGCGCTCGATGACCTTCGCGAGGAGCTGCGCGAGCGTGTAGTGGTGGAGCCCCGTCCCGCGCGCGACGGCGTGGACGAGCACGCGCCCCCTGCGCCGCAGGAAGCCGGCGGCGGTCTCCCCCTCGTCGCGCCGGGCCGGCCCGCCGTGGAAGACGCGGAGCAGGTCGCGGTCGAAGTCCGCGGGCCACTCGATTGAGTAGTGCTCCCGCTTGCGCCGGTAGTGCTCGGCCAGCGTCGTGCGCAGTTCGGAGAGGTCGTCCACGCGGTCGCGCCGTCGGTTCTTCGGCGGGCGGCCGGCGGCCCCGCGGATCAGGCGGTCGACGTATTCGAGCTTGGCGAGCGCGCCCCAGCCGGCGTAGCGCCTGCGCCAGCGCGGCTCGTAGGTGGCGAGCCAGACGGCGAAGGTCTCGGCGAAGTCTTCGGCCGGGTGGGCCTGCGCGTACCACGCGCCGAGGTGGAGGACGAAGTCGCGGCTCGTCGGGTCGGGCTGGTACGAGTCCGGGTAGGGGCTGTTGAAGCGGCCGAAGAGCCGGCGCCAGCGCGGGCGCGTGCGGAAGAGGAAGGCGTTGTCGAGGGCGTGGCCGGTCTCGTGGCGCATGATGCGCAGGCACTCGCGCTCGGTGCCGCCCTCGACTTCGAGCATCTGCCGGCGCTCCAGCTTCGACAGGCGCGGGTGCGCGAGGTAGAAGGGGATGGCGAAGCCGGGCACGCCGTCGGGCGAGAACCACTCCTCGGAGAGCCAGACGTGCGGGCGGAAGCGGAGCCCCGACTCGTCCAGCTCGAAGTGGAGGCGGCGCACGCGCTCTTCGAGCACCGTCCCCTCGATGCGCACGGGCAGGTCGCAGAGGCGCAAGCCCAGCAACTCCTCGTCCGTCACACTCCCCCAGTCGAACTTTCTTATCAACGCGGTGGTGGCCATCGGGGGTCAACGCTCGGGCGGCTCAGCCCAAATCATCCTCCGCCTGGTACGTCTCGGGCGCGACGGCGGGGCGGCCGCGGAAGAAGAGGTAGTAGACGGGGAAGCCGAGCCCGATGAGGAGCAGGCCGAAGAGGGCCTCGGTGGGCGCCGCCCAGAAGGTGTTGACGAGCAGGTAGCCCGTCACGAGCAGGAAGAGGACGGGCACGACCGGGTAGCCCCAAGCCCTGTAGGGCCGCTCGGCGTGCGGCATCCGGCGGCGGAAGACGAAGATCGAGGCGGTGACCAGCCCGTAGAAGATGTAGGAGCCGAAGACCACGTAGTCGGTCAGCTTGTCGAAGGTCTGGAGGAGGAGGACGAGCGCGCACGCCCACAGGCCCTGCGCGAGCACGGCGCGGACGGGGACGCGCGTCGTCTCGGAGACCTTCGAGAGGTTGTCGAAGAAGAGGCCGTCGCGCGCCATCGCGTAGGGGACGCGCGCGCCCGTCAGCACGGAGGTGTGGAGCGTGCCGACCGACGAGGCCATCAGCGCGGCGGCGACGAGCCCGGCGACGAGCGCCTTCGCCGAGACGCTGAAGGGCGCCATGAAGGAGTTGGTGACCTCGGCCGCGACGGAGGAGCTGGCCGGGACGCTGGCGACGGCGGTCGGCGGCAGCGCGTAGAAGTAGGCGGCGTTGATGAAGACGTAGAGCAGCATGATGAGGATGGTGCCGCCGATGAGCGCGAGCGGGACGTTGCGCTGCGGGTTCTTGATCTCGCCCGCGACGAAGGTCAGGTTGTTCCAGCCGTCGTAGCCCCAGAGCGCGCCGAGCATCGCCGCGCCGAAGCCGGCCACGCCGAGCATCGCGGCCGGCTCCACCTTCTCGCACGCCCCGCCCGCGTTGGCGAGCGCGTAGTTGCCCCAGTCGCCCGCCGCCAGCAGGAAGGCGCCGAGGCCGACGCCGACCACGAGCGCGAGCTTGACGCCGGTGAGCGCCGTCGCCACCCACCCGCTCACCCTGACGGCGGCGCAGTTGAGGAGCGTGATGGCGAGGATGACGAGAATCGCCGTCAACTGCACGCCGTAGCTGCTGAGCCCCGAGACGCCCTTGCCCGTCAGGTCGTTGAGCGAGGCCGCGAAGATGAGCGCGACCGACGCCTGCGAGCCGGTCTTGGCGATGAGAATCTGCATCCACCCGCTCAGGAAGCCCGCGCCGCGGCCGTACGCCTCGCGCATGAAGACGTACTCGCCGCCCGCGCGCGGCATCATCGCCGCCAGCTCCGCGTACGTGAGCGCCCCCGCCAGGCTCAAGAGCCCCGCCACGACCCACACGGTCAAGACCCTCCCCGGCGTCCCCACGTTGCACGTCATCACCCGCGCCTTCAGAAACACGCCCGTCCCGATGACGTTCCCGATGATGATCGACACGGCCGCCACGAGCCCGAGCCCGCGCACCAGCGTGACATTCTTCTCTGCGTTGCTCATAAGGTTTTAATCGCCCGGCTACTCTTCGCCCGACACCCTGCTCCCGCCGCCCGCCGCGCCGCCCTCCGGCCTTCTTAAGCTCTCTTCCTGCATGCGCCGCAGCTCCGCCATAAACTCCTCACGCTCGCGCCTGGCCTTCGCCTGACGGCGGCTCTTGTCCGTCAAATAACGCTGACCTTTAATGTCGGAGTTCTGTGGCGAGTCGGCCCACGCCCTGAGTTGGCGCGAGATGTTCTCGGCCTGTAATTTCAAATGGCGGCCTGCCAGACCGGGAGTTCTTCGAAGCGGTCGTACCTCATCGCCGAATCTCCGGCGGAATGGCGGTTCCGCGTCTCGTGTTACCAGACCTCGTTGGCGAGCAGGTCTTCGTAGGTGTCGCGGCGGCGGATGAGTTCGGCGCGGCCCCCTTCGCGGACGAGGACGACGGCGGGGAGCGGGCGGCCGTTGTAGGGGAACATCTGCGCGACGGTGTAGGCGCCGGTGTTGAGCAGCGCGAGCAGTTCGCCGGGCCGCACGTCGGCGGGGAGCTTGCGGTAGTCGGGAAGCCGCCCGCCGCGCTCGATGTCGAAGTAGACGTCGCCCGAGTCGCACAGGGGGCCGGCGACCTTGTAGGGCTCTTCGGCCGCCTGGTCTGCGCGCGAGGCGGAGACGACGTGGTAGTACCACTTGTAGGTCGTCATCGAGAGCAGGAGGTTGAAGCCCGCGTCCGTGAGGAGCCACACGTCGCCCGTCTCGGGGCGCCGCTTGATGTTGCGCACGGTGGTCAGGAGCGTCCCGGCGTCTGCGATGACGCTGCGGCCGGGCTCCAAAAGAATCGTGACGCCTTCGAGCAGGTGTTCCGCCGACGCCGTGCGCGCCGACTCGCGCGCCGCGCGGAGCGCGGCCGAGAGCACGTCCGACGGCTCAAGCTCCGCGCCGAGCATCTCGCGCTCGCCCCTCGGAAGCTCGTCCGCCTGCGAGCGGTCGCGCAGGTAGTTGACGGGGATGCCGCCGCCGAGGTTGATGTGTTCGAGCGCGTGGCCCGACTCCTCGTGGACGGCCTTCAGGTGCTCCCACATCGCCTTGAACGCCGCGGCGAAGGGCTCCACGTCGGGCGTCTGCGAGCCGACGTGGATGTGTATGCCTGAGACGTGGAGCAGCTCCGGCGAGCGCAGCGCGCGGCGGAAGGCGTCGAGGACTTCCGACGAGGTGATGCCGAACTTCGAGGTCATCAGGGCCGTCTGAAGGCCCAGGTGCGAGCGCGTGCCGATTTCGGGGACGAGCCGGAGCGCGACGCGGGCGCGCTTGCCCAGGTGCCGGGCGCGTGCTTCAATCAGCTCGATCTCGTAGACGGAATCGGCGTTGACGGAGTAGATGCCCGCGGCTATCGCCTCGTCGATCTCTTGCGGGGTCTTGCTCGTGCCGTTGAAGATGATCTGGTCGGGGCGGAAGCCGGCGCGCAGCGCCTTGAATAACTCGCCGCCGCTGTTGACCTCGCAGTCGATGCCGCCGTCGCGGATGACGCCGAGCAGCCCCATCATCGAGTTCGCCTTCGAGGCGTAGAAGAAGCGGACGGGGTGCCCGACGCCCTCCGCCGCCTGTCGGAGACGGCCGACGTTCGAGCGGAGGCGCCGCTCGGAGAAGACGAAGAGCGGCGTGTCGAACTCGCGCGCGAGTTGGCCCGAGTCGGCGCCGTCGATGAAGAGGCGCCCTTCGCGCGCTTCGAGGTAACCGGGGATCGCCCAGGCGGGGGCGACCGTCGTCTGTGGCATCTGCTCTCCACTCCGTACGAAAAAGTTGTCCGCGGTGAGTGCTGCGAAGATAGTCCGTGGGTCGGCGAGCGTCAAGCACGTGGAATCATGACGACAGAAGTTCGAGGCTCAAACACCAAACCCGAGGGCGGTTTCGACTGGGCGGGCGTGCGCGCGGAGTTCCCCGTGACGGAGACTTACGCCTACCTCAACAGCGCGGGCGCAGGGCCGGTCTCGCGCCGCACGGCCGACGCGGCGGCGCAGTTCTACCGCGAGACGTCGGAGTCGGGCGACCGCCTCTGGGAGCACTGGCTCGCGCGGCGCGAGCGCGCGCGCGCGGACGTGGCGCGGCTCATAGGCGCCGAGCCCGACGAGATAGCCTTCACGACGAACACTTCGTCGGGCATGAACCTCATCGTGGACGCGCTCGAAGGCGCGGGGCGCGTCGTCTCGTGCGACCTTGAGTTCCCCGTCACGACCATCCCCTGGCTCCACCGCGGCGCGCGCTTGCGGATGGTCGAGGCGCGCGGCGGCGTCCTGCGCGCCGAGGACGTGCTCGCGGCCGCGGGCGAAGAGAGGTCAATCATCTGCCTCAGCCACGTCCAGTACTCCAACGGCCTGCGCACGCCGGTCGAAGAAGTCGGGGAGGGGAAGGGCGGCCACCTCTTCGTCGTCAACGCGGCCCAGTCGGCCGGAGTCTTCCCCATCGACGTGAAGCGCATGAGGATCGACGCGCTCTGCTCGACGGGGCACAAGTGGATGCTCGCGGGCTACGGCTCCGGCTTCGTCTACCTCTCGCGCGAGCTGCTGGAGCAGACGAGGCCGCGCGCCGTCAGTTGGATGAGCGTCGAAGACCCCTTCGCGATGCGCAACGACTCTTACCGCCTGCGGCCCGACGCCGCCGCCCGCGCCGAGACCGGCTGCCCGCACTTCGCGGGCATCTTCGCCCTCGGCGAGGCCGCCCGCCGGCTGCTCGAACTCGGCGTCGAGAACGTCGAGAGGCGCGCGCTCGCGCTCAACCGCCGCCTGACCGAGAGCCTTTCGGCCGCGGGCTGGGAAATCCTCTCGCCGCTCGGCGACGAACGCTTCCGCTCGGCCGAAACCCTCGTCCGCGCCGCCGACCCGCCCGCCGCCGTCAGACACCTCTCCAGTCGCCGGGTCGCCGTCACCATCAAACCCGAAGGCTTCCGCGCCGCCACACACTACTTCAACGACGACTCCGACATCGCCCGCCTCGTCGCCGCGCTCGACGAAATACGCGTCGAAAAGGGAATTTGACAGCCGCGTGCCGTTTGGGTATTTTTTCTGTACCGGCGGATGAAGTTGCTTGAAGGTCGGCGGAAGCTCGTGCGTACTGGAGAGAAGGGGAATCTAACCGAGGCCCGAATCCTCGCGGCTTTCGTGGCCGCCGGGTATCTGGTGTCGGTTCCCTTCGGGGCCGGACACAAGTACGATTTCGTCGTTGACGATTCAACACGTCTGCTCCGCGTGCGATGTAAGACGGGGCGGTTGAAAAACAACGTTCTGCTCTTTAACGCCTATAGCCAGTCGGGCAACGGGGCGGTTAAAATGAGTTACCGCGGACTGGCCGACCTGTTCGCGGTTCTCAATCCGGAGGACGATAAGGTATACTTGGTGCCGGTCGATGAGGTCGGGGTCACGGACGTTTCGCTTCGGCTCGCGCCGACCTTGAACAAGCAGGCACAGGGGATTCGGTGGTCCGAGCTTTACCTCCTCCGGCCGTTGGTTATAAGCGGGAGTGGCGCAATGGTAGCGCATTAGCTTCCCAAGCTAAGGGTTGCGGGTTCGAGTCCCGTCTCCCGCTTTTCATTTTTGGAGACCAAGAGGCGCCGCCGGGCGCCTTTTCCTTTTACGCGCGAGCCTCGCGCGCGGCGGGCGGTGTTATACTCGGCGCTGAGAACCTGTTTGAGAAGTCATCGCCCCGGAGGGGCGGGATGTTTATAGCTCAAGGCCGGTTATTAACCTGCCAAGCTCCGTAGGGGCGGCATGTACATGTCGCCCCCGACGGGGCTCTGGGTCAATTCAGCTTTCGTAGCTATAAACATGAAGTCCCTACGGGACTTTTCAAACAAGCACTGAATGGCGCCCGGTGGGTCGAATGGGGGCGTTCACTTTCCGGAGGTGTGAGGCCGTGGCCGAGACGAAGAGTTGGACGGTCATCTGCCCGTGTTGCGAGGCGGCCATCGTGGTGGACGCGCAGACGGGCGTCATCATCTCGCACGAGGAGAAGGCGAAGCCGCTCGCCTCCTTCGAGGAGATGGCGAAGGAGATGGAGCGGCAGAAGAAGCTGCGCGAGCAGGTCTTCTCGCAGGAGTTGGGCTCGGTCAAAGACCGCGAGCGCCTGCTCGAAGAGAAGTTCAAGGAGGCGCTGAAGAAGGCCGAGAAGGACAAGGGCGGCCCTTACCGCAACCCCCTGGACTACGATTGACGTGGAGGGTTGCGCGCCTCCGCCTCCGCGAGCCAGCCGCGCCGCAGTTCGTCGTCGGGCACGGACGAGAGGTAGGGCTTGAGGTCGAGGACGGGCGTGCCGTCGAGCATGTCGAGCCCCGCGACTTTCAGTCGCCGCCCCTCGCGCCCGAGCAGACGGACGACCGTGAGGCCGAGCGGGTTGGGCCTGCGCGGCGAGCGCGTGGCGAAGACGCCGTGCGGGCGCGTGTCGGTCGGCGGGATGCCCTGAAGCTCGAACCCCTCGGCGCGGTCGAAGACCCAGACGACGAAGAGGTGCGAGAAGCCCTCCACGTCGAGCAAGCCCTCCTCGAACTCCTCAAGAATCTCGATAAAGCCTTCCGCCTCGTGCCGCGCGCCGCAGCCCTTCGGAACTTGCGCGGTGTCTGTGTACCGGCTTCGGATGAAGCCGACGGGACGCATCGTGAAGTCTCGCATGACTCGTCTTCCATAATAAAAAGGCTGTTTGAAAAGCCCTCGCCCCCCACCGCCGGGAGCGCGGGCATCCTGCCCGCTATGAGCGCGAAAGCGCGAAAGCCGTGAGACTTTACACCTCCAGGTCGAGGGAGAGCGCTGCACGGTGAAGCGTGCTTCAGCACGCTTCGGCGGGCAGGATGCCCGCGCTCCCGGCGCGGCCGTCGCGTCCGTGTGAACGCCGCTCTAAGTCTCTCTGCTTTCGCGCTGAAGCGCTCATGGCGGGCAGGGATGCCCGCGCCGCTCCCGGCTTGCCACTGTAGATTACCAAATTTAGTCGGTGAAATGGCGCAAACACTCACCCGCGGGGCGTGTATAAAGACTCGTCGGTCGCTTTCGACGAGTCATCGGAAGCTTTTAACGACTCACCGGACGCTTTCGACGACCCGTCGAACACTTTTAATAACTCATCGGGCTGTAAAAATCGCTCATCGGGCGTATCCAACTAGTAATCGGCCGTGTCCGACCAGTAAACGGGAGTTGCCGAAGAGTAATTCGACGTGTCCAAACACTAATTTGCTGTGTACGAAGACTGATTTACTGTGTCCGAAGACTAAATCGACGTGTACGAAGACTTATTCGGATGTTTTTTTTACTCGTTCAGCCGCAAGACATTGGGAATTCGCGCGCGAGGTGACTGATTGGTCGGTGCAAAACGCTCAAACCGCGCGCGTAACCACCCGGCGGAGGGGGCGGACAAATGATGCGGAGCGTTCGAAGACTTATCGGGCGCCGGAAATGACTTTTGTATAACGGGGTGCGTTCGAGTGCGACCGCCGCGTGTCGGGACAGGTCAGTACCACACGCCGTAGCGGGTGGGTCTTCGGCGGGAGACCCACCCGCTACGGCGTGTGGTACCGACCGCTACGGAGTCGCATCCGTTTGAACGCCGCGGTAGGTTGAGGGAAGAGAGGGATGCGTGCGGGCGAAAGCCGCCGTGGAACGTCGGGGCTGTAAAAGTTTAACGAGAGAAGCGCCGCGGGGGTCACGAAGGACGCCGCGGCGCTTCTCCTTTGTTAATCCGGCCGTCGAAGCCGTGTCAGGCGCCCGCGGCCTTCTCGGCGGGGCGCCAGCGCAGGACGGGCTTGCGTGCGGCGGCGGCCTCGTCGAGCCGGCCGACGCGCGTCGTGTGCGGCGCGTCCAGGACGGTCTGCGCGTCCTCCACGGCCTCGCGCGCGATCTCCTTCATCGCGTCCACGAACTGCTGAAGCTCGGCGCGGCCGACCGACTCGGTCGGCTCGATGAGCATCGCGCCCTGCACGATGAGCGGGAAGTAGATGGTCATCGGGTGGAAGCCGTAGTCGATGAGCCGCTTCGCGATGTCGAGCGTGTGGACGCCCTTGCGCGTCTGCCGCTTGTCGGTGAAGAGGCACTCGTGCATCGGCGGCGAGTCGAAGGGGCGGTCGAAGGTGTCGGCCAGCCCTTGCGCGATGAAGCGCGCGTTCATGACGGCCGCCTCGGTCGCCTCGCGCAGGCCGTCGTTGCCGTGCGTCAGGATGTACGCGAGCGCGCGCAGGTGCATCCCGAAGTTGCCGTAGAAAGCCTTGACGCGCCCGATGGACTGCGGCCGCTCGAAGTCGAGTTTGTAAGAGCCTCCGCCGTCCCCCGCGTCCGTCCTGATGACGAGCGGCACGGGCAGGAAGGGCTCAAGCTCGGCGGTGCAGCAGCAGGGGCCGGAGCCGGGGCCGCCGCCGCCGTGCGGGGTGGAAAAAGTCTTGTGCAGGTTGAGGTGGATGACGTCCACGCCCATGTCGCCCGGGCGCGCGACGCCGACGAGCGCGTTCATGTTCGCGCCGTCCATGTAGACGAGCCCGCCGGCCTCGTGGACGATGCCGCAAATCTCTTTGATGTTGCGCTCGAAGATGCCGCAGGTGTTCGGGTTCGTCAGCATCAGGCCCGCCACCTCGCCCGCGGCGCACAATTCGCGCAAATGTTCGAGGTCGGTCAGCCCCTCACTCGTCGAGCGGATGGTCTTGACGGTGAATCCCGAGAGGTGGGCCGACGCGGGGTTCGTCCCGTGCGCCGAGTCGGGAATCAGCATCAACTTGCGGCGCTTCGCCTCGTCCGAGGACGTGCCGTGGCGGGCGTCGAGCGCGCCGCGAATCATCATCACGCCGGTCAGCTCGCCGTGCGCGCCCGCGGCGGGCTGCAAGGAGACGCCGGGCAGGCCGGTGATCTCGGCGAGGTGCTGCTGCAACTCGTACATCACGCGGAGCGCGCCCTGCGCGTCCTCTTCGGGCGCGAGCGGGTGGAGGTTGGCGAAGCCGGGGATGCGCGCGACCTTTTCGTTCAGCCGCGAGTTGTACTTCATCGTGCAGGAGCCGAGCGGGTAGAGCCCGAGGTCGATGTTGTAGTTCCACGTCGAGATGCGCGTGAAGTGTCGCACCACGTCGGGCTCGGACAGCTCGGGCACGCCTTCGAGGTCGTCGTCGCGGCGAAGCTCCGCGGGGAGCAGGTCGTCTGTCGGGGTCTCCTCCACGTCGAGCGCGGGCAGGCGGTAGCCGCGCCGACCCACCTGCGAGCGCTCGAAGACGAGCGCCTCATTCTGCGTGACGTGCGTGGTTGCTTTCGTGATGGTCATGAAGCTTTGAGCCCTTCGACGAGCGCGTCGATGTCTGCGCGCTTGTTCGTCTCGGTGACGCAGACGAGGAAGTCGTGCGGGCGTTCGGGGAAGTAGCGGGAGAGCGCGAGCCCGCCCGTCACGTTGTGGCCCCCGGCCAGGCGGCGAAGGAGTCCCGCCGCGTCGGACGGCGCGCGGACGACGAACTCGTTGAAGACGGGCGCGGAGTAGGGGAGCGAGAAGCCTTCGAGCGCGGCTATCTGCCGGCGCGCGTAGGCGGCCTTCTGCGCGCACTGCCCGGCGACCTCTTGCAGACCGCGGCGGCCCAGCGCCGTCATGTAGATGGTCGCGGCCAAAGCGATCAGGCCCTCGTTCGTGCAGATGTTCGACGTGGCCTTCTCGCGCCGGATGTGCTGCTCGCGCGTGGCGAGCGTGAGCACGAAGCCGCGCCGCCCCTGCTTGTCGTAGGCGACGCCCGCGAGCCGGCCGGGAATCTGCCGCGCGTACTTCTCGCGCGTCGCGAAGAGGCCGACGTACGGGCCGCCGAACGAGGCGGGCACGCCGAACGACTGGCCCTCGGCGACGACGATGTCGGCGCCGCA
This sequence comes from Pyrinomonadaceae bacterium, assembly GCA_036389235.1. Lineage (GTDB taxonomy): Bacteria > Acidobacteriota > Blastocatellia > Pyrinomonadales > Pyrinomonadaceae > QHXN01. The sequence continues at coordinate 10,262 of DASVQJ010000385.1, read as the reverse complement.
CGCGCCCGGCGAGCGGAGCAGCCCGAAGGACGCGGCCTCCGTCACGACGACGACGAGCAGGGCGCCCGCGGCGTGCACCTGCTCTGCGAACGCCTTCAAGTCCTCGACGCAGCCGTAGAAGTTCGGAGACTGGACGACGACCGCGGCCACATCCTTCTCCAGCGCGGCGGCGTCGAGCTGTGTGCGCCCGCTCGCCTCGTCAACTTCCAGGCGCCCCAGCTCGATCCCCGCGTGCGCGACGTAGGTCTCGGCGACTTGCAGGTATTCGGGGTGGACGGCGGCCGAGACGAGCACGCGCGAGCGGCGGGTGACGCGCTCGGCCATCAGGACGGCCTCGGCCATCGCGGTCGAGCCGTCGTACATCGACGCGTTCGCCACGTCCATGCCCGTCAACTGGCAGACGAGCGTCTGGAACTCGAAGATGGCTTGCAGCGTGCCCTGCGAAATCTCGGGCTGGTAGGGCGTGTAGGCGGTGAAGAACTCCGAGCGCTGGATGAGGCTGTCGACGATGGTCGGCGCGTAGTGCGAATAGGCGCCCGCGCCGAGGAAGCTCGGCCGCCGCGCCGCCGCGTTCTGCGCCGCCATCGACTCGAACAGTTCCAACAGCTCCGACTCGGCGAGCGCCGCGGGCGTGTCGAGCGGGCGCTTGAGGAGCACGTCCGGGGGGATCGAGTCGAACAGCTCTTCGGCCGAGCCGAGCCCGAGGCCGCCGAGCATCTCCTGCCGCTCTTCCGGCGAGTTAGGGATGTAGCGCACGGCCTTCTCTTACTCCAGAGACCCGATGTAGTCCTCGTACTCGGCGGCCGACAGGAGGCCGTCCACCTCGCCGCGGTTCGAGAGCCTGACGCGCAGCATCCAGCCGTCGCCGTACGGGTCGGTGTTGACCTTCTCGGGCTCGTCCGTGAGCGACTCGTTGACCTCCGTGACCTCGCCCGCGACGGGGAGGAACAGCTCGGAGACGGCCTTGACCGACTCGACCGAGCCGAACGTGTCGTGCGCCGCGAAAGTCTCGCCCGCCTTCGGCAGCTCGACGTAGACGACGTCGCCCAGCGAGTTCTGCGCGTGGTCGGTGATGCCGACCGTGCCCGTCTCGCCCTCGACCCTCAGCCACTCGTGATCCTTGCTGTAGTACAAGCCTTCGGGAACGTTTGCCATGTCTCTCCTTAGTATTCGGTAGACCGTAGACAGTAGGAAAACCTTTCTAAGCGGGGTGGTCAGCCTGTCAGTATCAACGTCCGGGCGGCGGAGCCTACTGGCCACTGACTACTGTCTACTCCTCTTATAAAACGGCACGGGGGCGATACGCGCGGCGACTCTGCGGCCGCGCACGTCTATCTGGATTTCGCGGCCGACGGTCGCGTGTTCGGCGGGGACGTAGGCCATGCCGATGTTCTTTTTAAGGAAGGGCGCGGGGCTGCCCGAGGTGACGTGGCCGGCGCGCTCGCCGTCGATGTAGACGTCCTGGCCGTCGCGCGCGATGCCGCGCTCGGTGACCTCGAAGCCGACGAGCTTGCGCCGGACGCCCTCCTCCTTCTGGCGCGCGAGCGCGTCGCGGCCGTTGAAGTCGCCCTTGTTGAGTTTCGTAATCCAGCCGAGGTTGGCTTCGAGGAGCGTCGTCTCTTCGGTGATCTCGTGGCCGTAGAGCGCCATCCCCGCTTCGAGCCTCAAGGTGTTGCGCGCCGCGAGCCCGCAGGGCAGCACGCCGCCGGGCTCGCCGTAGCGGCCCGCGTCGAGCATCTTCTGCCAGAGGCGTTCGGCGTGCTCGGGCGCGGCGTAGACCTCGAAGCCGTCCTCGCCGGTGTAGCCCGTGCGCGAGATGACGGCCTCGACGCCGTCCACAAGGCCCTCGCGGAAGTGGTAGTACTTGATCTCTTCGAGCGGCGTCCCGGTGAGCGCCTGGAGGGCGGAGAGCGCCGAAGGGCCTTGCAGCGCGATCTGGCAGAAGTCGGCCGAGCGGTTCGTCAGTCGAACGTCCTCGTCGCCGCGGTGCGCGTTAATCCAGTCCCAGTCCTTATCCGTGGTCGAGGCGTTGACGACGAGCAGAAGGTTCTCGGCGCCGAAGCGGTAGACGAGGAGGTCGTCCACGACCGTCCCCCGCCCCGTCGTCAGGGCCGAATACTGCGCCTGGCCGTCGACGAGCTTCGACGCGTCGTTCGAGCAGAGGAGGTTGACGAAGGCGAGGGCGCCGGGGCCGCGCACCTCTATCTCGCCCATGTGCGAGACGTCGAAGAGGCCGGCGCGCGTGCGCGTCGCCTGGTGCTCCTCGACCGTGCCGGCCGGGTACTGGACGGGCATGTCCCACCCGCCGAAATCGATCATGCGTCCGCCCAGTCGGCGGTGCATCGCGTTCAGGGGCGTCTGCTTCAGCGTGGTCGCGCTCACACCTGTTTCCCGTGCTTCTCCCGGCAAGAATGTTAACCGAATTGAATAGTAGGTTGTTCGAAGCTGAAACCTATCACGCCGCCCGAGAGGGCGTCAAGCGAGTGCCCGTGCGAGCCCGCGGCCGAAAAAAATGTTGCCACCCGCGGCCGCCTGTGGTAGTTTCCACGCCGCTTCAAGCGCCACTTACGTCGGCCGGACGCGACCACCCGGGGCGACCTCGAACCCTGCCACCCGCCGCGCCCGTCCCGTTGCACTTACCTCAGCCGTCCCCAAGGAGTCCCCATGCACGCAACCAGAAGCCGCACGCTGCTCGCGACCCTCCTGAGCGCCGCACTGCTCGCCGCCTACGCCGCGCCCGCCGCCGCCGCGCGCCAGAAGGACGAGAAGAAGAAGGAGGAGAAGCCCGCGGCCGCCGGGCAGAAGGCCGCGCCCGCGCAGTCGAAGCAGGAGCGCGAGTACCAGAAGATCAAGCAGTTCAGCCTCGACCGCTACGCCAGGAACGCCGAGTTCAAGGACGAGGTGGACGAGGCGCTCCGGCAGAAGCAGCGCGAGCACAGCGAGTACGCCTTCAACATCAACACGCTCGACAGCGACGAGGGGCAGATCATCCGCACGGCCGAGCGCATGCGCATCCTCGACACGCTCTACGACAACCCGCTCGCGCAGGACTACGTCAACCGCGTCGGACAGTCGCTCGTCCCCCCGAACTCGAACCACCTCTACGCCTTCAAGATCACCCTGAACCCCATCCCCGAGGCGCGCTCGCTCTCGACGGGGACCATCTACGTCTCGACGGGCCTGCTCTCGAAGGTGGACAACGAGGCGCAGCTCGCCTACGTCCTCGGCCACGAGATCGGCCACGTCGAGCGCAACCACTGGTTCGAGGACGTGCTCGTCGAGCACGGGCTCGACGACTTCAACGAGAAGCAGCAGCAGAAGCGCTCGATCCTCGGCGGCATCGCCAACGTCGGGACGGGCATCGTGAGCGGCGGCCTCATCCGCGGCGGCAACATGATGGGGCTCACGGCCGTGGTGCTCGCGCAGTACTCGGTGCCGACGCTGATGAAGATGGCCGAGCCGAACGCCGTCGTCACCTGGGACAAGCAGCAGGAGGACGAGGCCGACCAGTTGGGCCTTCAGTACATGCTCGCGCGCAACTACGACGCGCGCGAGGTGCCGAAGTTCTACGCCGCGCTCCAGAACGTCTCGCGGCGCGACCAGCGGACGGGGCTCGGCTTCATGGCGAACGCCGCGCGCATCGCCGACCGCGTCGGCTTCATCGCCGGCCTCGCCCCCGGCGGCAACGTCCAGACGATGGCGCTCGTCGGCGCCATCAACCTCAACATGGAGCGGCAGACCGAGGCGATGATTGCCGCGGCCACGCCGCAGCCCGAGAAGCCGGCCGACACCGGCAAGTCGATGGACCCGACGCGCGACGCCGCCGCCCGCGGCTCGGCCATGCAGCGGCTCATCCAGGGCGCGATGTCCGAGGAGATCAGGCAGAAGCTCGAAGCCGGGCAGATCATCGGCAGCCCCGCCGAGTTCCTCGCCGTGATGGCCGAGCTGAAGCGCGACAACGGCATCCGCGCCTACTACTACGACATGTTCCAGGTCGCGCGCGATAACCTCGACGAGTCGCTCCAGATACGCAGCAACGACCCGGCGGCGCACTTCTACTACGGCAAGGTCTTGAAGCTGACGGCGCGCACGCCCGGCGAAAAGGCGCGCGCCCTGACGGAGTTCGCCGCCGCCATCGACCTCGACAAGCGGCGGATGCTGCCCGAGTCCTACCTGCAACGCGCGCTGACGCTCGTCGGCCGCGACCAGACGCAGACGCGCGAGATCGTCTCAGACCTGAAGGAGTACGTGACGCTCTACCAGCGGCAGAACGGCGGCCGGCTCCCGCCCAACATGGACGTCATCTACGACTACATGCAGGACGCGGGCGAGATGACGTGGGTGGCGACGCCGGCGACGAACGTCTCGACCAGGAACATCGACCCCATCGGCGTCGCGATGGGCGGCGCGGCCTCGCGCCCCTCGACCGCGCAGCAGCCGGCCGCGCAGACGCCCGCGCAGGCGCCCGCGCCCAACCCCGCGCCCGCCGCCGGCAAGTCGCAGCCGCGCAAGAGGCCGTAGCGGCCACGACCTACGCCACGAAGACGCGGGGGCACGGCTTTAAGTCATAAGTCAACAGGCCGTGCCCCCGCGTCTCCGTGCTGAAACGCCCCGCGCACACCACGCCCGAACACTCATGCGAAGACTTCTCATCACTTCACTCCTCCTCGCGGCCTTCGCGGCGCCCGCCGCGCGGCCCCACGGCGGGCGGACTTCGCCCCGCGACCCTTCGCCGGCCGAAGACAGGCGGAGCCCGTTCGTGCTCGAACTGCCGGAGGCGGGCGGGCAGCCCATCACGGCCGCACAGGCGCGCGTCCCCTCCGCGGAGCTGACGAGGATCACGCTGCGCGTCCTGCGCCCCTACGCCGACGCCATCGACTACGGCAAGATTCACACGGCGATTAACGGCGAGGCCGCCGACGTCATCTTCGACCGCACCTCGGACGCGCGCGGCTACGTCCTGCGCGGCGACCTGACGAAGTGGCCGCGCTTCAAGCTCAAGCCGGGCAAGAACGTCGTCGAGGTCAGCGCCACAGACCAGAACAGGGCCAGCTTCTACGCCTCCTACGTCCTGCTCGCCGACGGGGCCGGCGCGGCGGCGGCGACCGTCGAGTCCGTGCCCCTCACTTCGGGCGCAGACCGGCAGCCGCCCGAAGTACGCCTGACGCGGCCGGCGGGCGTCGTGCGCCTCGCGGGCGCGGCGGGCAGGGTCTCGGTCTCGGGCGTCGCCTTCGACGATTCGGGCGTGGTCGCCTCGGTCGCCGTCAACGGCCGGCCCGCGCGCCTGTCGCCCGCGGCGGGCGCGCGCGGCCTCTCGGTCGGCACGGGCGGCGGCCCGGCCTCCCCCCTGCCGAAGGGCGCGGTCTCCTTCGAGGCCGCGGTCGCGCTGAGCGCGAACACCACGGCGCTCGTCGTCGAGGCGCGCGACGGGGCGGGCAACCTGACGCGCCTGACGCTCCCCGTCCGGCGGCGCGAGCCGGCCGTCTCCGGCGCGTTCAAGGGGCGCAAGTTCGCGCTCGTCGTCGGCGTCTCGCGCTACCGGCATCACGGCGGCGGGCTCGACGACCTGGCCTACGCCGACGTCGACGCGCGCGCCCTGCGCGACTTCCTACAGTCGCGCGAGGGCGGGGGCTTCGCGCCCGGCGACATCACCTACCTCGAAAACGAGCAGGCGACGGTCGAGGCCGTGCGCGGGGCCTTGAACGACTTCCTGCCGGCCGCGGGGCCGGACGACCTCATCCTCATCTTCATCGCGGGGCACGGCGGGCCAGACCCTTACGACCCGAAAGACCTCTACTTCGTGCTGCACGACACGAAGACGGCCGACATGAGGCGGACGGCGCTGCCGATGTCGGAGGTGCAGCGGACGCTCGAAAGGCGCGTGCGCGCGGGGCGCCTGGTGGTCTTCGTGGACACGTGCCACAGCGCCGGGCTGAGCGGCGACAAGTTCGTCGGCGCGCGCGGGTTGGAGAACAACCTGATTAACCTCTACGCCGCGCGGCTCTTCAGCGAGGCGGGGCGGGCCGTCCTCACCTCCTCGGACGTGAACGAGGTCTCGCAGGAGGGGCCGCGCTGGGGCGGGGGGCACGGCGTCTTCACCTGGGCGCTGCTCGAAGGCTTGCGCGGCGCGGCGGACTCGAACGCCGACCGCTTCGTCACGGCCGGCGAACTCTTCGACTTCGTGCGCGACCGCGTGAGCGCGGAGACGGGCGGGGGCCAGAACCCGCGCGTGCTGCCCGGCCTCAACGCAGACCTCACGCTCTCCGTCGCGCGGGCCAAATAGATGAACCGTGTAGTATAAAGGGGCTCGCCGGTCATTCTAACGTTGAGGAGGCGGGCCGAAGAGTGATGCGCGTCGAGTTAAGGTTGCTGAGTGCCTTTGTGCTTGCGTCATCCCTGACGCTGCTCTGCGCCGCGGCGGCGCGCGCGCAGGAGGGAGACCTGACGGGCAGCGCGGGCGTCTTCATCGAGCCGAAGCGCGCGAAGGAAACCGCCCCGCGCGAGCGCAACGCGCCGCCACGCGCGACGCCCCGCCGCGCGCGGACGAAGCCCGCCCCGGCGAACACGAAGGCCCCGGCCCCGGTTCCGGGGAAGACGACGCTGGCGGCGCCGGCCGTGACGGCCGAGTCGCTCAACGCGCGCGCCGGGGCGGCCATCGACGCGGGGCGCTTCAACGAAGCGGTCGAGCCTCTGAGGCAGGCCGTCAAGCTCAAGCCGGACTTCGCCGACGCGCACTACAACCTGGGCGTGGCGCTCAACGCGTTGGGCCGGCAGGACGAGGCCGTCGAATCCTTCAGGCGCGCCGTCGCCATCGACCCCGACGACTCCGAGTCTCAGTTCGATCTGGGCGAGGCGCTCTACGCCAGGGGCAGGTACGCGGAGGCGGCCGAGGCTTTCGCGCACGTGACGCGCGTGGCGCAGGTCAACGCGGAGGCGTTCGAGAACCTGGGCGACTCGTACCGCGCGCTGAACCGCTTCGCGGACGCCGCCGCCGCCTACCGCGACGCGGCGCGGCTCAAGGCGGGCGACGCGGAGGTCTTGAAGAAGTACGGCTACGCGCTCGGTCGCGCCAAGAGCTGGCCGGAGGCGACCGACGCGCTGAAGAGGGCTTTGGCGCTCCGGCCCGACGACGCGGAGGCGGCCGTCAACCTCGCCTGGGTCTACAACAACTCGGGGCAGTATCGCCTCTCCATCGACACGCTCGGGCCGTTCGTCGCGGCGCACCCCGAGATGACGGACGCGCTCTTCAACCTCGGCACGGCCTACGGGCACCTCGCGCAGAAGGGCGCGAAGAATGAGAAGGAGAGGAAGGCGCTCTTCGCGCAGGCCGTGGACACGCTCAACCGGGTCATACGCCTGAAGCCGGACTGGCCCGAAGCGCACAACAACCTCGGCGTCGCACTCGGGAGCCTGGGCCGCTTCAAGGAGGCCGTGGCCGCGCACGCGGAGGCGGTGCGGCTCAGGCCCGACTACGCCGGCGCGCTCTTCAACCTCTCTTACGCGTACAGGAAGAGCGGGGATAAGAAGATGGCGCTTGAGACGTACAAGCGCCTCCAGGCCGTAAACCCCGGGATGGCGGAGAGGCTGTACCCGCTGGTGAAGTGAGTCGTCGGCTCGCAGGTGGGGCGTAGCGGGAGACAATTAAACACGGAGACACGGAGACACGGAGACGCGGCCTGTTGGGGTATAACTCAACAGGCCGCGTCTTTGTGTCTCCGTGTCGAAAAAACTCGCGCTCAGTAGCTGTTGTCGGCGACGTTCATCTTCTGGAGGACGAAGACGACGCGCATGGTCTGCGGGCGCCGGTCGAGCGAGGCGGGGACGAAGGCCGGGTTCTTGCGCAGGGCGGTCTGGAGGTCTTCGACCATGCGCCGGTTGCGCGGCGCCTCGACCACCTCCGCGAGCGAGGCGGAGCCGTTGGCGTAAACGTCCGCGACCACGATCATGTCGTCGTCGTCGGGGTTCCCGTCGCCCGGCGGCGCGACCGTCAGCGCGGCCAGCGCGCCGCGCGGGTTGAGCGTCGGCGACTCGGGGCCGAAGTTGTTGGCGCGCACGGCGGCCGCGAGGTCGGGCGCGAGCGGGCGCGTCACGTCGTAGCCGCTGCGGCCGTCGGCCCAGCGCGGCTGCTGGCCGCTTTCGAGCTGCTGCGCCTCGGCCAGGTTCCGCAGGATGACGAGCTGCTGACGCAGGCCCCCGAAGACCGCCACGAAGAGCACGGCCGAGTAGACCGCGCCGACCGAGTAGGGCATCAGGCGCGCGCCGAGCCAGCGCGCGGCGCGCTCGGCGGGCTTCAGGCGCGGCGCGGCGTGGCGCGCGGCGCGCTCGATGACGAGCGCGTCGCGGATGGAGGCCGCGAGGTCGGCGGGAGGGGCCGGGCGCGCCATGAGCGAGAGGCCGCGCACGAGCGCGCGCGTCTCTTCGAGCTGATGACGGCAGACCGGGCACGCGCCGACGTGCTCGGCCAGCGCCGCGCCCGCCTCACGCGAGAGCGCGCCGTCGAGGTACGGCGAGAAAGCCTTCTGAGATTCCGAACACGTCATCATAAAGCGGATGTCAGATGTTAGACGTCGGATGCTAGTTCCGGACTGACATCTAGCATCTGACATCTAACCTCTCTCCTGGATGGCTGGCCGACCCCGGCTGCTCCCTTTTAGAAAGGAAGCAGTTGCGGCGTGCTCGGCCCGCGCGCGTGCGGAGCGGAGTCGCGGGGCGTGTCACGTCGGGCGGCGGTAGAAGAACGGGTGTTGCTGGCCTCGTTTTCAAAACCGCCCGCCGTAGACCCCGGAACCCGCGGCGCCTTCGCGCGGGACTCGCCTGCCTCCGCCGCTTCCTGACCCACATGGCACCGGGGTTGTCGGTTGAAGCCGGGGCGGGGCAGCCATCCGGAAAAGCAGTTTTCAGTTTTCAGTTCTTAGTTTTCAGCCCGGAGCGGGCGCTCTTACCGAAAACTAAAAACTGAAAACTGAAAACTCGAATTACAAAGAGCCTTCGAGCCTGCGTCGCAGCTCGGTGCGGCCCCGGTTGAGCCGCGATTTGACCGTGCCGACGTTGAGGTCGAGCGTGGAGGCGACCTCCTCGTAGCTGAGCCCCTCGATGTCGCGGAGCACGATGACTTCGCGGTAGGGGCGCGAGAGCGACTTGAGCGCGGCGTGCAGGGCGAGTTCGCGCTCGCGCGCCAAAGCCTGCCGCTCGGGGTCGAGCCCCTCGTCGCCCGCCAGCCCCGCCGAGAGCGGGGCGTCGATGTCGTCGGAGACGGGCGCGTCGAGCGAGACCGTGCGGTCGCGGCGGCGCCGCTTCCACCAGCGCCAGCGGTTGCGCGCCTGGTTGACGGCGATGCGGTAGAGCCACGTCCGCAGGTCTGCGTCGCCGCGGAAGCTCGCCAGGTGGCGGAACGCCTGGAGGAACGTCTCCTGCGTCAGGTCGCGCGCCTCCTCCGGGTCTTCCGTCAGGCGGTAGAGCAGCGCGTAGATGTCGCCGTGCCGCTCCTCGACCAGCCGGTTGAAGGCCGCCGCCTCGCCCGCCTTGAGCCTTTCAAGGAACTGTTCTTCGGCCGAGGGGACTGTGCGGGCCTCCGCCGAGGCCGCCGCGTCGGCAGCCCTCTCCAGTTCCGCTTCCATGCGGAGGGCGATTGGCTCTCCGAAGCTCACAAACGTCCTCCGTCGGCCCGGGAGGGTCTGTCGAAGGGCCCGTCCCCCTTCAACTGTTCACTTCGACACCGCCGCCGCGGGCTTTGTTCCCCGAATATTTTCATGGCCGTTAGTTTGATGACGCGGGTTACCGGAAATGTTCGACAGGATAGCGCCGCCGTGCCGTCAGTGACAACGGAAATCTCGGAAATCTTCGGCCTGGGCGCTTGCTTGACATCCTCCCTACCCGCCTTTAGAGTGAAGCCTTTGTCTCTAACTCCACCACAGAGAACGCGCCCGACAGTGCGCTCTTGCACCGGAAAAAAGCAGTGGCCCGAACGACAAAGAAACGCGCAAAGCAGCTCAAGCACGACAAGTTCCGCGACACGACCTTCAGCATGTACGACCGCCTCTCGCACCGCGTCGAAGGGCGAGAGCGCACGCTACTCTACGCGCTGTTGGGCCTGGTCGCGCTCGTCGCACTCCTGCTCGTCTTCAACTGGTGGCGCGGCCGGCAGGCCGACGCCGCGAGCGCCGCGCTCGGCAAGGCGATTGAGATAGCGGAGACGCCTGTCGTGACGGGCACGCCCGTGCCCGGCGACACCGGCCCCACGTTCGCGAGCGAGAAGGAGCGCG
>DASVQJ010000384.1:0-6930 GCA_036389235.1 Pyrinomonadaceae bacterium | reverse complement strand
CTACCGCGGCGGCAAGGAGGCGCTCTTCGGCTTCTTCGTCGGGCAGGTGATGAAGGTCTCGAAGGGCAAGGCGAACCCGAAGGTCGTCAACGAACTGCTGAAAGAGAAGCTGAAGGCGGAGTAGAGAAGTGGACTACAAGGGGAAGACCGCAATCGTCACCGGCGGGACGAAGGGCATCGGCCGCGCCATCGCCGAGGCGCTCGCCGCCGAGGGGATGAACGTCTGCGTCGGCGCGCGCAATTTAGATGAGGTGAAGCAGACCGTCCGCGAGCTTGAAGGCTCGGGCGGCGGGGCGGGTGCGACCGGCGCGGCCTGCGACGTGCGCGTCTACGAGGAGGTCGAGGCGCTGGTCGCGCACGCGGTGGAGGAGTTCGGCGGCGTGGACGTGCTCGTCAACAACGCGGGCGTCGGACTCTTCAAACGGGTCGAGGAGACTACGCCCGAGGAGTTCCGCGCCGTGCTGGAGACGAACCTGTTCGGCGTCTTCTACGGGTGCCGCGCCGCCGTCCCCGAGATGCGGCGCCGCGGCGGCGGCTACATCATCAACATCTCCTCGCTCGCGGGCGCCAACCCGCACCCCTCGATGGCGGCCTACAACGCCTCGAAGTTCGCGCTCAACGGCTTCAGCGAGGCGCTGATGCAGGAGGTGCGCCACGAACGCATCAAGGTCAGCTACGTCATGCCCGGCTCGGTCAACACGGAGTTCGGCGGCGGCACCGTGAGCGACGAGAACGCGTGGCAGTTGCAACCCGAAGACATCGCGCGCGTCGTCGTCGACCTCCTCCGCCACGACGAGCGCAGCCTGCCCAGCCGCGTCGAGATCAGGCCGAGCATGCCGCCGAAGAAGTAGAAGAAACGGAGACCCACCTTAACCTCAGATGGAACCAGCCGAGCAGATTGCCGAGGCGCGCGAGAGCGCCGACGAGAAGTTTAAAAACCGCGCCGCGCTGACCATCGCCTTCATGGCGATGCTCCTCGCCATCACGAGTCTCGGCGGCGGCAACGCGGCCGAGGACGTGGCGAACAACAACATCCACGCCAGCGACACCTGGGCCTTCTACCAGGCCAAGAGCATCCGCCAGACCGCGCTGAAGGTCGCCGCCGACGGGCTCGAAGCGGACCTGCTCGCCAACCCGAACATGCCCCCGGACGCGCGCGAGTTCATCCAGAAGAAACTGGACGATTACCGCTCGACGGCGGCGCGCTACGAGGACGAGCCCGACAAGGACGACCCCGGCAACCCCCTGAAGGGCGAGGGGCGCAAGCAGCTCACGGCGCGCGCGAAGGACTTCGAGTCGCAGCGCGAGCGCGCCGCGAAGCAGGACCCGAACTTCGACTTCGCCGAGGCGCTCTTCCAGATCGCCATCGTGCTCGCCTCCGTCGCCATCCTCGCCAGCTCGCGCCTCGTGCTGCGCCTCTCGCTCGCCGTCGGCGCGGCCGCGACGCTGCTGACCCTCAACGGCTACCTCCTTCTCCTCCCGAACCTCTTCTGAAGAAGGATGAGGGCCGTACTACAGAGAGTATCCCGCGCGTGCGTGAGGGTCGGGGGCGAGACGGTCGGCGAGATCGGCCCGGGGCTGGTCGTGCTGCTGGGGGTCGCGCGCGACGACGGGGAGCGGGACGCGCTCTACCTCGTCGAGAAGGTTCTGAACCTGCGCGTGTTCGAAGACGCGGGGGCGCGCATGAACCTCTCCCTGGCGGAGGCGGGCGGCGCGCTGCTCGCCGTCTCGCAGTTCACGCTCTACGGCGACGCGCGCAAGGGGCGCCGGCCGTCCTGGTTCGACGCGGCCCCGCCCGAGCAGGCGCGGCCGCTCTACGAGTTCTTCGTCGCCCAAGCCAGGGCGCGCGGCGCGCGCGTCGAGACCGGAAGTTTTCAGGCGATGATGGAGGTCGAGCTGGTCAACGAAGGCCCCGTGACGATCCTTCTGGACAGCAGGAAACTTTTCTAATCTCGGATTTTAAACTTCAATAAGACCAGCCGGACGCCGGAGAGCTTAGAGTGCCCAAGCCGAAGACGCTAATCATACTGATGGCCCTGTTGCTTTTAGCCGCCCTGTCGTTCATCGCGTACAGGTTCGACGGCGGGACGCGGGAGAAGGTCTACGACGAGGCCGAGGCGCCGGGCGGGGCGAAAGTCAAGCGGGGCGTGAAGCCGGAGCCGGACGCCGAGGCGGCCGTGCTCGAAGTCGAGTCGGGCGGCGTCTCTTACGGCCGCGTCGTCATCGAGCTGTACCCGAACGTCGCGCCGAAGATGGTCGAGCGCTTCAAGCGGCTCGTCTCCGAGGGCTTCTACGACGGCACGGCCTTCCACCGCGTCAACCCGCGCGCGGGCGTCGTCCAGGGCGGCGACCCGAACTCGAAGGACGAAGACCCCTCGAACGACGGGCTCGGCGGCTCGCCTTACGGCGAAGTGCCGGCGGAGTTCAGCGACATCCCCTTCGAACGCGGCGTCGTCGGCGCCGCGCGCGGGCCGAGCGTGGATTCGGCCAACAGCCAGTTCTACCTCACGCTCCGCCGCGTGCCGGGCTGGGACGCGCAGTACACCGTCTTCGGCAGAGTCGTCGAGGGCATGAGCAACGCCGACGCCATCGCCGGCGCCCCCACGCGCCCCGCCCCCTACTCAGAGAACCCCGCCGAAAAGATCGTCATCAAACGCGCCACGCTCCAGCCCCGCGCGAGCTTCAAATAGCCGTAAACCGTGAACCGTGACAGGAAGATTCCCTCCTGTCACGGTTCACGGTTTACGGTTTACGCCTTTTCAGATGGTGTCGTCTTCGGTCTTCGAGCGCGGGTCGAGCTCGAAGCGGCGGCGGTCGCGGCGTTCGAGCTGGTCGTGGAGGTCTAGCTCCTGGTTGTCCTCGAAGTTGACGCCGACGGCGTGCGCGTTCTCCTCCACGTCGGACTGGTCGGGGGTGGGGTTGTCGCCTGCGACCGACTCGGTGCCGCTGTCGTTCACGTCCCCCCACGCGGCGTCGAGGTCACCGCCCGAGTCCTGCGGCGAGGCGGCCGTGTTGTTGCGCAGGCGTTGCGCCAACTGGCCGGGGTCTTTCGGCGCGCGCGCGATCTCCTCCTCCATGAACTCCTCGATCTCCGGGTCGGGCACCACGTCCGGGTTGTTACTCAAATACTCGAAATCCTCCGGCCTCTTCTTCGGCATCCTTCAACCTCCAAACGGAATACGGCTCTAGAAATCTCGACCCCGAGATTACCACCCAACTCTTTTCGCACGCTTCGCTAAAGTACGCCAAATATAACAAATCGCCCGCAACCCCGGCAAACACTCGCTTCTAACGATGATTGACTTTCAGCTTACAGCGGCGTGCGTACGGATGCGACCTGCGGATGGCGAAGCAGGTCAGAACCACCCGCGGTAGCGGGTGGGCCTTTGCCGAACGGCGCCGCCGAGTCGCACCGGCCCACCCGCTACCGCGGGTGGTTCTGACCCGTCTGTCACGCTCGCATCCGAACGCACGCCGCTATAACTCAATCGGAAGAATCACGACTCGTACGGGAAGGCTTCCGAGCGGCTGATGCGGGATTGAAGGCGGAGGCGGGGCGGTAGCGTCGGGCAAAAAAAAGTCTTGCACGGGGGGCGGTTTCGGTATATAAACCGGGCCTCCTTTGTGTAGGTCCTGGCGGACTTACCACTGCGTCGGCGGCTTGGGACGCCGACGCTGCCTCACGAAGTGCGAAGATTCGTGAGCGGTCAAAGGCGGCGCCGATCTTGGGACGGCGTCGCCTTCTTTTTGTGTCCGCGAAGGGGGCTTGCTTGACGTCTGCGGGGGGCGAACTTAAGATGAAGGTAACCTCTTGCTGTACAAATTCGCCCGCCTGAACCGCCCGGGAGCGGGGTGCGGGCGGAGTCCGCCGGGCCGAGCTTCTTTCGAGAGAGAATAATGTCACATAACCTCTTCAATACGCTGCAAACATTCAACACGGAATCGGGTAAGTCGGGGCAGTTCTACTCGCTGCCGCAGTTGGAGAAGGGGGGCGTGGGGCCTGTGTCGCGCCTGCCCGTCTCGATCCGCGTCGTGCTAGAATCGGTGCTGCGCAACTACGACGAGAAGGTCGTCGAGGAGTCGGACGTGCGTGCGCTCGCCAACTGGCAGGCGGTCGCCGAGCGCACCGACGAGATTCCGTTCAGCGTGGCGCGCGTGCTCTTGCAGGACTTCACGGGCGTGCCGCTGCTCGTAGACCTCGCGGGGATGCGCTCGGCCGTGCAGCGCATGGGGCGCGACCCCAAAATCATCGAGCCGCTCGTCCCCGTCGACCTCGTCATCGACCACTCGGTGCAGGTGGACTTCTGGTCTTCGCCCGACGCGCTGCGGCTCAACATGGAGACGGAGTTCCGGCGCAACCGCTCGCGCTACCAGTTCCTCAAGTGGGGCATGCAGGCGTTCGAGAGCTTCAACGTCGTCCCGCCGGGCATCGGCATCGTCCACCAGGTCAACCTCGAATACCTCGCGCGCGGCGTGATGGAGCGGGACGGCGTTTACTACCCCGACACGCTCGTCGGCACCGACTCGCACACGACGATGATCAACGGGCTCGGCATCGTCGGCTGGGGCGTCGGCGGCATCGAGGCGGAGGCCGCGATGCTCGGCCAGCCCGTCTACATCCTCACGCCGGACGTCGTCGGCGTGAACCTGACGGGAAGTTTGAGGGAAGGCGTGACGGCGACCGACCTCGTGCTGCGGGTGACGGAGATGCTCAGGAAGGCGAAGGTCGTCGGCAAGTTCGTCGAGTTCCACGGCGAGGGCGCGGCCAGCATCCCCGTCGCGGACCGCGCGACCATCGGCAACATGGCGCCCGAGTACGGCGCGACGATGGGCTACTTCCCCGTCGACGAGAAGTGCTGCGAGTACCTTTTGGCGACCGGCCGCGACGAGGAGCGGGTCGAAATCTTCCGCGCCTACTACCAGGCGCAGGGCCTCTTCGGCATCCCGCGCGCGGGCGAGATCGACTACAGCACGACGCTCGGCCTCGACCTCTCGACCATCGAGCCGAGCGTGGCCGGGCCGAAGCGCCCGCAGGATCGCATCGAGCTTTCGGGGCTCAAGGAGAAGTTCGAAGACCTGCTGCGCAAGCCCGCCGGCGAGAACGGCTACAACCGCCCGGAGGGTCAGTTGGGCGAGCGCTTCCACGTTGACCTGAGCCGCGAGGTGCACGAGGTCGCGCGCTCCCTGCCCGTCCTGCCCGGCGCGCTGCACGCGGGCGGCGGCGGGCAGGAGCCGGAGTCAGTCCCGCACACGGTCGCGACCGAGACGGTCGGGAGCCTCGGCTCGCGCTCGGAGAAGAACACGAGCGCGCTGACCGAGGTCGAGATGATGAACAACCGCCCGACGCCCGACCGCATTGACTACGAGGAGACGACGGCCGAGTTCCGCCCCCCCGTCCAGGCGGACGCCGGGGCCGAACTCGGCCACGGCGACGTGGTCATCGCCGCCATCACCTCGTGCACGAACACCTCGAACCCCGGCGTGATGCTCGCCGCGGGGCTGCTGGCGAAGAAGGCGGTCGAGCGCGGCCTGAAAGTCCCGCCGACGGTAAAACCCTCGCTCGCGCCCGGCTCGCGCGTGGTGACGGAGTACTACCAGAAGACGGGGCTCCAGACTTACCTCGACCAACTCGGCTTCAACACGGTCGGCTACGGCTGCACGACCTGCATCGGCAACTCCGGCCCGCTCGACCCGCGCATCGAGTCGGTCATCAACGAGCACGACCTCGTCACCGCGTCCGTCCTCTCGGGCAACCGCAACTTCGAGGCGCGCGTGCACCAGTCGGTGCGCGCCAACTTCCTCATGTCGCCGCCGCTCGTCGTCGCCTTCGCGCTCGCGGGCCGGGTCAACATCGACATGGAGAAGGAGCCTCTGGGTCAGGACGAGAAGGGCGAGGACGTTTTCCTGCGCGACATCTGGCCGACGCTCGAAGAGGTGGGCGAGGTCCTGGGCGCGGCGACCGACCCCGAGACCTACCGCAGGCTCTACAGCGACTTCGCGGAGGACAACCCGCTCTGGAACGACATCCCCTCGGTGACGGGCGAGGTCTACCAGTGGGACCCGCAGTCCACGTACATCCAGGAGCCGCCCTACTTCGAGAAGTTCAGCATGGAGCCGGGCAGCTTCTGCGACATCCTCGGCGCGCGCCCGCTCGCGGTCTTCGGCGACTCGGTGACGACCGACCACATCTCGCCCGCGGGCGCCATCAAGGTCAAGACGCCGGGCGGCCGCTACCTGCTCCTGCGCGGCGTCGAGCACCAGGACTTCAACTCGTACGGCTCGCGCCGCGGCAACCACCAGGTGATGGTGCGCGGCACGTTCGCCAACGTCCGCATCAAGAACCTGCTCGCGCCGGGCACGGAGGGCGGCGTCACGACGCTCCAGCCGACCGGCGAGCAGATGCCCATCTACGACGCGTCCGTGCACTACCAGGCGGCGGGCGTGCCGCTGGTCGTCTTCGCGGGCGAGGAGTACGGCACGGGCTCTTCGCGCGACTGGGCGGCGAAGGGGACTCTGCTCCTGGGCGTCAAGGCCGTCATCGCCGAGAGCTTCGAGCGCATCCACCGCTCGAACCTCGTCGGCATGGGCGTGCTCCCGCTCCAGTTCAAGAACCACGTCAACGCCGAGACTCTGGATTTAGACGGCACGGAGACCATCGACATCACGGGCCTCCAGGGCGGCGAGATCACGCCCCGCCAGGACGTGACGCTCCGCATCCGCCGCGCCGACGGGTCGGAGCGGGAGGTGCCGGTCACGCTCCGCATCGACACGCCCATCGAGATCGAATACTACCGCCACGGCGGCATCCTCCCCTTCGTGCTCCGGCAGTTGATCGCCCAGTCGGCGTGACGGCACATAAGAGGATCTTCCCCAGCGCCGAGCTTCAGGGCAAATGGCATCTAATCGCGGGGCGCGGAGGGGCACGGATAC
>DASVQJ010000383.1:0-14473 GCA_036389235.1 Pyrinomonadaceae bacterium | reverse complement strand
TCGGGTCGGTGAAGTCGGGGAAGGCGCAGACGCCGGGCCACACGCTCGCGTGCAGCTCGCTCCCGTCGGCGTTCCTGACGAAGTGGCCGCCCGCCTGGCCGTCCCTGTAGGCGAAGTAGTTCGGGTCGACCTTGATGCCGGGGTCAATGATGAGGACGACGCGGAACCCTTCGGCGCGCAGGTCCGAAATCATCTTCGCGGGGTCGGGGAAGCGCTCGCGGTTCCACGTGAAGACGCGGTAGCCGTCCATGTAGTCAATGTCGAGGTAGATGACATCCGCGGGTATCTTAGACTCGCGGAAGCCGCGGGCGACTTCGCGCACGCGCGCCTCGGGGTAGTAGGACCAGCGCGACTGCTGGTTGCCGAGCGCCCAGAGCGGGGGCAGCGGCGCGCGCCCGGTCAAATCCGTGTAGTCGCGCAGCACGGCGCGCGGCGAGCGCTCGCGGCCGCCGGTG
This sequence comes from Pyrinomonadaceae bacterium, assembly GCA_036389235.1. GTDB lineage: Bacteria > Acidobacteriota > Blastocatellia > Pyrinomonadales > Pyrinomonadaceae > QHXN01. The sequence goes on along the minus strand of DASVQJ010000383.1, from coordinate 14,018 downwards.
AAGACGTAGTAGTCCAACCCGCCCGAGGGCGCGCCGAAGGTCACGCGCGCCGGGTCGGTCTTCCCCATGTCGAAGTAGGTGCGCGAGGTGTTGTCGAAGAAGAGGCCGTAGGCGACGCCGCGCCGAGCCGCGTTCGGCGTCGCCGGCGCGCCGGCCGTCCCTACGTCTTGCGCCTCCTGCCTGAGCGCCGTGTAGAAGCCGATTGACTGGTAGATGGGGTCGAGCCCGCGCGGGTAGCCGTAGGTGTCCGTGTTCCACATCACGAACTGCTGCGTGTCGCGCGAGAGCGTCGCCCCGGCCTTCTCGCCGAGGCCGTAGTAGGTCTCCCACTCAGTGCGTCCCTTGGAGCACTCGACCGCGCCGGTCTCCGGGTCGAACGAGGGCGGCCGGGCGGGGTCGTCCGCGACGACCGTGAACCCTTGCTGGTCGAGCACGGTGACGAGGAAGGGGCGGCGGCGGACGACGACGGTCGTGCCGTTCAGGGAAGAGATTCTGATCTCGTCGCCGGTCTCCGTGACCTTCGCCGTGACGGTCTTGCGGTCTTTCGCTTCGACGGCGTAGGAGAGGTCGCGCCCGAAGGCTCCCGAGGGCGCGAGGCGGACGCGCACCGTTTCGAGGTCGCGGAAGGTGACGGCGGCGCGCGCGCCCGACGTGAGCGTGAGCACGACGCCGTCCGCCTGACGCGCGACCGTCTTCACGTCGCCCGCCGCGCGCCACGCCGCGCGCGCCTGCGTCCCGAGCAGGCACAAGGCGACGGCGGCGAAGGCGAGCCGGACGGCGCGCCGCGTGTGTCGGGTCATACTCATTCGGCCGCGGCGAGCAGGACGAGTGCTTTGTACGCGTGACATCTCAGCGGACTCTCGAAGGCGGCGCGGGGGCGGGCGGCGGCGGTGCGGGCGCTCCGACTCCGGTGTCCGGCGCGTCGGCGTTCCCGCCGCCCTCGCCGCGCAGCTCGCAGAACTGCTGCACCTGCCCGAAGAGCTGGCTGCACTGCTTCTCGGCCGACAGCCCGTAGCGCTGGCACTGCTGCTGCTGCCAGCCGATGGACTTCATGAACTCGGTCCGGCGCGGGACGGCGGCGCAGAAGCCGGGCGTCGGGCGGCTGGCCTCCAGACAGGGCCTTAGGAAGAGGGTGTTTTTGAACAGGTCGCTGAGACCTTCGGCGCGGGACTGGCGCGCGACCGCCTCGTTCACGCAACCCTCGTTGTCCGTGAGCCGCCCGTACTCCCGCCCCTCCGCCACGCTCTGCTTGGTCGTCTCCATCAGCCCCGGCCCGTACCTGCTCACGACGAAGTAACCCACCACCACCGCCCCCACGAACAGCAAGACCAGCAGCACCCCGGCGACCAGCAGCACCTTCATCCAAGTGGGCATGGGAACCTCCGTTTAGTAGACAGTAGACAGTAGTCAGTAGTCAGTAGGAAAACCTTCCTCATTACGAACCGTTCGGTCGTCAACGTCAGCGCCAATCAAGCGGAGCCCTACTGACTACTGTCTACTGTCTACTGCCTACTGCCTCTCGTACACGACCCGGCCGTCGAAGACGGTGATGTCCGCCTCGGTCTGTAGGATTTCGCGGGGGGCGACGGTCAGGAGGTCTCTGGAGTGTACGACGAGGTCGGCGAGCATCCCCGCGGCGACCTGACCCTTCTGCGTCTCCTCGAAGGAGGCGTAGGCGCCCTCGGCCGTGTAGCCGCGGATGGCGTCCTCTATCGAGAGCCGCTCCTCCGGCCACCAGCCGCCCGCGGGGTCGCCCTCCGTGCTCTGGCGCGTGACCGCGGCGTAGAGGCCGAGGTAGGGGTTGATGGGCTCGACCGGCCAGTCGGTGCCGAAGGGGACGCGGACGCCGTGCGCCATGAACGTGTGCCAACTGTAGGCCCCGAGCACGCGGTACTCGCCCAACCTCTCCTGCGCCCAGCGCTTGTCCGAGATGGCGTGCGAGGGCTGCATCGAGGCGATGACGCCGAGGTCGCGGAAGCGCGCGAAGTCTAAAGGCGAGACGACCTGCGCGTGCTCGACGCGGTGGCGCGGCTCGTACTTCGCTTCGGAGCGCCCGGCGATGACCTGGAGGTTGGCGAAGGGGCCGCGCCTCTCGCGCGCCGCCTTGAAGCCGTCGAGCGCCATGCGGTTGGCGCGGTCGCCGATGCAGTGGAGCGCGATCTGGAAGCCGGCGGCGTCGCGCTCGACGATCATCTGCGTCAACTGCTCGGGCGGCATGCGCGGGATGCCGCTGTTGTGCGGGTCGTCGGAGAAGGGCGCGAGCATGGCCGCCGTGCGCGACCCGAGCGTGCCGTCCACGTAGCCCTTGAGCGCCGTCAGCCGCAGCCTCAAGGGGTCGTCCTTGTGCGACTCGAACTCGGCGCGCTCGCGCTTCAGCTCCTCGACCGTGCGCTCGAACTGCTGCCACTCGGCGACGCGCACGGTGAGCCTGCCCTCCTTGAGCAGCTCGCGGTAGAGCGGCGTCGCCTCGAAGCTCGGCACGTCGTTGGCCTGGACGGAGGTGAGCCCGTAGCGCCGCGCCTCCGCGAGCGCGCGGCCGAGGGCCTCCGTCTGCTCCGCGCGCGTAGGCTGAGGCACGACGCCCATCACCAGGCCGCCGGCCGTCTCCTTCAGGATGCCCGTCGGCTCGCCCGCGGCGTCGCGGAGTATCTCGCCGCCCTGCGGCGCCCGGGTCGCGCGCGTGACGTTCCCCTTTTGTAAGGCGAGCGTGTTGGCCCAGGAGACGTGGCCGTCCACGCGCTGGAGGACGACGGGGTTGTTCGGGGCGACTTCGTCCAGGTCTTTCTTCGTCGGCCACGCGCCGCCCCAGAGCGTGTGGTCCCAGCCGCGCCCCGTGACCCACGCGCCCGCGGGCAGCTCGCGCACGCGCGCCGCCACGCGCGCCTTCGCCTCGGCGAGCGTCTTCGCGCCGACGAGGTTCACGCGCAGGAGGCTGAGCCCGCCGCCGAGGAAGTGTATGTGCGCGTCGTTGAAGCCGGGCGTGACGAGGCGTCCCCTGAGGTCGATGGTGCGGGCGCCGCCGTAGGCCGCGTTTATCTCCCGCGAGGTGCCGACGGCGACGATGCGGTTGCCGTCCACGGCGACGGCCTCGGCCAGCGTGCCGCGCGCGTCGGCGGTGAAGACCTTGCCGCCCGTCAGGACGAGGCTGACGTTGCGCTTCGTCTGCCGCGCCGCCCGGGCCGGGGCGAGCGCCGCCGCCGCGCAGACGGTCGCCAGCAGCAGCAGTGTCAGTGCGAGCCTTGTGCGCTGTAGCATCTTTTCCGAACTCTTGCGGGACAGGGATGAGCCGAGACGCGCTTTTTATACCACCTTTCGCGCGGGGAGTGGAAAACTTTGGGGCCGGGTCTCTCAGCCTTGAGGGCAATGCGAGTTGAGTCAACCACAGAGGCACAGAGGACACAGAGACGGCACAGAGGCTCGCAACCCTCTGTGCCGTCTCTGTGTCCTCTGTGCCTCTGTGGTTAACCGCCCTGTCCGTTACCCTCATGCGTGAAATAATCTGCTAGACTCGCCCCGCGAAACTCATGCACACCGCGACAGCAGAGCAGCAGGCGGACGAGCGCGTCGAGCGCGCGTACCGCTTCGCCGACCTCTCCGGCTACGGCCTCAAGCAGCGCCTCGCCGTCCGCGCCGCGGGCTTCCTCTTCCCGCTGCTCATCCGCGCCGTGGGCTCGACGCTCCGCTTCACCGTCGAGGGCCGCGAGCACTGGGACGAGGCCGCGCGCGGGGGGCGCCTCCCCATCTACACCTTCTGGCACGACCGCATCTTCGCCGGCACATACTTCTTCCGCGGCCGGCGCATCGTCATCATGACCTCGCAGAGCTTCGACGGCGAGTACATCGCGCGCTTCATCCAGCGCCTCGGCTACGGCGCGGTGCGCGGCTCCTCCACGCGCGGCGGCGTCGGCGCGCTCGTCGAGCTGGCGCGGCTCGTCCGCAAGGGGTGCCCCGCCGGCTTCTCCATCGACGGCCCGCGCGGGCCGCGCCACGTCGCCAAGATGGGCGCCCTGCTCCTCGCCAAGAAGACCGGCCAGCCCGTCCTCCCCTTCGGCGTCAACGCCGAGCGCTTCTGGTCTCTGAGGAGTTGGGACAGGATGCAAATTCCCCGGCCCTTCTCGCGCGTGCGCGTCCGCTTCGCCCCGCCCATCAGCGTCCCGGCCGAAGCCGACGGGGAGACTTTGAGCGCCAAGCGCGAAGAGTTGCAGCGCGCGCTCGAAGAGGTCAGCCCGTGAAGGCGCCCGGGCGTGGCGCGCCCGCGCCGACGTGTAGTAGGATTGGCTCACACCCCGCAGTCACTTTAAAAGTTTTGTCCGGCTGAACGCGGAAACCTTCGTCCCGAGGAGACTCGCATGATTAACCAGGAGCGGATCAAGAACCTTCTGCTCGAACTCGTCCAGATCGACTCCGTCTCGCGCGAGGAGCGCGGCGTGGCCGAGCGCATCAAGGCTTACTGCGAGGAGTTGGGCGCCGAGGTCTTCGTCGACGACGCAGGGAGCAAGGTCGGCGGCGACACCGGCAACGTCATCGCGCGCTTCCCCGGCACCATCCCCTCGGCCGAGCCCATCATGATGAGCGCGCACATGGACACGGTCGTCCCCGGCAAAGGGGTCAGGCCCGTCGTCGAGGGCGACATCATCCGCACCGACGGCTCCACCGTCCTGGGCGGCGACGACAAGTCGGGCTGCTCCGTCATCATCGAGACCATCCGCTGCCTGCAAGAGCAGAACATCCCGCACGCGCCCATCGACGCCGTCTTCTCCATCTGCGAGGAGGTCGGCCTGCTCGGCGCCAAGCACCTCGACATGTCGAAGGTGCGCGCCAGGTACGGCATCGTCTTCGACTCCGACGACCCCGGCTTCCTCTTCACCAAAGGCCCCTCGGCCGACCACTTCGAGATCAAGATTTACGGCCTGGAGTCGCACGCGGGCGTCGCGCCCGAGCAGGGCATCTCCGCCATCCGCGTCGCCGCCGAGGCGATCATGAACATGAAGCTCTTCCGCATCGACGACGAGACGACCGCTAACATCGGCGTCATCCGCGGCGGCGAGGCCACGAACATCATCACCAACCTCGTCACGCTCCGCGGCGAGGCGCGCTCGCTCGACGACGCGAAGCTCGACGCGCAGACCGCGCACATCATCAAGTGCTGCGAGGACGCCGCGGCGAAGTACGAGGTCACGGTGGACGGCGTGACCACGAAGGCGCGCGTCGAGGCGCACGTCACGCGCGAGTACCACGCGATGGACGTCTCCGACGACTCGCGCGTCGTCAAACTCGTGAAGGAGGCCGCCGCCCGCATGGGGCTCGAAGTCAAGACGCTCGCCTCCGGCGGCGGCTGCGACGCCAACATCTTCAACAAGCGCGGCATCGAATGCGCCAACCTCGGCACGGGGATGCGCGCCATCCACACCGTCAAGGAGTGGCTCGACGTGAAAGACATGTACGCCTCCGCCGAGATGACCCTCGAAATCATGCGCCTCAACGGCGAGGCCGCGCTCAGGTAAGAGTGAAGTCGCACGCAATCCGCCGCGGGGCGGCGGGGTGAATTTAGCCCGGCCTTTCAAGGCCGGGGCCGCGTCGTCGTAGACATGACGCCGCGTCGCGTCAGCGACGCCCGAGGCGGGCCGCATCTCAGCCGCCGCTGACGCGACGCGGCCCCGGGCCGCCGGTTCCCCCGGCCTTGAAAGGCCGGGCTAAACTCAGGGCGCCGCCCCGCGGCGGCGTCACTTCTGCTTTTCACCTCCTTCTTCGGCGGAGGCCATGATGAAACTCGCTCAGCGCGCTAACCTGTTGCTCGCCGCCGCAGTCCTTCTGCCGACGCTAACTCTCGAAGCGCGCGCGCAGCGCAGGACGCCGCGCGCGCCGGTGAGGCGCGGGGCGCAGAACGACGTCGAGAGGAAGGTCGAGGCGCTGCTGGCGCGGATGACGCTCGAAGAGAAGCTGGGGCAGTTGCAGCAGTCGGGCGGCGACGTGGCGGGGAAGGCCGAGCCGAGGATAGTCGAGGAGGCGCGTTCGGGGCGGCTCGGCTCGACGCTCGGCGTGCGCGGCGCGCGGAACGCGAACGAGTTGCAGCGCGCGGCCGTCGAGGGGACGCGCCTGAAGATTCCGCTCATCTTCGGCTTCGACGTGATCCACGGGTACAGGACGATCTTCCCCATCCCCCTGGGCGAGGCGGCGAGCTTCGACCCGGCGGCCGCGGAGCGCTCGGCCTACGTCGCCGCCGCGGAGGCGAGGGCGGCGGGCCTGCACTGGACTTTCGCGCCGATGGTGGACGTGGCGCGCGACGCGCGCTGGGGCCGCATCGCCGAAGGGGCGGGCGAGGACACGTACCTCGGCTCGGCCTTCGCCCGCGCGCGCGTGCGCGGCTTCCAGGGTTCGGACTACTCGGCCCGAGACCGCGTCGTCGCGTGCGCCAAGCACTACGTCGCCTACGGCGCGGCCGAATCGGGGCGCGACTACAACACGACCGACATGAGCGAGCAGCGCCTGCGCGAGGTCTACCTGCCGCCGTTCAAGGCGGCGGTGGACGCGGGCGTCGGCACGTTGATGAGCGCCTTCAACGACCTCAACGGCGTGCCCGCTTCGGGCAACCGCTTCACGCTGACGAAGGTCTTGCGCGGCGAGTGGGGCTTCGACGGCTTCGTCGTGAGCGACTACACCTCCGTGCAGGAGATGATCGCGCACGGCTACGCGGCGGACGGCGCCGACGCCGCGCGCCTCGCGCTGTCGGCGGGCGTGGACATGGAGATGGTCGGGCGCCTCTACAACCAGAACGGCGCGGAGTTATTAAAACAGGGCAGGCTGAAGACGGCCGACGTGGACGAGGCCGTCCGGCGCATCCTGCGCGTCAAGTTCCGCGCCGGCCTCTTCGACCGCCCGTACGCGGACGAGTCGCGCGAGTCTTCCGTCCTCCTCAACGCCGAACACCTGCGCGCGGCGCGCGAGGTGGCCGCACGCTCTCTGGTGCTTCTGAAGAACGAGCGCGAGACCTTGCCGTTCCGCAAGGACGTGCGCACCGTCGCCGTCGTCGGCCCGCTCGCCGACGACCCGCGCGCCATCATGGGCTCCTGGTCGGGCGACGGCAGGGCGCAGGACTCCCTGACTCTGCTGCAAGGGATTAAGGCGAAGGTCTCGCCGCGCACGAAGGTTCTGTACGAGAAGGGCGTGGCGATTGAGGGGCGGGGCGTGACCGGCAACTACGACGCGCCGCCGCCCGCGCCGAGCGCGGCGGGCGGGACGAACGTCGCCGCCGCGGGCGAGATCGACCCCGCCCGACTGGCCACGACGCCGACCGGCGCGAACTCCATCGCCGAGGCCGTGCGCGCCGCGCGCGACGCCGACGTCGTCATCGTCGCCGTCGGCGAGACGGCCGACATGAGCGGCGAGGCCGCCTCGCGCACGTCGTTGGATTTGCCGGGGAGGCAGTTGGAGCTGTTGCAGGCCGTCCACCAGACGGGGAAGCCCTACGCCGTCGTGCTGATGAACGGGCGGCCTTTGTCAATCAACTGGGTCGCCGAGAACTCGCCCGCCGTACTCGAAACCTGGTTCGCGGGCACGCGCGGCGGCGAGGCCATCGCCGACGCCCTCTTCGGCGACTACAACCCCGGCGGCAAGCTCCCCGTCACCTTCCCGCGCAGCGCGGGCCAGGCGCCCTTCTACTACAACCAGACGGCGACGGGCCGCCCGCCGACGAACGAGAAGTACACCTCGAAATACCTGGACGTGCCCGTCGCGCCGCTCTACCCCTTCGGCCATGGCCTCTCGTACACGACCTTCCGCCTCTCGAACCTGCGGTTGAGCGCGCCGCGCATCAACGCCTCGGGGAGCGTTGACGTGAGCGTCGACGTCGAGAACACCGGCCGCCGCGAGGGCGACGAGGTCGTCCAGCTCTACGTACGCGACGTGGCCGCCTCGCGCGTGCGGCCCGTGAAGGAGTTGAAGGGCTTCCGCCGCGTCACGCTCCAGCCCGGCGAGCGCCGCACGCTGACCTTCAAGCTCAGCCCGGCCGAACTCGGCTTCTACGACGACGCGATGCGCTTCGCCGTCGAGCCCGGCGCCTTCAAAGTCATGGCCGGCCGCAGCTCCGCCGACCCGGAGACGTTGGAAGCGACCCTCGAAGTCACGGCGAGATGAACATGGGCGAGGGAGGGACAGCGGGCGGGGTTTACCGCAGCGGCTACGTGGCGCTGGTGGGGCGGCCGAACGCGGGGAAGTCCACGCTCCTGAACCGGATGGTGGGCGAGAAGATCGCGGCCGTGTCGAACAAGCCGCAGACGACGCGGCACCAGATTCGCGGCGTCATCACGAGGCCGCGGGGGCAGATCGTGCTGGTGGACACGCCGGGCGTGCACCAGCCGGGCTACCTGCTCAACCGGCGGATGATGGCCGCCGTGCACGACGCGCTGGAAGGCGTCGACCTCGTCTGCCTCATCCGCGACGCGTCAGTCCCGACGGGCAACGGCGACCGCTTCGTCTTAGACCTCGTGAAGCGCTCGGGCAAGCCCGGCCTGCTGCTGCTCAACAAGACGGACCGGATCGAGGACAAGCGCCGGCTCCTGCCCCTCATCGAGTGGTACTCGCGCGAGCACGAGTGGCGCGGCGTCGTCCCGCTCTCGGCGCGCACGGGCGACCAGCTCGAAGACCTCGTCGAAGAATTCATCACCAACCTCCCCGAGGGCGAGCCCGTCTTCGAGGAGGACGAGCTGACCGACCAGCCGATGCGCGCGCTCGTCGCCGAGATGGTGCGCGAGAAGATTCTGCACGTCACCGGCGAGGAGATACCCTACGTGACGGCGGTCGTCACCGAGCGCTACGAGGAGGTGTCGGACGAGCTGACGCGCGTCTTCTGCGCCGTCTACGTCGAGCGCGAGTCGCAGAAGAGCATCATCATCGGGAAGGGCGGCGCCCGCCTCAAGAAGGTCGGCACCGAGGCGCGCCGCGACGTCGAGCGCCTGCTGGGGCACAAGGTCTACCTCGAACTCTTCGTCAAGGTCGAGGAGGGCTGGCGCGACTCGCCGCGCGCCCTGCACGAGATGGGCATCGAGGAGTGAGGCGCCGCGCGCGATGAAGAAGGGGAAGGGAGACAGTCTCAAACTCAAGCGCGGCCACCACTGGCGCGCGCGACCGGGGCACAGGATTTTCGTGGCCGACCGCGGCGCCGTGCGCTTCGACTTTCCCGACAGTTGGGTGCTCAAGATGAACGAGCGCACGGTCTGCCTCTACGACCGCGAGCCGCCCGCGGACGACTGCCGCCTCGAAGTCTCCTACATGCGCCTGCCACCGATTGACTGGAGCGGCATGCCCGTCGAGCAACTGCTCGACACGGCCGTCGGGAGCGACACGCGCGAGGTGGAGGGGCGCGGGCAGACGCACGGCGTCCGCCGCCACGGCCTGCGCCTCGCCTGGACGGAGCTGGCCTTCACAGACCCCTTCGAGGGACGCCCGGCGCGCTCGCGCGTCCTCGTGGCCCTGGGCAACAACGTCCAGTGCCTCATCACCTTCGACTTCTGGGCCGACGACGCCGCGCGCCTCGCGCCCGCCTGGGACGAGGTCGTGCGCACGCTCGAACTCGGCATCCACATCGAAGACCCGACCACGGGGCTCAGGCGCGACCCGCTTTTGAATTGAATGTGTGAATGATGAGAGGCCGTCTGAAAGCCTTAGCCCCGGAGGGGCGGAATGTGTATAGCCTTACCGTCTATTTCGGGCTATAAACATCTCGCCCCTCCGGGGCTTTAGAAAAACCTCTCATCACTCACCACTCACCACCTGTCACTTATGAACTGGTACGCGCTTGAGTTGAGCTGCACGCAGGGGGCGGAGGAGGCCGCGGAGTACGCGCTGATGGAGGCGGGCGCGCTCGGGACGGAGTCCGAGACGTCCGCGGGGCCGGACGGCCTCCTGCGGGTCACGGCGTACTTCGAGGCGCCGCCGGAGGTGGAGCGCGTGCGCGCGTCGCTGAGTGAGGCGCTGCGCGTCTACGGGCTCGCGTCGTCGGACGTGCGCGAGATGAAGTTCCGCGAGGTCGAGGGGCGCGACTGGCTTGCGGAGTGGAAGAGGGGCTGGCGGCCGAGCGAGGTCGGGCGCTTCGTCGTCGCGCCGCCGTGGAGCGAGGTCGGGGAGTCGGGCGGGCGCGTCGTCATCCGCGTCGAGCCGGGCATGGCCTTCGGGACGGGCACGCACGAGACGACGCGCCTGTGCCTCGCGGCGGTCGAAAAGCACTTCCGCGGCGGGAGCTTCCTCGACGTGGGCACGGGCACGGGCGTCCTCGCCATCGCCGCCGCGAAGCTCGACCCGGCGGCGCGCGTCGAGGCGTGCGACACAGACCCCCTGGCCGTCTCGGTCGCGGAAGAGAACGCGCGCCTGAACGGCGTGGCCGGCCGCATAGAGTTCCGCGTCGGCACGGTGGACGACACCACGGCCTCGGCCGACCTGGTCTGCGCCAACCTGACGGCGGACGTGATCCTGCCCCTGCTGCCCGCGCTGCTCGGCGCCACCTGCGGCCGCCTCGTCCTCTCCGGCATCCTCGCGACGCAGGCGCCGCAGGTCGCCGCGCGCTTGGTTGAGCTGGGCGTCGGCGACTACGAAATGACCGACGACGGCGAGTGGGTCGCGTTCGTCGTGTGAGACCTTCAGGATGAGCCGCAGAAGATTCTACGCGAAGCCGCAGGCGCTCCGGGGCGCGCCCGGGAAGGTGACTCTGTCCGAAGAGGAGTCGCGCCACCTGCGTGACGTGCTGCGTTTGCGCGCGGGCGACGAGGTGTTCGTGTTTGACGGCGAGGGGCACGAGTTCGCCTGCGTCGTGGCGGAGGCGGGCGGGCGCAAGGGTGAGGCGTGGCTTGAAGTGCTCGGGGAAGCCGAACCCCAGAGTCCGGAGTCGCCGCTGGAGTTTACGCTCGCCCTGGCGATGTTGAAGGGTGAGAATTTCGACTTCGTCCTGAAGAAGGCGACAGAGCTAGGCGTCGCACGCATCGCGCCGGTAGTGACGATGCGTGCCATCATCCGGCCGCGCGACGAACACGACGCGCGGCGGCGGGCCGAGCGCTGGCGTCGCCTCGCGTTGGAAGCCGCGAAACAGTGCGGCCGCGCGCGCGTGCCCGCCGTCGAAGTGCCCGCCAACTTCGCCGCCCTCGTCGGGGACAGAGAGCACGCCGACGCCGTCCGCGTCCTCTTTGCGGAGCAGGGCGGGACCCCGCTCGACTCGCTCTCGACGGCGGCGGCCGCACGCCCTTCGGCCGTCGTCGCACTCGTCGGCCCCGAAGGCGGCTGGGCGGACGAAGAGGTCGAACTCGCGCGCGCGCACGGCTGGCACATCGTCACCCTCGGCGGCCGCACGCTGCGCGCCGAGACCGCCGCGATGACGGTCTGCGCGCTGCTCCAACACCTCTACGGTGACCTGAAGTGAAGAAGGGTGCCGGGTGTTGGGCGGAAGAAGCAGCCCTTACCCAGCACCGACACCCACAACCCGACACCCCACACCCCTACTCCTTCATCGCCAGGTCGCGTTCGAGGGCGAGGGCGCGCAGGGCGGCGTCGAGCTGCGCCTGGAGGCGTGCGCGCTCGTCGGAGGCGGCCTGCTTCTCCTGCGCGAGCTGTTCGAGGCGCGTCTCCTGCTGGTCGGCCTTCTGGACGTAGCGGGCGATGAGCTGGCGCGCCTCGGCCGTCTTGGCGAGCGCCTCGATGTTCTCGCGCAGGCGCCGCTGGTCGGCGCCGATCTCGGCGATCTCGCGGTCGACGGCGGCGACGCGCGCCTGCGCGGCGGCCACGCGCGCCTTCAGGTCGAGGATGTTCTGGAGCGCGGCGCGCGTCGCGTCGTCGATGTAGCGGCGCGAGAAGAAGAACTGTATCTGGTCGGGCGTGACGTTCGAGAGCGCGTAGGTCTCGGTGCCCTGCTCGCGCTCGGCGACGACAAGCTCGCGCGTCTCGTCGGCCGCCAGCTCCACCCGGAAGCGGTAGAAGCGCTGGCTCTTGCCGTCGGGCTTCGGGGTGAGTTTGTAGTCCAGCTCCCAGTCGTCGCGGACGGGGTGCTCGACGTAGACCGTGCGCGGGCGCGCGGTCTGGTTGCGGAGCGTGTAGACCTTCTTCTGGCGGTGGTGGTGCGTCGCGTAGAGCGTGCCGTTGACGATGCGCGCGTAGAAGGCGGGCGAGTTGTCCTCCTCCGCCCGCACGGTGACGAGCGTGCCGAGGTCGAGCGCGAACGAGATGAGCCGCTTCTCTTCGGGCTTGAGCCGCTCCAGCAGCGCCTCGCCCGCGTAGGCGTCGCCGTCGATGACGGTCAGCGCGCCGCCTTCGAGCGTGAGCGGCGAGGTGTTCTTCAGGAGCATCCCCGACATCGGGCGGCTGCGCCCGGCCGACTGGTTGAAGACGGAGACGCGCGAGCCCTCCATCCGCGTCTGGAGGATGGGGATGAGCGCCGAGCGGTCGCGGCGGACGGTGACCGGCTGCTCGATCTTGTACTCGAAGAGGTCGCCGACCTCGCCGCCCTCGGCCGCCGTCACGACGCCCGACTGGCCGCCCGTCATGCGCGCGCTCAGGGAGGGCTCCGGCCTCACCGCGAACTCGGCCGTCGAGTTGCCGTCGGTCACGAAGTTGTCCCCGCGGCGCCCGTTCATCGGGAGGTTGTAGATGGAGTTCCGATTGATGCTGCCCGCGATGACGGCCCTGTCCGCCTCGATGGTGACGCTCTCGCTGACGCTCCCGACTTCGAGCGTCGGGCCGAGCCGCACCGCGCCGCCGGGGCCGACCCTCACGCCCGTCGTCATCCAGCTCTTGAAGCCCGGCGAAGAGACGGTCACGGTGTAGCTGCCCTGCGGGAGCGCCGGCGTGCGGAAGGCGCCCGCGGCGTCGGTCTGCGCGCCGTACTGCTGGCCCGTCGCCTCGTTCCTCACCGTCACACTCGCGCCGGGGATGACCGCGCCCATCGGGTCTACGACCGAGCCGACGACCGTGTTGGGAGCGCCGCCGCCGACCTCGCCCGACTCAGGCTCGTAGACCTGCGGCGACATGCGCAGGTCGTCGGGCACGGGGACGACGGGGCGGTAGCGGTAGAAGGGTTTCTGTATCGGCTGGATGAACGAGACCGGCGTGCCCGAGATGAGCGACAGGCGCACGTCCGTCCAGTCCTCCTCGCTCACGTTGTCCACGATGGCCCAGCCCTGGAAGAAGGGTTTGCCCTCGGCGTCCAGGACGACGCGGTAGGTCGTCTTCCAGATGGGCGCGGCGATGGTGTAGCTCACGAGCATCTCGCGCGCGCCCGCGCCGTCGGAGGTGACGGTGATGGTCTTCGCGTCGCGCCGCCGCGCGCTCGCGGAGGCTTCGGCGAACTCGCCCACGTCGCGCCGCGTCCCCGCGTCGAGCAGGCGCACGCCCCTCACCTCCGCGAGGTCGAAGCTCTGTAGCTCGCCGCCCTCCGAGGCGATGACGAGCGCGTGAGTCGTGACGGGCGGCTTCTCCGGGTCGGGCTGTGTGCGGCGCTCTTCGACGGTCAGGACGGAGCCGTTGGCGGTGCGCCCCGCGGAGGTCGTGACCGCGACGCGCGCGCCCTGCAACTGGCTGAGCACGCCGGCCAGGCCGCCCGCGGCGCCGCCGGTCGAGGGCGAGATGGAGAAGGGGATGTCGGCCATGCGCGCCGCGGGCGGGGCGCTGGAGTTGTAGCTCACGGCCCCGACGCGCCCCCGCCCGAGGTCGAGCACGATCATCGACTTGAGCACGTCGTCCACCTGCGACTGCTTGAAGGAGAGGTCGATCTCGGCGTGGCCCGTGACGGCGCCGCGCCGCTCGACGTAGGCGACGCCGTTGCTGTAGAGGATGACGCGCCTGATGGGTAAGGTCTGCGCCGCGCGCCTCTGCGCTTCGGGGCGCGCGCCCTCCGGCGCGGCGGGCCTGACGGCGGCGGCGACGCGCGCGCGCCGCGGGGTCTGCGCCTGCGCGAAGGTGGAGAGCGCGAGCGTGAGCGTTAGAAGCAGAGCGGCTTTCATCAATGTGAACCTCCGAGAAGATAAGTCCGGCGCGCGCGCGGT
>DASVQJ010000382.1:0-7268 GCA_036389235.1 Pyrinomonadaceae bacterium | reverse complement strand
CTTCTTGAGGCATTGTCTTCAAGCCGTGCCTCCGCGTCTCTGCGGTTAATCTTCTTCATACGCACCCAGGTGAAACCCGCTTTAGCTTCCCCGCGCGGCCCGCGGCGAAGATCGGCGCCGTCCGCGAGCGGCTCCTCGCCGCGCGGGGCTGAGCCTCCCCGAATGTTAAACTCGTCGGCCGGGCGTTAGAGGCCCGGCCGACGTTTATGAACTACCGACTGACACTTCAGTACGACGGGACTGACTTCAGCGGCTGGCAGGCGCAGGGCGACAGGCGGACGGTGCAGGGCGAGCTGGCGCGCGCCCTCTCTCTGCTTGAGGGCACGGAGGTCTCCGTCCACGGCGCGGGGCGCACCGACGCGGGCGTCCACGCGGAGGCGCAGGTGGCGAGCGTGCGGCTCCGCCGCGGGTGGGAGACGGGGAGACTGTCGGCCGCGCTCAACGGCAACCTCGCCCGCGACGTGCGCGTCCTCTCGGCGACGCCCGTACCCGACGACTTTCATGCGCGCTTCGACGCGAAGGGCAAGACCTACTGCTACCGCGTCTTCAACGAGAGCTTCATCTCCCCCTTCTGGTCGCGCTACGCGCTACACGAGCCGCGCCCGCTCGACCTGAGCCGGATGCTTGAGGCGGCGAGGCTCTTCGTCGGCGAGCACGACTGGACGGCCTTCTCCGCCGCGCAGTCGGACGTGAAGACGCGCGTGCGCACCGTGACCGCCCTCGAAGTCTCCGAACGTACGAGCGCGCGCGGCCGCGGCCGCCTCGTCGAGATACGCGCGAGCGCCGAAGGCTTCCTCCGCTACATGGTGCGCTCCATCGCGGGCACGCTCCTGGCCGCCGGCCGCGGCGAGTTGGACGACGATTCGATACGCCGCGCCATCGAGACGGGCCGCCGCCCGCACGCCGTCGTCACCGCCCCCGCGCACGGGCTCACGCTCGTCGAAGTACACTACTGACGACTTTCGCCGCTTTCCACTTTGCACTTTAGAGTGATTTGCGCTTAAGATGCGCGGCGGGGCGACGGTTCCGGCCCCTCAACCCTATGCTCGCAAACTTCGCCGACGTGGTCGAGAGGGGTTCGCGCGAGGAGTCTCTGCTCGCCGGGCTCGACTGGGAGCGCCTGCCGCGCCACGTCGCGGTCATCATGGACGGCAACGGCCGCTGGGCGGCGCGCCGCGGACTGCCGCGCGTCGCGGGCCACCGCGCGGGCGTCGAGGCCGTGCGCGCGGCCGTGGACACCGGCGCGCGGCTGGGCCTGGGCGCGCTCACCCTCTACGCCTTCTCGACCGAAAACTGGAAGCGCCCGCGCCTGGAGGTTGACGCGCTGATGCGCATGCTCAAGCGCTACCTCCGGCTCGAACTCGAAGAGATCGACCGGCAGAACATACGCTTCCAGCCCATCGGCCGCATCGAGGGGCTGCGCGAGAGCGTGCGGCGCGAGCTCGACCGCGCCGTCGAGCGCACCGCGCGCAACACCGGGATGGTCTTGAGCGTCGCGCTCAACTACGGCGGGCGCGCCGAGATCGTGGACGCCGTCCGCGCGGCCGCGCGCGCTCTGGCCGCGGAGGGGCGCGCGGCCGACGAGTTGACCGAGGAGGAGGTCGGCCGCCACCTCTACACGCGCGGCCTGCCCGAACTCGACCTGCTCGTGCGCACGAGCGGCGAGCTGCGCATCTCGAACTTCCTCCTGTGGCAGGCCGCCTACAGCGAGATTTACGTGACCGAGACGCTCTGGCCCGACTTCCGCCGCGCAGACCTGCTCGAAGCCGTCGCGGACTTCCAGCGCCGCGACCGCCGCTTCGGCGGGCTGAAGCTGGCGGCGAATGCGAAGTGAAGAAGGAGTCAGAAGTCAGGAGTCAGTAGGCTCCGCTTGCCGAACGTTGACGCTGACAATCTGACGACTCGTCTTCAACGGTTTTTCTTCTGACTTCTGACTCCTGACTTCTGACTCCTGCATGAACTCCCGACTCATCACCGCGGCCGTCGCGCTCCCCGTCCTGATCGCTTCCATCATCGTCCCGCAGTTGAAGCTTCTGTTCGTCGCGCTGGCGATGGGGGCCGTCGTGGTCGCGCTGTACGAGTTCTGGTTCCTCTGCCGGAGGGTCGGGGCGAAGCCGGACATCGTGGTCGGGTACGCGACGGTCGCCGCGCTCTTCGTCACCTTCCTCTACAACTGGATCGAGTTTCTCTACTGGATTGTGCCCGTCTTCGTCGTCGCGGCGCTCGTGGCCGAGATGCTGCGCGGGGCGCCGTTCGATAAGATGGTGCTGTCGGCCGGCTCGACCGTGCTCGGCGTCATGTACGTCGCCTTCCTCGGCTCGCACCTGATCGGCGTGCGAACCGGGTTCGGCCACGCGGGCGACCCCGCGACGTACCTCGTTTCCGACGCCTTCCTCAGCCACACGCGCTCGACGCACCTGCTCTCGTTCTTCTTCCTCGTGCTGATGGGGTCGGACACGGGCGCGTACTACACGGGGCGCGCGCTCGGCAGGCACAAGCTCGCGCCGGCGGTGAGCCCGGGCAAGACGTGGGAGGGCGCCGCGGGCGGGATGGCCGCGAGCCTCGTGGCGGCCGCGCTGGCGCACTACTGGTTCTTCCCGGAGCTGTCGCTGCCGGCGGCGCTGGCGCTCGCCGCGTTGATGAACGTGCTCGGCGTGGTCGGGGACCTGACGGAGAGCGCGCTGAAGCGCGGCGCCAACGCCAAGGACGCGGCGCAAATCCTCCCCGGACACGGCGGCCTCCTCGACCGGCTCGACAGCTTGCTCTTCAACGCGCCGCTCCTCTACTATTTCGCCCAGTACTATTGGCGTTAGCCTGGAAGCCGCCAGTTTCAGCCGGACGCGCCGTGTCTACCTTCAACGCGATAAGAAAGGTGGTGTGACATGACGGGTGAAGAGATGGAGCGGGCAATAGACTTCCTCCTCAAGAGCCAGGCCAACTTGGGGGCGCGCATCGAGCAGGTCAACGAGAATCTGGGCGCGCGAATCGAGGAGGTAGACCGAAGACTGGGCGCACAGACCGAGGAGTCCAGAAAGCTGTTCGACGAGTACTCGCGGACGCAGACGACGCTCGTGCAAGTCGCCACTCGCACGTTTGCCGAGCAGGCTGATCTTAACAGGCGCACGGACAAGAAGCTGAACGCGCTCATCGATACGGTCAACAGGATGTTAGGCGGCGGTCAAGGAGTCAATCCTTAATCCGTCGCTCCGGGTGCATGGACACACAGGGCATAGCGATACTCGGCTCGACCGGCTCCATCGGTTGCAACACGATGAGCGTGGTCGAGTCTTTTAGCGACGGGCGGTTCCGCGTCGTCGCGCTCGGCGCGGGGCGCAACGTCGAGCGGCTGGCCGCGCAGGTCGCGCGGCACGGGCCGGAGCTGGTCGCGGTCGAGAACGAGGAGTGCGCGGGGCGATTGAGGGACGAACTCGGCCGGCGCGGCGTGCCCGTCCCGAGGCTCGCGGTCGGCGAGGCGGGGATGGTCGAGGTGGCGACGCACGGCGCGGCGCGGACGGTCGTGAGCGCGACCGTGGGCGCGGTCGGCTTCGTGCCGACCCTGCGCGCGCTCGAAGCGGGCAAGCGGGTGGCGCTGGCGAACAAGGAGACGCTCGTCATCGCGGGCGAGCTGATGACGCGCGCCGCCGCCGCTTCGGGCGCGGAGCTTCTCCCGGTTGACTCCGAGCACAACGCGCTCCACCAATGCCTGCGCGGCGAGCGGCGCGAGGAGGTGCGGCGGCTGATCCTGACCGCCTCGGGCGGGCCTTTCCGCGAGAAGAGCCTGAGCGCGATGCGCGGGGCGACGGTCGAGGAGGCGATGCGCCACCCGACCTGGAGCATGGGCGCGAAGATCACCATCGACTGCGCCACGCTGATGAACAAGGGGCTCGAAGTCATCGAGGCGCGCTGGCTCTTCGGCTTCGGCGCCGACCGGATAGACGTGGTCGTCCACCCCGAGTCGGTCGTCCATTCGATGATCGAGCTGGTGGACGGCTCGGTCATCGCGCAGCTCGGCGTGACGGACATGCGCCACGCCATCCAGTACGCGCTCACGTACCCGGAGCGCCACGCGTCGGCCGCGCTCCCGCCGCTCGACCTGACGAAGCTCGGCGCGCTCCGCTTCGAGCCGCCCGACACGGAGCGCTTCCCGTGCCTGGGTCTGGCCTACCGCGCCCTGCGCGAGGGCGGGACGCTCCCGGCGGCGATGAACGCCGCGAACGAGGAGGCGGTGAAGGCTTTCCTCGAACGCCGCATACGCCTCACGGACATCGCGCGCGTCATCGAGCGCGTGATGGACGCGCACGAGACGCGCGCCGTGTCGAGCCTCGACGTGGTGCTCGAAGTGGACGCGCGGGCGCGCGCCGCGGCCGCCGACCAGATCGCGCTCCTGAACGAGGACACGAAGGCCGTGGCCTAAGCCCTGACGGCCGCGGTTCCGTCGGAGTTGAATCTGTAGGGGAGGGCGTTTAACCGCAGAGGCACAGAGGAGACGGAGGTTGCACAGAGAGGTGTTTGTTTGACGGCCGCGCGCGGGGCACGTAAACTTTTTCGGTACAACCGGGCGGGGAGGCTCCGCCTCTAATTTTTTTAGGGTTCGGCTTAAACTGAAGAGACTTAAATAAAATGCTCGGTTACCTGGCTTTCGTCTTCATCCTCGGCTCCGCGGTCATCCTGCACGAGTTCGGCCACTTCATCGTCGCGAAGATGCTCGGCATCCGCGTCGAAACCTTCTCGGTCGGCTTCGGCAAGCGCCTCTGGGGGCGCAAGTGGGGGACGACCGACTACCGCCTCTCGCTCATCCCGCTGGGCGGCTACGTCAAGCTCGGCGGCGACGACTCGAACGCCGGCATCGAAGACGGCGGCGCCGAAGAGATACCGACCAAGGAGCGCTTCGACCTGCGCCCGCGCTGGCAGAAGTTCCTCGTCGGCGTGGCCGGGCCGGTGATGAACGTCCTGACGGCGCTGGCGATCCCGTTCGTGGGCGCGATGACGGTGGGCGTCCCGGCGCTGACGCCGGTCGTCAGCCAGGTCGAGCAGGGCGGCGCGGCCGACGCGGCGGGCCTCAAGCCCGGCGACCGCATCGTCTCCTTCGACGGCGAGGGCGAGCCGACCTGGCGCTGGATGAACGTCGCCGCGACGGTGAAGCGCACGCAGGCCCTGCCCATGGTCGTCGACCGCAACGGCGAGCGCCTGACGCTCTCCATCAGCCCGAAGGTCGTGCAGGAGGACGGACACGAGATCGGCGACCTCGGCTTCCAGCCCGACCTCGGCGTGCAGACGGTCGTCGTCGACCGGACGATTGAGGGCTCGCCCGCCGAAGAGACGGGCCTGAAGACGGGCGACCGCTTCCTCGCGCTCGACGGCGAGCCCGCGCGCAACACGGCGCAGATCCGCGAGTACATCGGCAAGCACCCGGGTCAAATCCGCATCACGGTCGAGCGCGCGGGCGAGCGCGTCGAGCTGACCACGCCCGAGCGGCGCATGGAGGGCGGCAAGACGCTCGGCCTCCTCTTCCAGCAGCCGCCGCTCGAAACCGTCGGCCCCGTCGAGGCGCTCTCGGTCGCCGTCAACACCAACCTCGAAATCCTGCGGCTGACCGGCATGGCCCTGGGCCAGGTCTTCACGGGCAGGCTCCCCGTCGGCGAGGCCGTGGGCGGCCCCATCGCCATCGCGGCGGCCTCCTACGAGGCGGCGACCAACTACGGCTGGGACGGCGTCTTCAACATGCTCGGGTTCCTGAGCCTCAACCTCGGCATCTTCAACCTGCTGCCCATCCCCGTGCTCGACGGCGGCATGCTCTTCATGCTTTTGGTAGAGGGCGCGCTGGCGATCTTCGGGATGAAGATCAGCCTGCGCGTGCGCGAGCGCATCCAGCAGGTCGGCTTCGTCTTCCTGCTCCTCCTGATGGGCTTCGTCATCATCAACGACGTGACCAAGTTCGCCCCCGGCCTCTTCCGCTCGAAGGAGAAGCCGGCGGCGACGCAGCAGAAATGAGGAGAGGGTGGATGGTAAATAGTAAATGGTAAATAGTAAATGGTGAATGGAAGCTTGCTGCTCCATTCACCATTTACTATTTACCATTCACCCCGCAAGCAACTTTGAAGTTTAGAGAGTCGCAAGGACAGGCATGAGGCAAACCAGACAGGTGAGGGTCAAGGGCGTGCTGATCGGCGGGGGCGCGCCCGTGGCCGTCCAGTCGATGACGAAGACGGACACGGCGGACGTGGAGGGCACCGTCCGCCAGATCGAGGAGATGGTGCGGCAGGGCTGCGAGATCGTCCGCGTCGCCGTCCCCAACGCGGAGGCCGCCGTCGCGCTCAAGGAGATTCGCCGCCGCGTCCCCGAAGTGCCGCTCGTCGCCGACATACACTTCCACTACCGGCTCGCTTTGATGGCGCTCGAAGCCGGCATCGACAAGCTCCGGCTCAACCCCGGCAACATCGGCTCCATCGAGCGCGTGCGCGAGGTGGTGAACGCGACGAAAGAGCGCGGCATACCCATCCGCATCGGCGTCAACGGCGGCTCGCTCGAAAAGGATTTGCTCAAGAAGTACGGGACGGCCACGCCCGAGGCGATGGTCGAGTCGGCCCTCCGGCACATACGCATCCTCGAAGACCTCGACTTCCAGGACATCGTCGTCTCGCTGAAGGCTTCGGACGTGCGCCGCACTGTCGCCGCCTACCGCCTGCTGGCCGAGCAGGTTGACTACCCGCTGCACCTCGGCGTGACGGAGGCGGGCACGCCCTTCGGCGGCACCATCAAGTCCTCCATCGGCCTCGGCATCCTCCTCCACGAAGGCATCGGCGACACCATCCGCGTCTCGCTCGCGGCCGAGCCGTGGGAGGAGGTGCGCGTCGCGTGGGAGATTCTGAAGTCGCTCGAACTGCGCAAGCGGGGCGTGACCGTCGTCGCCTGCCCGACGTGCGGGCGCCTCGACGTGGAGAACTTCGTCGAGATCGTCACCGAGATCGAGCGCCGGCTCGCGCACATCGAGGAGCCGCTCCACCTCTCCATCATGGGCTGCGAGGTCAACGGGCCGGGCGAGGCGCACGACTCGCAACTCGGCGTCACCTTCGGCAAAGGCGTCGGCATGATCTTCAAAGACGGCCGCCCGATGCGCAAAGTCTCGGGCGCCAACATCGTCGAGGCTTTCGTCGCCGAGACCGAGAAGCTCGTCGCCGAGGGCGCGGAGGCCCGGCCGGCGGTCACGCCCGAACTTGTGACCATCAAATAGAGTTTACGGAATCAAACGCAAGGCGGCGGGCGGAAAG
>DASVQJ010000381.1:0-8250 GCA_036389235.1 Pyrinomonadaceae bacterium | reverse complement strand
TGTCGTTTGACACGCGCCCGCCCCCCTGACCGCCCGGGCGTGGTGACGTTCTCAGGCGGCCCGCCTCGACAGCCACTCCTTTCGCAGCAGGGCGTAGAGGTACTCAGACCCCCAGGCGCCCTTGAACCAGATGTTCTCGACGAAGTGCCCCTCGCGCCTCATCCCGAGCCTGCCGAGCAGCGCCACCGAGCGCTCGTTCTCGCAGTCGGTCACGGCCACCACGCGGTGCAGCCCCAGCACGCCGAAGGCGTAGTCCAGCACAGACTCCGCCGCCTCACGCGCCAGCCCGCGCCCCTGATACCCGCGCGCGAAGGTGAAGCCGACCTCCGCCTGCCTTCGGTCGTCCCCCTTCACGCTCAGGGCGACGTGGCCGATCAACGCCCCCGTCTCCTTCAACTCCGCCGCGAACGTGAACCACTGCCCCGGCGTCCCCGGCTCGGCGCCCTTCTGCCGCCCGATGACCTCCCGCGCCTGCTCCTCCGTATACGACTCCCAAGACTGATACCGCGCCACCTCCGGGTCGTTCAAATACGCCATGAACGGCCCGAGGTCTTCGTCGGCCAAACGGCGCAGCACCAACCTCGCGGTCTCAATCTTCGTGAAAGCCTTCGTGTCGTCCATAGCCGAATCGTTGTTGGCCTTAACAGCACTTAACCGAACGCGAAGGGTTTTGAGGGTCAGCGAATCCTCGTCATCTGGCGCCAGAAGAAGCGGCCGAGGCGGGAGAAGGCGTTGCGGTCGCGGGCGGCCTGCTGCTGTTCGGGGGTGAAGCCGACGGCGGCGAGGAGTTGCGGGTTGGGCGGGGCGATGTCTTCGTCGCCGTGGCGCTCGGAGAGCCAGCGGTTGAAGGTGCGCGTGAGCGCCCGTCGCTGCGGCAGCTCGGCGGCGGCGGCGAAGGCCGCGCGGAGGTCTTCCGTCTCGGCGACTTCCAGACGGTTCGCCTCGTAGTAGCCGCGCAGCGCCTTGAAGAAGCGCTCCTCGCCCAGCAGCCTTCGCAGCTCGACGAACATGAGCGCGCCCTTGCCGGCGACGACCGCGGCGTACTGGAAGGAGTTGCGGTACTCGCGCGCGGGCCGGTCGGCCGTCACGTCCTCGCCGCCGAAGGTGCGGTAGACCTGGTAGACGCCGCGCAACTGGTCGTCCTGCACCTGCTGCGCGCCCTCGGGGCCGCGCACGTCCTGCACGTAGAGCAGCGCGGAGAACTGCGCGAGCGCCTCGTGGAGCACGGGCTGGCGCGCGGGGTCGTTGCCGACGGCGCCGCCCCACCACTGCCGCGCCACGCCCTGCGCCGCGGCGAATTCGAGGTTGTCCTCGACGCTCGCGCGCTGCTCGCGGACGAGTTCGGGCAGGGCGCGCATCGCGGGCGAGTCGAAGTCCACGTAGAAGGCGCCGGCGATGACGGCGAGCCCGGCGAACTCCGCGCTGCCGAAGCCCGCGACGAGCGGCGCCTCCGTGACGGTGACGAGCTTGAGGGGCAGCGGGCCGAAGCGGGCGGCGTACGCGCGCGCCGCCTCGGCCGCGACGCCGAGGACGCGCCGGCCGACCTTCTCGTGCTCGGGCGTGAAGACCGAGCGCACGCGGACGCCGCCGGCCTCGCGCTCCTCCGCGCGCAGCGTGCGCCCGGCGACGAGCGCGAAGCCGCGCAGGTCTTCGCCCGCGAAGCTCAGCCGGCGCCTGCGCCCGCCCGACGCGTCCTGCCTCTGCTCGCCGGAGGCGAAGAGGTTGACGCCCTCGGCGGCCTCGACCTCGACCTCGTAGTCGGCCACGTCGGCGAAGTAGATTTCGCCGACGCTCGGCTCGACCTTGCGCTGCCAGTCGTCGCCCTCGCGCGCGGCGAGCACGGGGTGGAAGCCGCCGAGCAGCATCACGCCGCGCGAGACGAAGTTGGTGTCGCGCGCGCGCCGTATCTCGCGCGTGTCGCGCATGGCCGCGCCGACCTGCTGGACGACGTGCGCCGTGAGGCTCGTCTCGTCGGGGTCGATCTCGGGGACGGTGCCTTTGAAGGTGAGTTCTATCTCGACCGCGGCGCCGGGCGCGACCGCCTCGCGCAGTTGCACGCGCAGCGTCACGCCGTCGTCCTCCGCGTTGAAGGGGAGCGCCTGCCCGCCTTCGCCCGCGCGGGCCGCGGTCACTTCGAGCCGCGGCTCCTCCAGCGCGACCCCCGGCTCTTGCGCTTGAGACCCGGGGCGCTCGTCTTCCGCGCGCAGGTTCGGGTAGAGGTGGAAGTAGACGGCGGACGCGGGGCGGTCGTCGCGGTTCACCCAGCGCACGCGCTCGCGGCCCGTGTAGGTGCGCGCGTCGAAGTCCAGTTCGAGGCTGATGCGGTAGAGCGTGCGCGGCGGCGGCTCGTTCTTCGTCTGCTTGTTAGCGACGTCCTGCCGCGCGAACGTTGGACACGGCAGGGCGAGTGACAGCAGAAGGACGAACGCCCACCCGTGAGTGAGAACGCCCGCCGATGTAGGCCCGCCCTGCTTCATCTAAAGCCTCAAGACTTACCGCATTAAAAAGACGAGAATCCCGACCCCGACGACGGCGAGCAAGACCAGCACCAGCAGCACGGCCACCAGTATTAATAGAGGGCCGCCGGAGGGCGAGGCGGGTCGCCTCCGCCGCGGGTCGGGGTTGTCCGCGCCCTCGCGGCTCGCGTCGGTCTGATACGAGACCCCTGTCCCCGGCACGCTGAGGGTGTGTTTGACGCCGCGACTGCTGACGTTGGTCTTAAACCAACGCCCGCCGACGGTGCCGCTCGTGAAACCGCCCTTGCCGAAGTTCAGACGGATGCCGGGCAAAATCTTGACGCTTTTTCTAAATCTCCACCCCACAGGCTTAACTCCTTAGAGACCCCGGGCCGAGGGGCACTTCGTACGACCCGCCGCCGGCGGCCGGACTCCCGGCCGGGAACCTTTCAGCGGCCGCGCTCGGTGATGGTGACGGAGCGGATGCGGTCGCCGCGGACGATGCGGTCTATCACGTCCATGCCTTCGACGACGCGGCCGAAGACCGTGTAGCCGCCGTCGAGGTGCGGCTGCGGCGAGTGCGTGACGAACCACTGCGAGCCGCCCGTGTCCTTGCCCGAGAGCGCCATGCCGACCGCGCCGCGGTTGTAGGGCACCTCGTTGATCTCGCAGCGTATCTGGTAGCCCGGCCCGCCGTTCCCGTCGCCGCGCGGGTCGCCGGCCTGCACGACGAAGTTCGGCACGACGCGGTGGAAGAGGACGTTGTTGAAGTAGCTCTTCCGCGCGAGCCCCACGAAGTTGTCGACCGTGAGCGGGGCCTCGCCCGGCAGAAGCTCCATCGTGAAGGCGCCCTTGTCCGTCAGGACGACGGCGCGCACGCTCTTGCCGACGCGCGCCAGCGCCCGCTCGTAGTCCTCGCGGTGGTTGCGCGTGTTGACGGTCTCGACGCGGCGCTCGTTGCGTTGGCCGCCCGCGCGCTCGCGCAGGATGTCGGCCGCGCGGCGGCGCACGAGGTAGTCGGTCGTCTCCAGCGCGGACTTGATGGCGGGCTCCACCTCCGGCCCCTGCTGCTTCGCGAGGGCGCCTAAGACGGAGAGCGCCGCGTCGTCCGTCTCGTCCTGCAACGCGCGGGGCAGGGCCTCGGCCAGCGCCCGCGCGGTCTCGGGCTCGGGCGGCAGCTCCGAGAGGATGTCCGCGGCCGTGGCGCGCGCGATCATGTCGGGGTTGCCGAGCGCGGCGCGCGCGACGGCCGCGAGGTCGGGCGGCTTGAAGGCCGCGAGCGCGCGCAGCAGGTCGGGCAGCGACGGGGGCGGCGTGGACTGGCTCTGGACGAGCGCGCGCAGGGCGATCTGCGCGTCGGCCTGGAGACTCACGACGCTGTTGCCGACCTGCGCGCTCGTCACGCCGGCCAGCTCGCCCAACCCCTGGGCCAGCGCCGAGACCTTCTGCCACGTCACGCCCGCCGCGCCGCGACGCGACGCCTGCGCGACGAAGTCCGCGACGCCCTTCTCGCGTATGTACTGCGTGGGCGCGATGCGCGCCAGCGCCGTCTCGACCTCGGGCGCGACCACGCCGCCCTCGCGCGCCGCGCGAAGCAGGGTCAGCGCGCGCTCGTCGTTCGAGTTCGCCAGCACGCGCCCCATCGAGGTCGCGACCTCCAGAAGCTCGTTGACCTCCGGCGGGTTCGGGGCGCCGCCCACGCGCGCGGACTTGTACGCGGCGAACAGTTCGCCGCCGCGGCGTGTGAGCGGGTCGGCGGCGCGCGGCTCCTTAATCTGCGCGAGCGAGCGGACGGCGCTCACGCGCACGCGCGCGTCGGCGTCCGCGGCGGCGTGCCGCGCGAGCACCTCCAAAGCCCCCGCGTCCTCGGCCGCGCCGAGCGCGCGCGCGGCGTTGGCGCGCGCCACCGCGTCCGCGTCCGTCGCCAGCATCACGCGCAGACGTTCGAGCGACTCCTTCGCGCGCAGACGCGCAAGGGCGTTGGCCGCGTCCGCGCGCACCCGCCCGTCGGCCGACGAGAGGAAGAGCGCGACCGTCCGCGCGCCGTTCTCGGGGCGCGCGCGCAGCGCCGCCGTCAGGCCGAGCAGGACGAGCGCGCGGTTCGGCTTCGCCAGCCTGTGCTCGGCGGCGAGCGTCGTCGTGATGGTCTCGCCGATCCTCTTCTTCGCGTCGGCGCGCGCCTCCGGGAGGGCGGCGGCGATCTTGCCCAACGCCTCGACGCAGCGCGCGCGCAGCTCCGGCGATCTTGAGACGCGCAGCGTCTCCGTGAGCGCGTCGGCCCCCGCCTCCGCTTCGATCTCGCCGAACGCGAAGGCGGCGGCCGCGCGCACCGCCTCGTCCCGTTCCGACTTAAGCAGCGCGCCGACCGGCGCGACGGCGCCCTCGTCGCCGATGCGCCCGGCCGCGAGCGCCGCCCGCGCGCGCACGGCCGGGCTCGCGTCGGAGAGCAGCTTCCCCAGGTCCGAATCCTCCCAACGCCGCTCGTCCTCCGCCTGCACGATCCGCAACAGCGTCTCGGCGGGGACGCGCGCGCGCCCGCTCGACTGCGCAGGCTTAGACTGTGCCTTCGGCGCGGCGCTCCTCTGCGCCCGCGCCGTCTGCGCGCACGCGAGCAGCGCGCAGAGTGAAAGCAGGGCGGCCCGCGCGCACGCGCGGCCCTTCTCGGAGCCTTTGGGTGTGTTCGGCATGGAACTCAACGGGGTCGAACGGCGGACAGTTTCAAAGGGAAGACCAGGGCTATGCTAAGAAGGCAAAAGGCAAAAGTAAAGCGTGAACCGTGAGCCGTGAGCCGTGACAAGTAGAAGACTGCCCTTACTCTCGTCACGGTTTACGGTTCACGGCTCACGCTTTCCTCACGGCCTTCCGTAGAAGACCTTCGTGTCGTAGGCGACGACGACGCGGCCGTCTCGCGCGTGGCGCCGGAAGAGTGATTCGAGTTCGCGCATCATCGGGTCGAAGTCGGGGTGGCCGGGCTGGGGCGTGTATGAAGCGGACGTGAGGCGGCCGCGCAGGCCGTCGAAGTCGAAGACCTGTTCGTTGTCGAATGTCTTCGTGCGGATTTCGCCCGGGCCGTAGAGCGCCGCGAGCATCGACCCCTCGGCGTATTTAACGCTCACCTCCTTGTAGTCCGTGCCGTATTCGAGGAGCAGACGCTCGTAGTCTTCGAGGAAGGGCGTGCCCGCCGTGCGCCGGTCGTTCCAGACGAGGACGACCCAGCCGCCGGGCCGGAGTACGCGCACGAACTCGCGCCGCGCGCGCGGCGGGTCGAACCAGTGGAACGCCTGGCCCGCGGTGACGAAATCGACGCACGCGTCTTCGAGCGTCGTCTCCTCGGCGCGGCCGTCCACGCTGACGAAGTTCGCGTAGGAGGCGAGGAGCCGCTCGCCCGCCTCGCGCATCTCGCGGTTCGGCTCGACGCCGTAGACGCGGTTGCCGTTCTTGAGGAACAGCTCCGAAAGTATCCCCGTCCCGGAACCCACGTCCGCCACGACCGATGTCGAATCGAGCCCGCACTCCTCTTCGAGCAGGCGGAGGACGGCCGGCGGGTAGCCGGGTCTGTACCTGACGTAGTCGTTGACGCGCGACGAGAAGCGTCCGGTCGGGTCGTTGGTCATAAGGTAAGAGTTACTTAAAACAGGGCATTTCTCGTATTTAGCAACCGCCCGGTTGACAAAATGGGTGCCCCAAAAGTAGCATGAAACTCTCGTGGTAGCTACCCTTAAAATCGGGCTCGGGGCGTCGCGCGAGGAGATCGTGCAGCAGTTGCGCGCGCGCGGCGGCGGCAGCGCGGACGAGCTGGCCGAGGCGCTCGGCGTGACGAGGCAGTGCGTGCGCAAGCACCTGGACGTATTGGAGCGCGAGGGCTACGTCGAGCACGCGGCGGCGCGCGGCGACCGCGGCCGACCCGCGCACGTCTTCCGCCTGACGCCGAAGGCCGAGGAGCTGTTCCCGAAGCGCTACGACCTCTTCGCGAAGTCCGTGCTCCGGCAGATAGGCGAGGTGTGGGGCGAGCGGGGCCTGAACGCGGTCTTCTGCGGCTGCGCGACGGAGATGGTGGCGGGGCTCAGGCCGCAGCTCGAAGGGTTGAATTTTGACGCGCGCATCCGGCGCCTGACGGAGCTGCTGCGAGAGACCGGCTACGAGGCGGAGGCCGAGCGTCTGAACGACGGCTCGTACCTCCTGACCGAGTGGAACTGCCCGCAGGCGGAGCTGGCGCGCGAGTACCGGCAGCTCTGCGACCAGGAGTTGACGGTCTACCGCGAGCTGTTGGGGACGGAAGTCTTCCGCGAGTCGCGCATCGCCGGCGGCGCCTCGCGCTGCGCGTACAGGGTTATGAGACCGAAGAAAGCGGATGGTAAATAGTGAATAGTGAATGGTGAATGGAAGCCTGCTTTAGTCCATTCACCATTCACCATTCACCACTCACGACTTATGGCACAAGTGACAGAAGCAGACGTTTACGGGGCGCTGGCGCAGGTGAAAGACCCTGACCTGCACAAGGACATCGTGCGCCTCGGCTTTATTAAAGACTTGAAGATCGAGGGCGGCGCGGTGAGCTTCCGCGTCGTGCTGACGACGCCCGCGTGCCCCGTGCGCGAGCAGTTGCAGGAGCAGTCGCGCGCGGCCGTGGCGGGGCTTCCCGGCGTCACCTCGGTGAGCGTGACGATGGACGCGGAGGTGCCGAAGGGGCGCGGGCTCGGGGAGAAGCTGACGGTGCCGGGCGTGCGCAACATCGTGGCGGTCAGCTCGGGCAAGGGCGGCGTGGGCAAGTCCACGGTGGCCGTCAACCTCGCCGTGAGCCTCGCGCGCGACGGCGCGCGGGTGGGGCTGCTGGACGCGGACGTGTACGGGCCGAACGTGCCGATGATGCTCGGCGTCGGACACATGCAGCCGCGCGTCAACGTCAACAAGCTCGTGCCGCTCGAAGCGCACGGCATCCGGCTCATGTCGATGGCCGTGCTGAAGCCCGGCGACGAGCCGATGATAGTGCGCGGGCCGATACTGCACAGCCTCGTCCGCCAGTTCTTGCAGGACGTGGAGTGGGGCGAGCTTGACTACCTGATAGTTGACATGCCGCCGGGCACGGGCGACGTGCAGTTGAGCCTGGCGCAGCTCGTGCCCGTGCAGGGCGCGGTGCTCGTGACGACGCCGCAGGAGGTCGCGCTCGCAGACGTGAGGCGCGCGCTGCGCATGTTCGAGACGGTGAACGTGCCGGTGCTCGGCGTGGTCGAGAACATGAGCTACTTCGTCGCGCCCGACACCGGCACGCGCTACAACATCTTCGGCGAGGGCGGCGGGCTGAGACTCTCCGAGGAGTACGGCGTGCCTTACCTCGGCGCGGTGCCGCTCGAAGCGCACGGCATACGCCTGATGTCGATGGCGGTCTTGAAGCCGGGCGACGAGCCGATGATTGTGCGCGGGCCCATCCTGCACGGCCTAGTCCGGCAGTTCTTGCAGGACGTCGAGTGGGGCGAGCTCGACTACCTGATCGTCGACATGCCGCCGGGGACGGGCGACGTGCAGCTCTCCCTGGCGCAGCTCGTGCCCGTGCAGGGCGCGGTGCTGGTGACGACGCCGCAGGAGGTTGCGGTGATGGATGTCAGGCGCGCCCTGCGTATGTTCGAGATGGTGGCGGTGCCCGTGCTCGGCGTGGTCGAGAACATGAGCTACTTCGTCGCGCCCGACACCGGCAACCGCTATAACATCTTCGGCGAGGGCGGCGGACGCAGGCTCGCCGGGGAGTACGGCGTGCCGTTCCTGGGCGAGGTGCCGCTCGGCCTGCAGGTGCGCGAGG
>DASVQJ010000380.1:0-7268 GCA_036389235.1 Pyrinomonadaceae bacterium | reverse complement strand
TCAGGCGCCGGGTGCTAGGTGTGATGCCGGCACCCGGCGCCTGACACCCGACACCCCCTTCTTCTGTTCGAGGAGGACCGAAAGTGTTTCGTTCACCCGACGCGGCGAGAAGATTCCTTTTGGCTTTGACGCCGGCGGCCGTCGCGCTCGCGTTCATCGCGGCGGCGGGCGCGCAGACCCGCAGGGCGA
Source organism: Pyrinomonadaceae bacterium (assembly GCA_036389235.1). Taxonomy (GTDB): domain Bacteria; phylum Acidobacteriota; class Blastocatellia; order Pyrinomonadales; family Pyrinomonadaceae; genus QHXN01. Next base: position 7,079 of record DASVQJ010000380.1, on the reverse strand, counting down.
ACACGAACGCGAGGCCGCGGCCGACGCCCGTCAACGTCCCGCGCCTCCCGCAGCGCGCGACGCCGACGCCGACGCCGGCCATCGTCAACGTGCCCACCTCGCAGGACGACGCGCCGCCGCCCCCGCCGCCGCCCACGCCGACCCCGAAGCCGAAGCCCACGCCCACGCCGAAGCCCGTCGAAGAGACCCTCGACGACACGGACGTGGTGCGCGTCACCTCGAACCTCGTGGTCGTGCCCGTCGCCGTCACCGACGCCGCGGGCAACGCCGTGCAGGGTTTGCGGAAGGAAGATTTTCTGCTTGAGGAGGAGTCGCGCGCGCAGGAGCTTCAGGCCGTGGGCACGGCCGAGGAGGTGCCGCTCGACATCGTCATCCTCTTCGACGTCTCTTCGAGCGTGACGGCCAAAGACTTCTTCGCGCGGCAGCAGGAGGCGGCCGCGCGCTTCCTGCGCCTGGTGATGAAGCCCGCCGACCGCGCGGCCGTCGTCACCATCGCCGACAAGCCCGCGCTCGTCCAGCCGCTCGCGCCGTCGGAGACGGCGGCCTCGACGATACTCAAGATTCCCGCCGCGGCGCGCTCGACGCCGACGGCCTTCTACGACACGGTGAGCTTCGCCGCGAAGTACCTCGGCGAGAACGCGCCGGGCAACCACCGCCGCGTCATCCTCGCCGTCACCGACGGCGACGACAACTTCAGCACGGCCGTCCGCGAGCAGACCGTCGCCGAGTACGAGGCGCAGCGGAAGGCCGAGGCGCAGGAGGCGACGCGCCCCGTCGGCGAGCGCGCCGCCGCGCGCCGCGACTTGCAGTCGCGCCACCAGCGCGCGGTCCAGGGCGTGCAGCGCGCCGTGCAGGGCGCCGACGCCGTCTTCTACTCGATCAACCCGGGCGGCCCCTCCGTCCGGCTCAACGAGATCAGCACGCGCGCCCAGACCGGCATGCAGACGGTCGCCGACGCGACGGGCGGCACGGCCTACGTCCCCACGCGCAACGAAGAACTCGACGCCATCTTCCGACAGGTCGCCGCCGAGCTGCGCGCGCAGTACCTCCTCCAATACCTCTCGAACAACCAGGCCGCGACGGGGAAGTTCCTCCGCATCAAGGTGACGACCCCTTCGCGCCCCGAGACGCGCATCCGCGCCCGGCAGGGGTATTTTAAGAAAGGCTAAGAGGAAGTAGTCAGTAGACAGTAGACAGTAGGAAGACGAAGCGGCGCGCCCGGCCCGAAGGCTGAAGGCGCGCCGCCTGTTTTTCTACTGACTACTGACTACTGTCTACTGCATCTCCAACAACACGTCCGTCAACTTATTGGCGACTTCGAGGAGGACGCGGCCGGCCTGGTCGAAGCGGTTGGCGTTGGCCTGTTGGGCGGCCTGGTCGGCGCTGGCCGAGACGCCTTGCAGCGTCTGGTACTGCGTCCGCAAACCCTCCTCGAAGCGGAAGTGGCTCTCCAACTGGTCGAGGCGGTCGCGCATGTCGCCGATGCTGCGGATGAGGCCGGCCTTCGTCTGGTTCGTCGCGTCGGCCGAGCCCGTCTGCGCGCCCGTCAGCTCCAGGTCCTTCGACAGCCTCCCGTAGAGGTAGAGGAAGCGCGTCAGGTCTTTCGACAGCCCGGCGAGTTCGAGCCGCTGCGCGTTGAAGCGCGTCTGGTCGAGCCGCGTGGCCGTCGCCGGCGTGCGCCTCCTTTGCGCGGTCGATACGGAGCGGCGCGTCCGCGTCTGCGCGGGCGCCGACGCGGCGGCGCAGTTGATGACGAGCAGGCACACTACCACTTTGGCGATGAGCGGTTTCACGGTTGCTTCCTCCGTAAGTTTTTAGGTTCGACTCAAAGTGTACGGGCGGCCCAAGCTTCGCGCGTCCGGCGCGCGACCGTCAAGGCGGCGCGCGCCGTCTGCTACAATGTGGCCGAAGGGGAAGAGTAACAGTTCCGCACACTGCGATGCACGCGAGACGACTGAGAGTTCGCCGCCTGGGGCGCATGGAGTACGGCGAGGCGTACCGCGTCCAGAAGGAGACCGAGCTGGCCGTGCGCGAACGGCGCGAGCCCGACACGCTGCTCCTCGTCGAGCACCCGCACGTCCTGACGGTCGGCCGCCGCGCCACGCCCCCTTTGATACTGGCGAGCCCCGAGGCGCTCGCCGCGCGCGGCGTCGAGGTCTTCGAGACGAACCGCGGCGGCAAGATGACCTACCACGGCCTCGGCCAGCTCGTCGGCTACCCGGTCATAAATTTGAGCCCCGACCGCGAGGACGTGCACAAGTACGTCCGCGACCTGGAAGAGGTCTTGATTCGCGCGGTGTCCGACTACGGCGTCGGGGCCTTCCGCGTCGGGGGGCTGACGGGCGTCCACACCGCGCGCGGCAAGGTCGCCGCCATCGGCGTCCACCTCGCGCGCTGGGTCACCACGCACGGCTTCGCGCTGAACGTCAACACAGACCTCTCCTACTTCAACCTCATCGTCGCCTGCGAGGGCGAGCCCGTCACCTCGATGAAGGAGCTGCTCGGCCGCGAGGTTCCGCTGCGCGAAGTCGAAGACCGCGTCGTCGCCCGCTTCGCGGAAGTGTTCGAGTCAACGCCCGAAGAGGAGAGAACCGTAGTAGGTTCGTCATGCTGACACTGGACTTCATCCGCCGGGCCGCCGAGCGCGTGCGGCCGTTCGTGCACCGCACGCCCGTCACCACCTCGCGCACGTTCGACGAGGCGGCGGGCCGCCGCGTCTTCTTCAAGTGCGAGAACTTTCAGCGCGCGGGCGCCTTCAAGATGCGCGGCGCGACGAACAAGATTCAGTCGCTCTCCGAAGCCGAGCGGGCGCGCGGCGTCGTCGCCTTCTCGTCGGGGAACCACGCGCAGGCCGTGGCGCTCGCCTCGCGCGACGCGCGCGTGCGCGCCGTCATCGTGATGCCGACCGACGCGCCGCGCACCAAGCTCGACGCCACGCGCGGCTACGGCGCCGAGGTCGTCACCTACGACCGCCAGCGCGAAGACCGCGAGGAGGTCGCGCGGAGGCTTTCGGAGAGGGAAGGACTCGTCGTCGTCCCGCCTTACGACGACTACCACGTCGCGGCGGGGCAGGGGACTTGCGCGCTGGAGCTGTTCGAAGACGTGCCCGACCTCGAAGCCCTGCTCACGCCCTGCGGCGGCGGCGGGCTCTTCGCGGGCGCGTCCACCGTCGCCAAAGGTTTGAACGAGTCCGTGCGCTGCTTCCCCGTCGAGTCCGAACTCTCCGACGACACGCGCCAGTCCTTCGTCAAAGGCGAGCGCGTCCACATCCCGCCGCCCGCCACCGTCGCCGACGGCATGCGCACGCAGACGCCGGGCGCGCTCACGTTCCCCGTGCTGCGGAGGAACGCGGAGGACGTGCTCACCGTCTCGGAAGACGAGATCGTCGAGGCGATGCGCTTCCTGCTCTTCCGCCTGAAGATTCTGGTCGAGCCGACGGGCGCGGTCGCGGCCGCCGCCGCGCTCTTCCGCAAGCTGCCGGAGGATGTCGGGAGCGTCGGCGTCGTCATCTCCGGCGGCAACGTAGACCCGGATGCGCTCGCGCGCTTCGTCCACCCGACTTTGGCCTGAGGCGGCGGGCGCCTACTAGGGCGGCTCGGGCGGCGCGAAGGTCGAGTCGGGGATGGGGTCGTTCGGGAAGTACTGCTCGAAGGTCATCGTCATCGACTCTTCGCCGCGCTTGAAGTGGAGGCGGTGCGGGAGCCGGAGGCCGCCGACCTCCCTGTAGTCGCCGAAGGCGCACTCGACCCGGACGGGCTCGCCCTCCTCGTCCTCGGCCTCGTAGGTGACGCGGAGCAGCAGTCCGGTCTCCGTGTCGAAGTAGAACGTCTCGCCCTTGCCCTCCCTGTTCAACCCGCTCACGACGTAAGCCTCGTGCCCGCGCAGGGCGGCGTCCGACGACTCCTGACCCGCCGCGGTCATCCCGCCGCCCGCGGCCCGGGTGACCGGCTCGCGCCCGTCGAGCTTGAGCGACGTGTACTCGTCGGCCAGCCGGGCGAGGCCGGTCGCCTGCGTGTAGCGCCTCATCCTCCACAGCTCTTCGCCGCCCAGCTCGCGCGAAGAGTGCTGCTCGGCGGGGACGGTCGAGCCGTCCGTGAGGGTCGTGCGCTCGACGTACTCCCAGCCCTTAGAGCCGTCGAAGCCGCGGCGGAGGCTCACACTGACCTGCGGCGCGGCCGGCTCGAAGTATGAGGAGGGCGACGGCCGCGGCACCTCGAAGCGCGTGTCCGTGCTAGTCGGCGGCCCCATCTCGACCTCGGTCTCGACCTTGTCCGGCGCCTTCACGTGCATGACGAAGGTCGCCTCGCCGCCGTCGAACGTGAGCCGCCCCTCGGCCCTGAAGCTGCGCAGCTTCGAGATGCGTCTGGCGCCGCCGCTCACTTCGAGGTTGTGCGCGAAGATTTCGGCGACCGACGGCTCGTGGCGGTAGAAGCTCCAGAACCACTGCCTCTTCGAAGGCTTGTGCGCGAGGTGGAGGGCGCCGAGCGCCGTCAGCCCCAGCACGACGAACGCGCAGACCGCCATCACGCGCCGCGCCGTCCGCACCCCGCGCGCCTCCGCCGCCCACTCCGACACCCCCGGGGAATAGCCCTCGCCGTCGACCTCCGCGCCGAGCCCCGCCAGCGGCGTCTCGCAGCGCTTGCAGTTGCCGACGTTCCAATCGACCAGCCCGCAGGCCGGACACTTCACGCTGATCATTTCGTTTGGCTCCTCCGGTGGTGTGAGTCCGGGTCGTGTGTGCGAGGTGAAGAGGGCGGGAGCCGGGCCTCGCCGGCCGTGCTCGTGAGTGGAGGCGCCGCCGCGCCCCTGCTTCGAATCTACTACCCGGCGCGAGAGGCGCGCAACACATTTTTCGGCCGCGGGGGGCGGGCGCGCCGCAGGACAAAGCGAGGGGCCGGTGTTAAAATCAGGCCAGTCGAACAGCCGAACAAGGAGAAAGAGTTTGAGCCGCGAGCTGCGCGTCATTAACAACCCCCCCGCGACCCGCCCGCCGCGCGGGCCGAAGCCCGAGTGGCTGAAGATACGACTCGGCGACCCTTCGAACCAGAACTACGTCCTCAAGCTCATCGAGAACCTGAACCTCCACACGGTCTGCCAGGAGGCGCGCTGCCCGAACATCTTCGAGTGCTGGACGGACAGGACGGCGACCTTCATGATCGGCGGCGACGTCTGCACGCGCCACTGCGGCTTCTGCGCCGTCTCGAAGGGCGCGGGCGTCCCGCTCGACCCCGAAGAGCCGCGCCACGTCGCCGAGGCGGTGAAGACGCTCGACCTCGCGCACGCCGTCATCACCTCCGTCAACCGCGACGACCTCGCCGACGGCGGCGCCGCCCACTGGGCCGAGACCATCCGCCAGGTGCGGGCGCTGAACCCCGACTGCCGCGTCGAGGTCTTGATCCCCGACTTCAACGGCGACGAGGCCGCGCTCGACGCCGTGCTCGACGCCGAGCCCGACGTGCTCAACCACAACACCGAGACCATCGCGCGCCTTTATAAGCGCGTCCGGCCCGACGCGAATTACAGACAGACGCTGACGCTCCTGGAGCGCGCCGCCGCGCGCCGCGACCGCGAGGCGCGCGGGATGCTCACGAAGAGCGGCATCATGGTCGGCCTGGGCGAGACGTTCGAAGAGGTCGTCGAGCTGATGAAAGATTTGCGCTCGGTCTCGTGCGACATCATGACCATCGGGCAATACCTCCAGCCGCACGCACGCCGCCTCCCCGTCGAGCGCTACGTCACGCCCGACGAGTTCGCGCGCTGGCGCGAGGTCGGGCTCGAACTCGGTTTCAAGCACGTCGAGTCGAGCCCCCTGACGCGCTCCTCCTACCACGCGCGCCAGCAGACCGACGGCTCTTTGAAGTAGTCAGTAGACAGTAGAAAACCTCTTCTCTCTACTGTCTACTGTTTATTCTTCCTACTGACTACTGGCTACTGACTACTGACTACTGACTACTGTCTAACAACATGAAAGCCGTCGTCTTCCACGAGCACGGGGGGCCGGAAGTCCTCCGCTATGAAGACCGCCCGGAGCCGCGGGTTCGCGCCGACGAGGTGCTGGTCGAGGTGCGCGCGTGCGCGCTCAACCACCTGGACGTGTGGGCGCGCGGGGGGCTGCCGGGGGTGGAGATTCCTCTGCCGCACATCCTCGGCAACGACGTGGCGGGCGTCGTGCGCGAGGTGGGGGAACTCGTCTACTGGGTGAAGCCGGGCGACGAAGTGATTTTGCAGCCCGGCGTCTCGTGCGGCCACTGCCGCGAGTGCCTGGGCGGCGCGGACAACATGTGCCCGCGCTACGACATCATCGGCTACCGGCGTGACGGCGGCTACGCCGAGCTGGTCTCCGCGCCCGGCGTGAACGTCGTGCCGAAGCCGAAGAATTTAAGTTGGGCGGAGGCGGCGGCGCTCCCGCTCGTGCTCGTGACGGCGTGGCACATGCTCGTCACGCGCGCGCGCGTCGAGCCGGGCGAGGACGTTCTGATTCACGCGGCCGGGAGCGGCGTCGGCTCAATCGGCATCCAGGTCGCAAAGCTGAGGGGCGCGCGCGTCATCGCCACCGCCGGCTCGGAAGAGAAGCGGGGGCGCGCGAGAGAATTGGGCGCGGACGAGGTCGTGGACTACACGCGCGAGGACTGGCCGAAGGAGGTCAGGCGCCTGACGGGTAAGCAGGGCGTCGATGTCGTCTTCGAGCACACGGGCGCGGAGACGTGGCCGGGGTCGGTCTTGTCTTTGAAGCGGGACGGGCGGCTCGTGACGTGCGGCGCGACGAGCGGCTACGACGCGCGCACGGACTTGCGGCAGGTCTTCTACCGCCACCTCAACCTGCTCGGCTCCTTCATGGGGTCGAAGGCCGAGCTGCTCGACGCCCTGAAGTTCGTCGGGCGCGGGCTGATCCGCCCCGTCATCGACCGCACCCTCCCGCTCGCGGAAGCGCGCCGCGCGCACGAACTCATGCAGGACCGCGCGCAGTTCGGCAAGCTGGTTCTGGAAATACCGTGAGCCGTAAACAGTGAACCGCGGCAAGGGAAGACGCGTTCTTATTCTTGGCACGGTTTGCGGTTTACGGCCCGCGCCCGTCTACC
>DASVQJ010000379.1:0-2755 GCA_036389235.1 Pyrinomonadaceae bacterium | reverse complement strand
TAGAGAAGAGGGGGCCGCGGCCGAGCGCCACGGGTGAAACCTGACTGGGACAGTTGTACGGGGAGAAACTTGTTCGCCCGCCTTCCGACGCGGGCGGGCGGCGAGTGGAGAGTTTAGCACTTCTGCCGCGGCGCGCAAGATTTTTTCCGCGTCGCGAGACGTTAGGGGAAGGTGCGGCCCCGCGCGCGTTCTAAGCGTGCCCGAGGCCGCCCGCCCACTGAATCAACATCACGGAGGCCACGACGGCCCCGTAAAGGGAGGCCCAAGACAGGAGCCGACGCTTAACCGAAGCCCCCCCTTCCGCGGAGCGCGCCGCGAGGAGGAGTTGTGCGGCGAGCAGGATGAGGGCAGCGACGAGGACGGGGCCTGCGGGGTTCACGCCGAGCGCGCCCCGCAGGTCGCCTCCGAGCGTCAGAAGGACGCTGCGCGTCATCCCGCAGCCGGGGCAGTTGACGCCGAACAGCAAACGCGAAGGGCAGATGGCGGGCAGCCCGCGCCCCGCGACGTGGACGGCCGACGGCGTCGCCCCCGCCAGCCCGCGCGCCGACGCCAGCGACGCCAGGAGCGCGACGCCCGTCAGGCCGGTCTTCAAACTGTCTCGACTCAAACCCAACACGGTCTCGCCGCCCGCCCGCGGGCTCTTTAGAACCAGGCCTTCTTGTTCTGGATGTACGTCCGGACGAACTCCTCGTCGGACTTGGTGAGGTAGATGATGCCCTCGATGAGGCCGACGATGCCGACCGCAATCGAGGCGATGCCGCAGGTCAGGAACATGCCGACGACCCACGCGACGAGCATGATGACGCCCTCGGTGTTGTAGCCGAGGATGAACTTGTGGACGCCGAAGCCGCCGAGCAGGATGCCGGTGATGCCGGCCGCCATCTTCTTGTTCGCGCCCTGCGCCATCCAGTCGCCGGCCTGCTGCTGGTAGCCGGCCAGCGGGTCCTGCTGCGGCGTGTAGCTCGGGTAGCCCGAGGGGGGCGGCTGCGGCGCCGAGTAGCCGCTCGACTGGTAGTCTTGCTGTGTCTGCTGCTGCCCGAGGTCGCCGCTCTGGCGCCAGGACTCAGGTTGGGGGGAGGCCGGGAGCGTCGTGCCGCACTTCACGCAGAAGCGCGTGCCCTCGACGTTCTCGGCACCGCAGGAAGGACATCCGATCATCTCTCTCTCCTTATCACGACCCGGCGCGGCCGGGGCTCGACTGTCAGGGGTGGAATTTTTTCGCCCCGAGCCGGGAGTCTCAAGGACTCTTCAAGCTCGACGGACGGCCACAAGTCTTTCTCATAAACGAAGGCAAAAAGCAAGGAGGGAGTAGACAGTAGTCGGTAGTCATTAGTCAGTAGAAAAACTTCGTCGCCCGAACCCTCCGGTTGTCATCATCAACGACCTCAAAGCGGAGCCTACTGTCTACTCTCCCATGTCCGGCACCCAGAACGTCTGGCCGCCGGACTCGACGCGGCGCAGGCCGCGCGCGGGCAGTTCGCGCTCGGGGAGGCCGAGGTAGGTGAAGTGCGGCAGGTCGCTCAGGACGGTCTGGAACCAGCCGTGGCGCGCGAGCACGGCGCCGACGCGCGCGTCCTGGAACTCCGCGATGTCGAAGGCGAGCATGGCGAGGTGCTGCGAGGCGCCGGGCGCGGCCACCGACTGGAGGATGCTCTTGTCGAAACTCTTGCTGAAGAAGATGCCGCCGCTCTCAAGCTCAAGCACGGCCGCCGCCTGCTCGCGCAGGGGGAGCCCGCGCAGACGCTCGGCCTCCGCGCCGTCGAGGCGCCCCGCGGCGCACCAGTGTTCGAGCGCGGGGTCGCAGCGCGAGCGCCAGAGCCGCAGCGAGTCTGCGTAGCTGCGCCGCCCGGCCTCGCTCCCGCCGCGCGGCGTGACGCGCAGGCCGGCGTAGGCCGCCTCCTCGCGCGCGCCCAGGAGCGCGCCCATCGCGGCGGGCTGCAACTCGATGAGTGAGCCGTCCAGGACTTCGGAGCGCCAGCCCGCCTCTCGCTGGAAGCGCTCGACGGCCTCCTCGCTCTCAAGCACGCAGGCGTCCGGGAGCGCGACGCCCTCGGCGACGAACATCGCGCCGTACTCTTCGAGCACGCGCCGCGTCAGCGTGTCGCCCGCCGGGCAGAACTTCTCAAGGCTCAGGCCCCGCCGCGCCAGCGCCCGCCCGAGCGCCGCGCGGAAGGGCGAGCCCTCGGCGCCGCGCGCGTGCGGCGCGCGAGCGTCCTCTCTCTCCCCAAACTCTTCGACGGACAAGTCCGTGGGTTCTCCTCTCGGCGCGCCGCGTGAGGCCGGGGCTTGTCCCCGCCGGCTTCGTGTGGTAACACGCAAGGACGATTGTAAACGAACGGGGGCGGGCGCTGACAAATCGCGAACTTTAAAAGTATGAGTCGGCTCAAAAAATTTGAGGAGATACTGGCGCAGTACCGCAGGCACGGCTGGCGGCTCGCGCGCGTGCTGGCGCGACCCGAGTCGCTCGCCGAGATGCGCGGCGCGGGCGAAGAGGGGGCCGCCGTGATCTACGAGGGCGCACCCGCCGACGGGTCGGACGTGGACGCGATGTGGTTCACGCGCCCCTCCGCGGAAGGGCGAGTGGCCTGGGAGCTGCGCCTCGTCGGCGACGCGCCCTACGCGCTCTTCGAGCTGTTCGAGCCCGACGAAGATGAGGAAGACCGCGAAGACGTGCGCCGAGAGATGGAGGCGCGGCTGCGCGAGTACGCCGCGCCCGGGACGCAGGACGAGGAACGCCGGACGTCGGTCAGAACTG
>DASVQJ010000378.1:0-4848 GCA_036389235.1 Pyrinomonadaceae bacterium | reverse complement strand
GGCCGCCGCCGGTAAGACGCCGGCCCAGCTCTAAATCCGAGGTTTTGAGGCTCACAGATCGTGAGACTCGGGCCTCAACAGCGCAGCAAAACCGGACGAATGCCGGTCATTCTGGAGTTTTCAAACAGGCTCTGACTACTGATATCGGCATGCAAATCAGAATAAGGCCGCGCGCCGGGAGCGCGGGCAGCGCTGTCTCTCGACGTTGAGGTTTAAAGTCTCACGGCCTTCGCGCTGACGCGCTCATGGCGGGCAGGATGCCCGCGCTCCCGGCGCGGTGCGTCCTTATCTCTTCTCGCAAGGTCGTATGACTACTGTCTACTGCCTATCCCTCACGTCCTGCAAAATCTCCAGGGCGCGTTCGAGGGCGCGGTCGCGGCGGTGGCGGAGGTCTTCGCGCGTGGGCTCGACCGTCACGTCGGGGCGGAGGCCCGCGCCTTCGAGGCGCGTGCCGGCGGCCGTGTGGTAGTCCATCTCGCTCACGTCGAGGACGCCGCCGTCGGGGAGGCGGTGGCGGCGGCGGATGCCGAGGACGCAGCCGCAGGTCGCCTCGCCGATGACGGACGCGCGGTTGGTCTCGCGCAGAGAGGCGGCGAAGACCTCGGCCGCGCTCGCCGTGCGCGCGCCCGTCAGGAGTACGACGGGGCGGCCGAAGCGCTCGAACGTGTCGGCCGTCGAGAGCAGCGCCGCGTGCGTGTAGGGCTCAAGCCAGACGGCGCCCGTGCGGTCCGTGAAGCGCCCGAGGCTCAGGCCCGCCGGCAGCAGCGTCGAGGCGAGGTCGGCCATCGACTGCGTCTCGCCGCCGCCGTTGTCGCGCAGGTCGATGACGAGCGCGCGGGCGCCCCTCAGCTCGCCCTTGAGCGCGCGCGCGAACTGCGCCGCGACCTCGGGCGTGAAGATGTTGAAGCGCACGAGCCGCACGCCGTGCTCCTCCTCCTCCACGTCGAAAGAGGGCAGGCGCGTGCGCGGCTCGCGCCGCAAGGTGACCTCCCGCACTCTCTTCTCGCCCGGGCGCGTGAACGTCACGCGCGCGTAAGAGTCGGGCGCGCCGTCGAAGAGGTGCGCGACCGCGACGAGGCGCGCGGAGGGCGAGTCCGGGGCGCTCTGCTCGGCGAGCCTGCGCGCGACGAGCGCGGCCGCCGGCTCGCCGTCGAGCGCGAGCACGGCGTCGCCCGCGCGCAGCCCCGCGCGCCGCGCCTGCGAGTCGCGCTCCACGTCGGTGACGACGACCTGGCCGTCGAGTTCCCGCACGGCGACGCCGACCGAGACGTAGCGGTGCACGCGCCAGTCGGTGCTCTCGCCGGGCGCGTAGACGCGCGTGTGCGGGTCGCGCAAGTGACCGAGCATGCGGCGCAGCACGGCGTACAGCTCGGCCTCGCCGCGCGCCTCGGCCGCGCGGGGCCGCAGCTCCGCGCGCAGGCTCGCCCAGTCCACGCCGTGGAAGGACGGGTCGAAGTAGCGCTCTCTCACCTGCTCCCAGACCTCGTCGAAGATGCGCAGGCGCCCCTCGCGCGTCGAGGCGTACTCGACGCGCCGCGCGCCGCCCGCGGGCGCCGGCAGCAGGCACACGGAGAACATTAAACACAGAGACACGGAGGCACGGAGGCACAGCCTGCCGAGAACTGAAGACGAAGCCGTGTCTCCGTGCCTCCGCGTCTCTGTGTTAAAAGCCGTCATCCTACATCCTCGACTAAAAATGTATTACGACTTCGGCGGTTTGCGGAAGTTGTAGCGGAGGAGGACGCGGACGGGCACCGCCTCGCCTTCGCGCTGCGCGGGGCGGAAGTGCATCCGCCGCACGGTCGCGGCGACCTCCTCGTCGAGTCCGAAGCCTGCCCAGCGCACGACGCGCACGCCGGAGACTTCGCCGTCGGAGCCGATCTCGACCAGCGCGTCGACGGTCGCCTCGGCCTCGGCGCGCGCGGCCGCGTCGGTGTAGGCCGGGCGCAGGCGGCGGTAGGGCGCGGGCTCGCGCAGGTCTCCGTGCGCGGACGCGCCCTCGTCGGTCGAGAGGTCGATGATGGCCTCCGTCCCGCCCTCGTCCGGGGCGAAGCGCTCGCGCTCCTCGCGCTCGGCCTCGACGGCGGCGGCGGCGGCGTAGAGTTGGGCGCCGCCTTCGAGCGCCGCGAGCAGCGACGCTTCGGCCCCCTCGGCGGTGTCGGCCTCGGCCGCCGGGCGCTCCCACATGACGAGCCGCCCCGTCCGGCTGCTGACGACGAAGACCGAGGCGTAAGCCTCGAAGTAGGCGGGCCGCGCCGACGAGGAGCGGCGGATGGTCTGCGCGTCGCCCGTCAGGTAGAAGTCGCACCCGACGGCCGCGCCGAGCGCGCGCGCCTCCGCCAGCGTCAGGTTGAGCGAGCCCGCGTAGCCGACCCCGCGCGCCGCGGCCGCGCTCATCCCGCGGTCGAGCACGGAGAGCTTCGTCCCCTTTATTTTGAGCGACGCCATCACCTTCGACACGCGCTCCGCCGCGCGCGCCGCCGTCGGCGTGCCGCCCATGTCGAGCACGGCCACGCTCACGCGGCGTTGTTCGTCGCGCGCGGCCGAGGCGTGCGCGTGGCAGAGGGTGACGAAGAGGATGAAGAGGGCAAGTCGGAACTTCATCGGTCTTTCAAGTCTTGGCGCAGGGGGTCTGCGTAGACGCCGGGGGAGCTGTCGGGGATGAGCCGCGCGCCGACCGCGCGCTCGTAGAATTCGGCGGGGCCGACGCCGCCGATGACGGCGTAAGCATAACCCAGTTCGCGCAGTCCGCGCAGCGCGGCCAGCAGCAGCGCGCGCCCGATGCCGCGGCCGCGCTCCCCCTCTAACACGCCCGTCGGCCCGAAGAAGTTCCTGCGCGTGCACTCGTACGCGGCGAAGCCGACGAGCGTCCCTCCGCGCAGCGCGACGAAGACCGTCGCCGGCTGGCTGACGAGCCCGACGGAGATTTCGTCCGCCCAGGCCCGGCTGAAATTCTCGGCGACGAACTCGCGCACCTGCGTCAGCTCCCACGGCCGCGCGCGGCGCACGACCAGCCCGGCGGCGCGCAACTCGTCGAGCGCCGGCTCGACCAGCGGCAGGCGCAGCAGGTTGACGAGCATGTCGGGCACGGCGCGCTTCCTCCCCGGTCACCTCGGCTCGTTCAGCCCGAGGTGCGTCTTCATGAAGTCGAGCGCGGCGCGGACGATCTCGCGCGAGCGCGCGTCCGGGGTCTGGTTGTCGAAGCCGTGCACGCCGCGCGGGTGGTTGAAGAGGGTGACGGCGGCGTTCCGCGCGACGGCCTCGCGGACGAAGCGGTCGACGGAGTCGTTCAACGTCGGTATCTGGTCGAGCCCCGCGCGCGCGACGAAGACGGGCGCGATGCCGCCCGCGCCGCCGTCGATATATGTGACGGGGGAGAAGCGCTCCAACGTCTCCGCCGTCTCGTGGGCCTTGTGCGTCTCCGACTGCCGCACGTCGAGGAAGGCGTAGAACGAGACGAGGCAGCGGACGTACGGCGGCCGCTCGCGCATCGCCGCGCTCAGGAGCGGGCCGCCGCCGGAGTAGGCCGCGAGGCAGACGCGCTCTCTGTCCACGCCGAGCGTGTCGGCGTGGGCGCGGACGTAGTTGACGGCGGCCTCGACATCGCCCGCCGCTTCGTTCAGGAAGGGCTTGGGGTAGCCGAGCCTGTGTGTGAAGGTGACGCCGACCATCCCCGAGGCCGCGACCAGCCGGCCCCAGGAGACGTAGACGCCCCAGTCCTTCGCCTTCGCCTCGGCCCCCGCGCTGCCGTGTATGAAGATGACGGCCGGGCGGCGCTCGCCCTTCGACAGCCCCGGCGGCGTGTAAACGTCCATCAGAAGGTTCGGGTTGTCGGCCGTCGTGTACTTCAGATTCGGTCTGACCGCGACCTTCTCCATGCCCGCGACGCCGTAGACGACGGGCTTCATCACGAGGTCGCGCAGGCTCGGGCGCGGCGTCGGCGTCGGCGTGGGCTGTTGACGCGCCGCGGCGGCGGCGGGAAGGGTCAGGAGGGCGAGACAAAACAGGGCGAGTGCGCGAAGGTTCATCAACGTATCTCCGCGGCCGGGTCGGAACCGCCCGCGGCAGCGGGCGGGCTTTGGTTACCCGGCACATCCGGTCGGCAAAGGGCCGCCCGCTGCCGCGGGCGGTTCCGACCCGCTTATTCGTCAGCGCGCCGCGGCGTCGGCGCTCGGGAGACGGTGGTAGAGGGCGTAGACCTCGTCCTTGACCTCGGGCGGGAAGCAGACGCGGTGGAGGCTGTAGCCGCGCAGGCCGCGCACGGCGTCGCTCACCTCGCTGATCTCGCGCACCGTCGGCCGCGCGTAGCCGTCCTCGCAGTAGATGAGCGACTTGGGCTCGGCGCCCTCGGCCGTGTAGTAGGAGTAGTAGGGGATGTCGCCCGCGTGGTCCTCGATGAAGTAGTAGGCCGGGTCGAAGCCGGCGCGCTCGACGGCCGCGCGCGCGCCCGCGAGGAAGTCGGCGCGCTCGCCCTCGGGCATGTCGAGGTCTACGGCCTTGAAGAGGCGGCGGCCGATGAAGCGGCGGCTGAGGTCCGCGAGCACGGGGTCTCGCGAGCGCTGCCAGTGCTTGATGTGGAAGGTGACCTCGGCGTCGTCCAGCTCCATGTGGTCGGCGAGCGTGAGCGGCGCGCGGCGCAGCACCTTCTCGAAGGCCGTGCCGGGCGCGCACCAGACCTCCCCGCCAGCCGCGATGAGTTCGAGCGCGCGCCTCAGGGCCGAGCGCAGCACCGCCTCGGCCGAGCGCAGCGTCCGGTGGAAGTAGACCTGCCGGAACATGTAGTAGCGCGCCTGCAAGTACTCCTCGACGGCGTAGAGGCCGCGCGTCGAGACGTAGATGCGGTTGGCC
>DASVQJ010000377.1:0-7761 GCA_036389235.1 Pyrinomonadaceae bacterium | reverse complement strand
AGCTCCGCCCGTAGGGCAGCATGCGCTCGATGCGCCCCTCGTCCGACTCGGAGACGAGCACGTCGATGTCGAGCGAGCGCTTCCGCTTGGCCGTCTTCTTCGTCAGGATGTGGCGCGCGTGCGAGTGGCCGCGCTTGACCTTGCCCGACGCGGTCGTGCGGAAACGCTTCGCCGCGCCCTTGTGTGTCTTAAGTTTCGGCATAATAACTCCCTGAGTAGTCAGTAGACAGTAGTCAGTAGCCAGTAGACATACATGCTTATTACGAACCGCCCGGTTCTCAGCGTCGGCGCCCGCGGGGCGGAGCCCTACTGGCTACTGTCTACTGACTACTGCTTTACGATTGCACCATCCCGCCGGTGCCTTCCGGGACGGGCGGGCCTTGTGTGACGCCGCCGTCCTTCTTCGCCTCCTGCTGCTGCTTCGGCGACTTGTGCCGCTTCGGGGCGAAGATTAAAAACATCTGGTTGCCCTCCATCTTGGGGCGCTGCTCGACCTCGCCGACCTCGGCCAAGTCCTGTTCGAGGCGCTGGAGCAGCTCCGCGCCCAGCTCGCGGTGCGTGATCTCGCGGCCGCGGAAGAAGATGGTGGCCTTGACCTTGTCGCCCTCGCTCAGCCAGTCGCGCGCGTGCTTGGCCTTGAAGTTGTAGTCGTGGTCGTCGGTGCCGGGGCGGAACTTGACCTCCTTCACCGTGATGATGACCTGCTTCTTCTTCGCCTCGCTGGCCTTCTTCTTCTGCTCGTAGGTGAACTTCCCGAAGTCGATGATGCGGCAGACGGGCGGGTCCGCGGTCGCCGCGACCTCGACCAGGTCGAGCCCCTGCGAGCGCGCGAGGTTGACCGCCTCGCGCGTGTTCATGATGCCGAGCTGGTCGCCGTTCTCCGCGATGACCCGCACCTGCGGCACGCGGATGCGGTCGTTGATGCGCGTGGCGGGGGCGCGGCGGTTGTCCGGGCGCTGCCCGCGGCCTCGAAATGAAGGAATACCTGCACCTCCTGAGCTGGATGTCAGACGTCAGATGCTGGATGTCAGTTAAAAGCACTTACCGACATCTAACATCTGACACCCGGCATCATGTTTCCATGCTGAGGGCGCGCGTGCGGACGAGCCGCAGCGCCAGTTCCCTGAACTCTTCGAGCGGCATCGCGCCGATGTCGCCCCGCGAGCGCTCGCGGACGGCGACCTTGCCCTCTTCCATCTCGCGGTCGCCGCAGACGAGCATGAAAGGAATCTTCTGCAACTGCGCGTTGCGTATCTTCGCGCCGATCTTGTCGCCGCGCGTGTTGGTCTCGACCCGCAGGCCCGCCTGGCGGAGCTGGCGGGCCACGTCTTCGACGTAGTCGTTGACGCGGTCGGTGATGGGCAGCACCGCCACCTGCACCGGCGCGAGCCACACCGGGAACGCCCCCGCATAGTGCTCGATGAGCACGCCGAAGAAGCGCTCAACCGAGCCGAAGAGCGCGCGGTGCACCATCAAGGGCCGGTGCACCATGTTGTCCTCGGCAACGTACCCCAGCTCGAACCGCTCCGGCAGGTTGAAGTCGAACTGCACGGTCGTCAACTGCCAGAGGCGGCCGATGGCGTCCTCCACCTTGATGTCGATCTTTGGCCCGTAGAAGGCGGCCTCGCCCTCGACGCGCTCGAAGGGGATGCCCTGCTCGTTGAGCGCATCGACGAGCGCGGCCTCGGCCTCGGCCCACTGCCACTCTGTCCCGAGGTAGCCCTTGCTCGTGTCGCTGCCCTTGACGGAGAGCTCGACCTTGAACTTCTCAAAGCCGAACGTGCGCAGCACGTCGTAGGCGAAGTCCACGCAGTCGATGATCTCGCCCTTAATCGTCTCGGGCGTGCAGAAGATGTGCGCGTCGTCCTGCGTGAAGCCGCGCACGCGCATCAGCCCGTGCAGCGTGCCCGACAGTTCCGCGCGGTAGCATGTGCCGAGCTCGGCCAAACGGATCGGCAAGTCCCTGTAGGAGCGCTGGGCCGATTTATAAATGCCGATGTGAAACGGGCAGTTCATCGGCTTTAGGCGGAACTCGGTCCCCTCGATCTCCGTCGGCGCGAACATCGAGTCGGCGTAGTTCTCCTCGTGACCGCTGACGCGCCACAGGTCGCGCTTGGCGATGTGCGGTGTGAAGACGAGCCCGTACCCGCGCCGCTGCAACTCTCCGCGCAGGTAGTTCTCCATCTCGTTGCGGATGACGCCGCCCTTCGGGTGCCAGAAGATGAGCCCCTGCCCGTACTGGTCTTGTATCGAGAAGAGGTCTAACTCACGCCCGATGCGCCGGTGGTCGCGCCGCTCGGCCTCTTCCCTTTGCTTGACCCACGCGTCCAGCTCCTCCTGCGTGGCGAAGGCGGTGCCGTAGATGCGCTGCATCTGCTCGCGCTCGGCGTCGCCCTTCCAGTAGGCGCCGGAGAGCGAGAGCAGCTTGAACGCCTTCAGCTTGTTCGTGTTCGGCACGTGCGGGCCGAGGCAGAAGTCGATGAAGGGCGAGCCGTCGATGTAGTAGACGCTCACGCGCTCGCCGGCCTTCTCCTCGATCAGCTCGCACTTCAGCGGCTCTTCGCGCTCGTCGAAGACGAGCAGGGCCTCCTGCTTGGAGAGCTCCTCGCGGCGGTACGCGAGGTTGCGCCTGGCGATCTCGCGCATGCGCTTCTCGATGACCGGCAGGTCGTCTTCCGTCAACTGCCGCGGCGCGATGACGTCGTAGAAGAAGCCGTAGCGCGGGTCTTCCAGCAGCGCCGGCCCGACGCCGAGCTTCGTGCCGGGGAAGAGGTCGAGCACGGCCGCCGCCAGAAGGTGCGCGGTCGAGTGGCGGATGACGTCCAACCCTTCGAGCGTGCCGGGCAGCACCAGCTCGACCCGCAGGGGCTCGCCGTTGGCCGCCGACTCGTCGAGGCGGAACGTCAGGTCGACCTCGCGGCCGTTGACCTTCGCCGCGAGCGCCTGCTTCGCGGCCTCGCGGTCGGCGGCCTTCAGGGCTTCGGCGACGGTCGCGCCGGCCGGCACCTGCGCCGAACGCCCGCCCTCAAGCTGTACGCTTATCTCGCTCATCACTCACAACCCCTTTCCGCTCCGGCCGGAGCTTCGAAAAGACCCGGGCGGCCCGCCGGGCCGCCTCAAGTCACGCGGGCAAAAAGCCCTACGCGCCGGCGCCCGGCTGCGCGGAGAAGGGTAAAAACGTTATGTGTCGTCCCCGTTAGGGATTAACCAACCGAGATCGGATTCGACAGAAGCGCCCTCGCCGCGCGGCCGCGACCCGTGTGGCGGGCCGGCCAGCGTCAACTAAAATCGAAACGTAGTTCGCGTTCGCGTCATCGTTTCGGGCAAGGGACTTACGGGGCTCCCTGTCGAAAGTTTGGATGGTAGGCACGCGCGGATTTGAACCGCGGACCCCTACCGTGTCAAGGTAGTGCTCTACCCCTGAGCTACGTGCCTACAAAGCCTTACAAACAGCGCTTCCAAAAAAGCGGAAGGCTAAGTTAACAAGTGGCTTAGATGCCTGTCAAGCGGGTTCGGGTGCCGGCGCGTGCGAAATCCACGGGGCACGAAACTAGAGGAAGTGGCCGGGAAGTGTTAGCATAGCCGGCGTCCGGGCCTCGGTTTGCGGGTTCGGAACTACGCGCCGATTGCCCCTTTCCGTATGTTGTGGGCGCGCGGATGCGCCGCCGAGCAGGCCACCCCGTCAACTATTTCAACGGAAGTTCTTCGAGCGCAGCGCCGTCTCCGAGACTCCGGCCGCCCCGCGAGCTTTGAACCGGGAGAATTAGAAAGCCTTGCCTCCGAAGAACCCTCGGCCGACAGAGCCCTCACACGCGAACCGCGGCGCTTCGCCCGGGCGGGCGCTCCTCGTCCTGCTCGTCGCCTGCGTCTCGCTCGCCCCCGGCTTCTCTTCGCAGACCGCCTCGGCGCAGGAGTCGGAGAAGCAGCCGCAGCCGCAGGCGACGCCGTACGTCCGGCCGCGCCGGACGGCCGCCCCGAAGGAGACTCCCGAGCCGCAGCCCGTTCCGGCCGAACAGCCGCGTCCGGCGCCGACGCCCGCCGCCACCCCGCAGCCGCAGCCTTCACAGGAGGCGGAGGAGGTCGACGAGGACGAGGTCGTGCGCGTGGACTCGAACCTCGTCATCATCCCCGCTTCGGTCGTTGACCCGTTCGGGCGCGCGATCACCGACCTGAAGGTCGAAGACTTCGAGCTGAAGATCGACGGCGAGGTCAAGGCCATCGGCGAGCTGACGCGCTCGGAGACGCCCGTCCACGTCGCGCTGCTCTTCGACAACAGCTATTCGCTCTCGGCCGCGCGCGAGTTCGAGAAGCAGGCCGCCGTCCGCTTCTTCCAGAGGGTCGTGCGCCCCATCGACCGCGCCGCGGTCTACTCCATCTCGACCATGCCGACGCTGTCGCAGGGGTTGACGAACGACGTGCCCCGCCTCGTCCGCACCATCGAGCGCTTCGGCGCGCCCGAGGGCGCGACGGCGCTCTTCGACGCGGTCGCGCAGGCGGCCGACTACATGCGCCCGCTCGCCGGGCGCAAGGTGCTCGTCCTCGTCTCCGACGGTACCGACACGGTCAGCGACACGAACTTCGACGAGGCCGTCACCCGCGCGCTGCGCGCCGAGTGCCAGGTCTACGTCGTGCAGACGCGCCAGGTCGAAGACCCGAACCTGCACGACCCCGTCTCCGAGCAGCGCATGTACCGCATCACGGAGCAGACGGGCGGGGCGGTCTACGTGCCGAAGGCGGTCGAGGAGTTGGACGCGGTCTTCACGCAGATTTCGCTCGACCTCTCGCAGCAGTACCTCCTGAGCTACTACCCGCAGGACGAGCGCAAGGACAAGTACTTCCGCTTCATCAGCCTCCGCGTGAAGTCGCGCCCGACCGCGCGCGTGCGCGCGCGCAAGGGCTTCTACCCCGAAGGCGCGAAGACCCAGACGGCCGAGAGCCGCGCGCAGTCCGCGAGCACGCACACGAACATCGCCCAGTCCAACCTAAGAACCGCCCCGCAGGCGCGCGCCGCCGACGCCTCGCCCTCTTACAGACGCGCTGCCGCCGAGAGCGCGGCGCGGCCCGCGCCGTCACGCTCGACGTCCAAGCCCTCTCGCAGCAGGCTCGGGCCGGACGGCCCCGACACGGAGGAGGAGGGCGCGGGTCAGAAGGCCGCGGCCGTCGAACCCGTGCCGACGTTCACCGTGACCGTCTCGGCGCCCGCGCCCGCCGCGAAGTCGCCGGCCGCGTCCGCGCCGGCGGCGGAGCCCTCTTCGCCCGCGGCGTCCGAGCGCGTGGCCGGGAACAGCCTTTTCGAAGTGGCCGCGAGCAGGGCCGCAGAGCCCGTAAGCACTTCCGCGACTCAACCCGAACCCGCGCCGCGCACGCCCGCGCCGACGCGCGACGAGAAGGCCGCCGCCGGACAGCAGGCCGCGGCCGAGATGCCGAAGCCGGACGGCGTCGAAGCCCGGAAGGCGCCGCTCTCGGCCGGCGTGCTCAACAGCAAGGCGCTCCGCCTGCCCGTGCCCAACTACCCGCCCGCCGCCCGGAACTCGGGCGCGCAGGGCCGCGTCGTCGTCGAGGTGACCATCGACGAGCAGGGCAAGGTGGTCGAGGCGCGCGCCGTCTCCGGCCACACGTACCTCCAACAGGCGGCGGTTCAGGCCGCCCGCCAGGCGCGCTTCACGCCCGCGCTGCTCTCTGGCCAGCCCGTCAAGGTCAAGGGCACGATCAACTACGTCTTCACCTTGCCTTAAAGCCTGTAGCGGTTAGCAAAAAGTGCGGACGCGACCGGGTCAGACCCGCCCGCTACCGCGGGCGGGTCTGACCCGTCTTGCGACGTACGTCCTTACCCGATTGCACACGGCTTATGAGGCCGCGGGGGCTCGCTGTGAAGGCGTAAAAGCTCGGTCTGAGACTGTAGGAGTGGGAAATAGCTCTGTGGGAGCTAAATCTCGCACTGCGGAGGCACGATCTAACACTGTTCAGGTTATCCCTCAAGAAGCTGCGTCTCTGTGTCTCCGTGTCTCTGTGTCGAAAGCTCACTTCATACCCACTCGGATGAGAACCGCTTTATTTCTAGGCGCTCGCGCCCTCGGCGGAGGCGCGCTCCCACTCTTCGTAGAGTTCGCGCAGGCGCGCCTCGGCCTTCTGGTAGTCTTCGTTGAGGCGCGCGAGGCGCGCGTGGTCGCGCGCCGTGTCCGGGCTGCCCAACTCCTCTCCGAGCGCGGCCACGCGCTGCTCGGCCGCGGCGATCTCGTCCTCGACGGCCTTCGGGTCGCGCGCCGCGCCCTTCTTCTTCGAGTCCTTCCCCTTCTGCTTCGGCTGGGCCTGCGGCGCGCGCGGCTCCTCTCTGCGCGCAGGGGCCGCCTCCGGCGTCTTCCCCGCGGCCGCCTTCGCCGCGCCCTCGGCGGCGCGGCGCGCGGCCTTCCAGTCGTGGTACTCGGTGTAGTCGCCGTCGTAGTGCTCGGCTCCGCCCTCGCCGTCGAGCGCGAGTATCTGCGTGGCGACGCGGTCGAGGAAGTAGCGGTCGTGGCTGATGGTGATGATCGTGCCGTCGTAGGCGTCGAGCGCCTCTTCCAGGGCCTCGCGCGAGGGGATGTCGAGGTGGTTCGTCGGCTCGTCGAGGACGAGCACGTTGACGTTCGAGTAGATGAGCTTCGCCAGCGCCAATCTCCCCTTCTCCCCGCCCGAGAGGTCGCGGACGTGCTTGTACACGTCGTCGCCCGTGAAGAGGAAGCGCGCGAGGAAGCCGCGCAGCTCGCCCGCCGTCGCCGAAGCGGGCGCCACGCGCCGCAGCTCCATGATGATCTCGTTGCGGTCGTCGAGGTCGTCGAGCTGCTGCGCGTAGTAGCCGACGTTGACGTTCGTGCCCAGACGAATCTCGCCCGCGAGCTGCGGGAGCTTACCCAAAACGGTCTTGATGAAGGTCGTCTTGCCCGAGCCGTTCGGCCCGATGATGCCGAGGCACTCGCCGCGCTTGAGGACGAAGTTGATGTCCGAGGCGAGCAGCTTTCCCGGGTAGCCGACCGCGGCCTCCGCGACGGTCAGGACGTAGGTGCCGGCGCGCTCGACCTTCTGCAACTGGAAGTTGCCCTGCGGCGCGTCCGGCCGGACGGCGTCCACGCGTTCGAGCTTGGCGAGCATCGTGCGGCGCGACTTGGCCTGCTTGGTCTTCTGGCCGGCGAGGTTGCGGCGGATGAACTCCTCGGTCTTGGCGATGAGGTGCTGCTGGTTCTCGTAGGCGCGCATCTGAATCTCGCGCCGCTCCTCGCGCTCGGCGAGGAAGTGCGAGTAGTTGCCCTGGTAGCTGACGGCCTTCCCCAGTTCGACCTCGACGATGCGCGTGCAGGCGCGGTCGAGGAAGTAGCGGTCGTGGCTGATGATGACGTAGGCCGACTTGTAGGCGGAGAGGAACTCTTCGAGCCACTCGACCGCGGAAACGTCCAGGTGGTTCGTCGGCTCGTCGAGCAGCAACACGTCGGGCTCGGCGAGCAGCAGGCGCGCGAGCCCCAGACGGTTCTTCTGCCCGCCCGACAGAATCTCGCACGGCGTCGCCCACGTCTCGCGCTCGAACCCGAGACCTTGCAGAATCGCCTCGGCCCGCGCGGCGTTCTCGAAGCCGCCCTGCCGCTCGAACTCGTGCTGAAGATGGCTATAGCGTTCGAGCACCGCGTCGAGGTCGTCCGAAGCCTCGGCCATGCGGTGTTCGAGCTCGTGCATCTCGTGCTCGATGGATTGCAGCTGGCCGAAGGCGGCGAGCGCCGCCTCGTGGACGGTCGT
>DASVQJ010000376.1:0-7599 GCA_036389235.1 Pyrinomonadaceae bacterium | reverse complement strand
GCGAGCCCGGCGAAGTGGTGGCCGAACTCGTGTACGAAGACGTAGTTCGCCCACGCGTTGTCCACGGCGACGGTGCTGTAGAGGTTGTGGATTCCCCCGCCGCCGTAAGTGCGGTTGTTGACGAGAATCTCCACGAACTCGTAAGGGGCGAACGCGGCCGTCCGCCGGAGGGCGCGGTTGTCGAACGTGAGGATGTACCTCTCCGAGCCGAAGGCGTCGTAGGTCGCGCCGAGCGGCGAGTCGCGGTAGGCGCCGGTCGAGGGGCGCGACACCCCCGACTCCGCCGCGGGCGGGCACAAGGCCCAGACGTTGAAGTCCCGCCGACGCTCCTTGAAGGGCGAGGTGTTGAAGAGCACCTCCGTCATCCGGCGCGCGTCCCGTTCGAACTTCGCGGCCTCGGCCGCGGTGTAGCCGTCGCCGATGATGAGGAAATCGACCTTCGACGCGGGGTCGCCGCTCCTCTGAATCTCGACGAGCGGCGCGGGCGCCTTCAGCGGCGAGCGGTCGATGAAGACGTCCGAAGGGTCGAGCGCCGTCGTCCAGACTTCGCGGAACGCGTTCTGCTTGTCGCGCTTCTTGAGGACGACCTGCACGGGGGCTTCGGGCGCGGGGAAGCGGAGCGACTCCTGGAAGGTGCGCCGCACGGCCCTGGCCTCGTCGGTCGTCTCCCACTCGCCGTAGATGGAGGCGAAGCCGCGCGAGTAGAGGACGCGCGCGGTCTTCGCGTCCCTGACTTCAAAGAGATACTTGCCGAGGTTCGAGTCGTCCACGGCGCGGCGCGGGTTGCCCGGCCACGCCAAGGGCTCGACGACCGCGCGGTCGAGGCTGAAGACCTCTTCCGACGCCGTGCCCGTGTGGTAGAAGTCGAGCCGCATCGTCCGCGTCGCCTGGCGCGCGCCGGCCGCGGGCAGCAGGGACAGGGCGAGGAGCGCCGCGAGAGCCGGAACCGTTTTAGCCATGAGCACATTCTACACGCGGCGCCCGCGAAGATGATAAATTGCACGGCGCGGCGGTGACAGACGTTCACGCCGGCTGGCAGACCTTCCGAAAGGGCGACGACAGGGATGAGAATCGCGCTCGCACTCGTTTTCGCCCTCGCCTGTTCGGCGCAGGCCCGGGCGCAGAAGTTCGAAGACCTCGCGCGGACGCCGCCGATGGGGTGGAACAGTTGGAACAGGTTCGGCTGCGACGTGAGCGAGAGACTTATCCGCGAGACGGCCGACGCGATGGTCGGGAGCGGGATGAAGGAGGCGGGCTACCAGTACGTCGTCATCGACGACTGCTGGCACGGCGAGCGCGACGCCGCGGGGAACATCCACCCGGACGCCGCGCGCTTCCCCTCGGGGATGAAGGCGCTGGCCGACTACGTCCACTCGAAGGGGCTGAAGCTCGGCATCTACTCCGACGCGGGCGCGAAGACGTGCGGCGGCCGGCCGGGCAGCCGCGGCCACGAGTACCAGGACGCGCGCACCTACGCCGCCTGGGGCGTCGACTACCTCAAGTACGACTGGTGCAACACCGAGGGCCTGAAGGCCGAGGGCGCGTACACGACGATGCGCGACGCGCTGTATAAGGCGGGGCGCCCCGTCGTCTTCAGCCTGTGCGAGTGGGGCCAGAACAGGCCCTGGGAGTGGGCGAAGCCGGTCGGGCACCTCTGGCGCACGACGGGCGACATCACGAACTGCTGGGACTGCGAGAAGAGCTACGGCACCTGGTCGCCTTTGAGCGTGACGCGCATCCTCGACCTGCAAAAAGACCTGCGCGCACACGCCGGCCCCGGCCACTGGAACGACCCCGACATGATGGAGGTCGGCAACGGCATGACGGCCGCCGAAGACCGCGCGCACTTCTCGATGTGGGCGATGCTGGCGGCGCCGCTCATCGCGGGCAACGACCTGCGCGACATGAGCCGCGAGACGCGCGACGTCCTGACCAACCGCGAGGTCGTCGCCGTAGACCAGGACGCGCTCGGCGTGCAGGGGTTCAAGTTCTACGCCGAAGGGGCGCTGGAGGTCTGGCTCAAGCCCTTGCAGGGCGGCGACTGGGCCGTCTGCTTCCTCAACCGCGGGGAGGCGCCGCGCAGGCTCTCGTTCGACTGGAAGAAGCAGGGCAGCGTCACGGACGGCCTCTCGCGGGCGAGCTTCAGCCCCGACAAGCTGACCTACAGGATACGCGACCTGTGGGCGAAGCGGGACGCGGGCACGACCGCCGCCGCCTTCGCCGCCGAACTCCCTTCGCACGACGTAATCATGCTCCGCCTGTCGAAGTAGGCGCCGGCGAAAATGGGAGTTAACCACAGAGACCCAGAGACACGGCTTTATCTTTAGCCCTCTTCGAGCCGTGCCTCCGCGCCCCTGTGGTTAACTCTTCGAACGAAGACCTCGGGGGGTACACCGCCTGTGAAACTGAATCATCTTGCCGCGCTTCTCGCCTGCGCCTTGCTCTGGGCCGGCTGTGACATGGCGACTCGGCCCACGGGGCAAGGCGGGGCCACGCCCGTCGCCGACAGCCCCATCGGGCGCGCGTTCGACGCCGGGGCGAGCGGCGTCCAGGTCGAAGGCGAAGGCGTTGTGACGCGCGTCCTCGCGGACGACACCGACGGCAGCAGGCATCAGCGGTTCGTCGTCCGCCTCGCGTCAGGTCAGACGGTGCTCCTCGCGCACAACATCGACGTGGCGCCGCGGGTCGCCGGGCTGAAGGAAGGCGATAGCGTACGCTTCTACGGCGAGTACGCGTGGAATGCGGAGGGCGGCGTGGTTCACTGGACGCACCGCGACGCAAAGGGGAGGCACGCGGCAGGCTGGGTCAAACATAACGGGCGGACGTATCAGTAGCCGCCGGTGCGTGTCCCCCCTTTACCCCCGGGCGCAACCGCCCGACGTTAAGTTCATAAGGAGTGTAAACGATGCTCGCACGCGCTCTCTGTCTCGCCTTCGTCCTGACCGTCTCGTTGTTCGGGGCGGCGCCGGCACGTCCCCAGACGACGGCCGCGAACGGCCTCACGCTGGAGTGGGTTTACGGCGACGAAGGGAGGCGGGTCGCCAGCGTCCCTTCGCACGCGTGGCTGTCGGACGGCAGGCTGTTGCTGCTCGACGTGAGGCGTCCGCCGGCCGAGCGCACCTTCGAGGTCTTAGACCCTTCGACGGGCGCGCGGCGGCCCGCGCTCGACATGGCCGCCGCGGTCGCGGGCCTGAAGGCGCTGCTCCCGGATTCGGGCGTGACGCAGTCGCTCGAATGGCCGGAGGCGCTCGACCCTTCGGGGCGGCGCGCGCTCTACGTCTTCAGGGGCGACCTCTTCCTGCTCGACCTCGCGGCGGCGCGCTTCACGCGCCTGACGCAGACCGAGGCGGAGGAGCAGTCGCCCGGCTTCTCGCCCGACGGGCGGCGGCTCGCGTTCGTCCGCGCGCACGACCTCTACGTCGTCGACCTCGACACGGCCGCCGAGACGCGCGTGACGCGCGACGGCTCGGAGACGCTTTTGAACGGCAGCCTGTCGTGGGTCTACTGGGAGGAGATTTTCGGGCGGCGCGACATAGGCTACTGGTGGTCGCCGGACTCGCGCGCCTTAGCTTACCTGCAGACCGACGAGTCGGCCGTCGGGGTGAGCGCCTTCGTGGACTTCCGGCCCGACAGCGCGCCGCGCCTCATCACACAGCGCTACCCGAAGGCCGGGACGCCCAACCCGCGCGTCCGCGTCGGCGTCGCCGAGGTCGGCCGCGGCGCGACCGTCTGGGTGAACATTAACGACAAGCCGTTTGAATACGTCCTGCGCGTGAAGTGGCTGCCGGACGGGCGCCGCGTGAGCGTGCAGACGTTGACGCGCGACCAGCACGAGTCGGGCCTCTACTTCGCTTCGCGCGAGACGGGCGCGGCCGAGCGCGTCCTGACCGAGACCGACCCGGCCTGGGTCAACATCCACGACGACCTGCACTTCCTCGCCGACGGCCGCCACTTCCTCTGGGCCTCGGAGCGCGACGGCTTCTACCACCTCTACCGCTACACGCTCGACGGCCGTCTGGTCAATCAGGTCACGCGCGGGCCGTGGTCGTTGGCGTCGTCGGGCGCGGGGGTCTTCTGGGTCAGGCAGGCCGTGACGGGCATCGACGAGGCCGGAGGGTGGGTCTACTTCACGGCGCTGGAACGCTCGTCCGTCGAGCGCCACCTCTACCGCGTCAGGCTCGACGGCACGGGCATGACGCGCCTGTCGGCCGAAGCGGGCACGCACCGCATCTCGATGCCGGCGGGCGCGCGCTTCTACCTCGACAACTTCTCCGACGTGCGGACGCTCCCGTCGCTCACGCTCCACCGCCCCGACGGCGCGCGCCTGTCGGTGCTCGCGCCCCCGAGGCCGGAACTGCTCGCGCGCTTCGGGGTGCAGTACCCGGAGCTTCTGACCATCCCCGCGGCCGACGGCTTCCGGATGCCCGCGCGCCTGCTCAAGCCGAAAGACTTCCGCACGGGCCGGCGCTACCCCGTCGTCGTCTACATCTACGGCGGGCCGTCCGCGCCTTCGGTCTCGAACGCGTGGCCGGGCAACCTGCTCTCCGACCAGCTCTACCTCGCCGAAGGGTTCGTGCTGTTGACGGTGGACAACCGCTCGGCGACGGGCATCAGTAAGAAGCTGGAGAACACCATCGCCAACGGGGCGTTCGAGCCGGAGACGGCCGACCTGCTCGACGCCGTGCGCTGGCTCAAACGACAGCCGTGGGCGGACGGCGGGCGCGTCGGGGTCTGGGGGTGGAGCGGCGGCGGCACGATGACGCTGAGCCTGTTGACCCGCTCGAAGGAGTTCAAGGCAGGCATCTCGGGCGCGCCCGTCACGGACTGGCGCTACTACGATACGAAGTGGGCCGAGGCGCTCGCCGGGATGCCGGCCGAGAACCCCGAAGGTTACGAACGCGCCTCCCTGGTCAAACGCGCGGGCGAACTGCACGGCCGCCTCCTGCTCGTCCACGGCACCTACGACGACAACGTCCACCCGCAGAACACGCAGGCGTTCGCCGACGCGCTCATCCAATCCGGCAAGCTCTTCGAGCAGATGATCTACCCCATGCGCAAGCACGGCTTCACCGACCGGGCCGCGCAGATGCACCTGCAACGCACGATGCTCGACTTCTGGAAACGGAACCTGTGAACGCACGCGCGCCGTCGAGGTACAGAACACCCGCGCGGCGCTTAAAGCGGTTCTCATCAGAGTGGATATGAAGTGAGCTTTCGACACAGAGACACGGAGACACAGAGACACGGAGACACAGAGACACAGCTCGAAGTAATAACTCAACAAGCTGTGTCTCTGTGCCTCCGCGTCTCTGTGTTAACTCGCTCCCGCTTACACTCAACCGCCAACTGCAATAGCTTTCCTTGACGCTTGGAACGGGTGAGGGCAGGATAAGGCGCGTGCGACACAAGGCAGAACACACGAGACCACGACACTCGACTCCCCCCGGACGCTTCGGACACCGGGGCGTCTTCGCACTCTTCCTGGCGGCCGCGTGCCTGACCGGCGCCCCCGCCGGCACGGCCGCCGCGCCCTTCGAGACGACGGGCAACAACACGACGGCACAGACCTCGGGCGCCGAGGGCGGCGGTGCGGCGCAGCGCGGCGTCGAGGCGGTCGCGCCGCAGTCGAACGTGAAGGCCCGTGGCGCGAAGGGCGACGGCCGGACGGTCACCGGCTGCTCCGTCTCGCCGCGCTCGCAGACGGTGACCTGCGCGGGCGCG
Organism: Pyrinomonadaceae bacterium; assembly: GCA_036389235.1. Taxonomy (GTDB): domain Bacteria; phylum Acidobacteriota; class Blastocatellia; order Pyrinomonadales; family Pyrinomonadaceae; genus QHXN01. The sequence goes on along the minus strand of DASVQJ010000376.1, from coordinate 1,878 downwards.
AGCTTCACCCCGGCCGACGTGGGGAAGAAGTTCATCCTGCCCGGCGCCGGCCCGGGCGCGTCCGACCTCGCCACGACCGTCAGCGCGCGCGCGGGCGCCACGCAGGTCAACATCGGCGCCGCGGCCTCGACGGCCGTCAACGGCAGGGAGGCGACGTACGGGACGGACGACACCCCGGCCATCCAGGCCGCGATAGGCGCCGCGCAGGCCGCGGGGGGCGGCGTGCTCGTCTTCCCCGAAGGACACTACCTGACCTCCGGCGTCCGCGTGACGACGCCGACGGTGCAACTGCGCGGGCAGGGGTGGGGCCGGACGAAGCTCAGCAACTACTCGGCGACGGAGACGACCGTCGACGTGTACTCGGCGGTCGCCGAGTACGAGACGGCGGGCGGCGTCTACGACATGGCCTTCATCCCGGCCGTGAAGCGCGCGACGACCGCCAACGAGCTCAAGGTCTTCGTCGGCATCCCCAACTTCACCGTGGACGGGTGCCTCTTCCAGAACGTCGGCCGCGCCATCAAGCTCGGTGACGCCAGCCGCATCACGTCGGGCTACTGGGTGCGGAACTGCCGCTACATCAACTGCTGGCAGTTCCTGAAACTCGTCAGGGCCATCGACGGCTCGTTCCGCGACATCGTCGGCGACCTGGCGCGGCTCGACAACCCCGTCGGCATCCACCTCGACGGCGGCAGCGAGGGCAACACCTTCGACTCGCTGATCGTGACGAACGCGACCGCCTACAACGCCTACAACACGAACCCGGCCGCGTCGGCGGGAGGCGGGACGAACCTGCTGTCGGACACGGACGAGTACACGGCGCAGGACGCGGCCCACACCTTCTTCACCAACTGCTACTTCGACGCCGCGGCCGACGGGGCCGTCTTCAACGACGGCCGCAACTTCAGCTTCACCAACGTCTGGTTCAACGGGTGCTACCGCTACGGCGCGTACGTCGGGGCGGCGACGACGGGGTTCTCTTTCGTCAACTGTAAGTTCTGGCGCTCGGGGGACGCGGGGATGCTCCTGCTGGGGACGCGCCACACCGTGCGGGCCTCCTACGCGGTCTCGAACGGCACGCGCAGCGGCGTGTCGCGCGCCGGCTTCCAGGCGGCGGCGACGAACTTCATCTTCAGCGGCAACTTCGCCTTCAACGGGTGGGGCGGCGGGGACACGCAGGCGTACGGCCTCGTCCTGGAGCCTTCGGCGGATAACTTCATCGTCAAGGACAACATCCTGACGGGCAACACCGCGACGGGGCTGCTCAACAACGGCCGGCCGGGGCCGACGAGGATCGTCTCCGATAACCTCCTGTAAGGCCCGCGCAAGGAGTGCGGAAGCCACGACAGTCAGCATCGAGGGGACGGGCCGGAAAGAACCGCCACGATTAACAGAGGCGGCCGCGCCGGACTGGGCGGGAAGGCCGAGCGCGGGACTAAGGGTGCGTTACAGCGGGGTGCGTTCGGATGCGACCGGCGCACGGCGAAGCAGGTCGGAACCACCCGCGGTAGCGGGTGGTCCGGTGCGACTCGGCGGCGCCGTTCGGCAAAGGCCCACACGCTACCGCGGGTGGTTCCGACCCGTCTGTCACAGTCGCACTCGAACGCACGCCGCTATAACGTCCTTCGTGCGGGTGGCCGTCTACGGCGGCTTCCTGCTGCTCGTGCTGTTCTTAATCTGGGCCGGGATGTACTACGCGGGCGGGGGCCACTAACAGGCGCGCCGGCTAACGACGGCCGTTTCAGGAGTCCTTGTCGAGGAGCTTGGTGGTGTTCTCGGTGACGCTGGGCGGCTGGTAGATCTCGGCGGTGTTGGCGCGCGGCTGGTTGAAGAGCGGGGCGGGGGTGAACTGCGGCGCGCCGAGCGAGGGCCTGTCCGCGC
>DASVQJ010000375.1:0-3707 GCA_036389235.1 Pyrinomonadaceae bacterium | reverse complement strand
AGGCCGTGTGACTATCCACTCCGACGTCGAGAGATACAGGGCGACGGCCGAGCGTGCCCGGGCACGCTGCGGCGGGCAGGGATGCCCGCGCTCCCGGCTTCGGACGCCTTATCCCATTCAGCTAGCTGGTATGACGGGGCTCGGACTTTATTAACCCCGGTGGCTATAAACATGCCGCCCCTCCGGGGCTCACTTCCTGCTGCCATCTGCCTACCGTCCACTTTTTAGGTGCGTTGCGCCCCGCCGTGTGGTATAAAACTCCCGCAACCCCTGACATCCCCGACAGCTCGAAAACTGAAACTGATAACTTCCCCCGTCGCGCATCCGCCCGGGTCGCAGCCTATCTTGCCCGGCTGCCCTCAGGCACGCGCCCGGCCACACTAGCCACGGCCGCGGCGCCCCCGTCTGAATAAACAAGGAGCGTTATTGTCATGAGATTAAGAGGCGAAGAGTCCTCCGGGACTCTGAAAGGCAGGCCCCACCGCTTGCACGGCGGCGGGAAGATTGTATCCAGGCTGAAAGGCCGCGCCTCCGTGCGCGTGCTCCTACTAGCGGCACTCGTAGCCGCGGCGGCGGCGGCGCTGCTCTTCCTGTCCCCGGGGCCGCGCGACGTGCGCGTGGCGCGGGCGGCCAACCCCGCGTCGGGGACGGTGGGGCCGACCGGCCCCGTCACGCCGGCCAACGGGAGGTGGACGGGCACCGCGACCGGCGGCGCGTCCGCCACCACCGACCCGCTCGACGGCGAGGCCGGCTGCACCGAAGGGACGACCTGCGACACCTTCACGCTCACGGTGCTGCCCGGCGTCTACACGGGCAAGGTCATTCACGTGGACTTGACCTGGACGTCGCCCTCGAACGACTACGACCTCGTCATCTACAAGGGCGGCACCTGCCCCGCGACGGGGAAGTGCACCGGCACGATGATCTCCAGCTCCGGCAACGGCGCCACCAACGCCATCCTGACCGAGGAGCACGCGCAGATCGACCCGAACGCGAGCGGCCCGGGCGACTACAAGGTGCGCGTCGTCTACTACAACGCGCCGCCCGCCTCGGCGACGGCCGACCCGCCCAACGGCGCCTTCAGCGTCGCCAGCGTCGCCGTCGCGCGCACGGCCAACTACCTCTCGGGCGGCATGACCTTCAGCCCGAACGTGACCGTCAAGGCGCCGGTCGCCGAGGCCGACGGCGAGCCTTCGAGCCGCACCGACGTGCAGGGCAACTTCTACGTCTCCGGCATCCGCGGCTTCCCCGCGGGCATCGACCTCTGGTACTGCGACCTGCGGCCGACGGTCGGCACCTCCGCCAACCCGAACTACGACCCCTTCATGCGCAACTGGGTCTACCGCGGGCAGCCCGACGCCTTCAGCCCGGCCAGCGAGGCCGACCTCGGCGGCGACGGCGGCGGCGACGTTGACCTCGCCGTCTCGCGCCCCGACCCGACCACCGGCGCCGTGCAGGACCCGCCGACGCTCGCCTCGTCGAGCCTGATCGTCGCCAACATCTCGACGCAGAAGTCCACCGACCGCGGGCAGACCTACCTCCGGAACAACCTCGGCAACTGCACCGGCGGCCTGTGCGGCGACGACCGGCAGTGGGAGGAGTTCCACGGCAACAACGTCGTCTACCTCTACTACCGCACGCTCGCGCCGACCATCTCGCAGATCCAGCGCTCGGACGACGGCGGCCTGACCTTCGGCCCGTCGGTGACCGCGGGCGCCATCGGGCAGGCCGGCTACATCGACGTGCACCAGAAGACGGGCACCGTCTACATCAGCGGCAGCTCCGGCCAGGTCTGCCACGGCGACCCGCTGGCGCCCGGCCTCGCGCCCGCCGCCTACAGTTGCGTGCAGGCCGCCTCCGACCCGAACGGCGTCGACCACATCTTCTTCCCGGTCAAGGTGGCCGACGACGGCACGCCCAACGGCACCGTCTACGCCGCCTACTCGAACCAGCACGACATCTTCCTCGTGCACTCGACCGACAAGGGCGTGACGTGGAGCGCGCCCGTGCGCGTCTCGAACGGGGCGGAGACGAAGACGAGCCTCTTCCCGTGGCTCGAAACCGGCCCGACGCCGGGCTCGGTCGGCATCGTCTGGTACGGCACCGACCAGGCGACGAACAACAACAACGCCAACTGGAGCGTCTTCTACGCCCAGTCGTTCAACGCCACCGACGACACGCCGACCTTCCGCCAGGCGAAGATCAGCGACCACTTCATCCACGGCAGCAACATCTCCGAGAACGGCCTCGACCCGACGGGCGAGGGGGCCAACCGCAACCTGCTCGACTACTTCCAGGTCTCGTTCGACCCGACCGGCGCGGCCGTGGTCGGCTACACCGACGACCACAACGACTTCGACGGCCACACCTACGTCGCGCGCCAGATTTCGGGGCCGCGCATCCTCGGCGAGGGCAAGACGGACGTGCCCAGCCCCGGGCCGACCCCGGCGGCGCAGGCGGGGCCGTACCCGCTCGCGGCCGACGTGGGCGGCCAGTCCGGGGCGCAGGTCACGGACTTCCGACAGGACGTGGCCGACGGGCTGCTCGTCCGCACGAACACGGACGACCCGCTCGACATCGTCTCGATCAGGTACTCCTGCGAGACGGGGGCGGGCGGCGTGCCCGTCATCGTGGCGACGATGAAGGTCTCGAACCTCGCGGTCGTCCCGCCGGCCTCGAACTGGAGGATGAACTTCGCGGCCAACGCCCCGTTCGCGGGCGTGAGCCCGACCGGCGACTACAGCTTCGCCGTCTCCGACCGCGGCGACCAGTTCTACATGCGCGCCAACACCGACACGAACCCCGCGGGGACGTTCACCTGGGGCACCGGCGTCCGCAACGCCGACGGCTCGCTGACCTACACCCCGCGCGGCACGGCCGACTGCGGCGCGTTCGACACGGCCGCGGGCACCATCACCATCAAGGTGTCCGTGAGCAAGCTCAACGCGTTCGCCACCAAGGGCGCCATCTCGGCCGGCACGGTGCTGGCGGGGCTCCGCGGCCAGGCTTTCACGAGCCAGGTCAACGGCAAGCGCGACAGCACGCGCGGCGGCACGGAGTTCACCGTCGGCTCCTGCACGGCGACGCCCGCGACCGGCTGCGGGGCCACGGCCACGCCGACCCCGACCCCGACCGCGACGCCCACGCCGAGCCCGACGCCGAGCCCGACGCCGAGCCCGACGCCCGGAGCGACGCCGACGCCGCTGCCGCTCTTCCAGTTCGACTCGACGGCCTACGCCGTGCAGGAGGACTGCGTGGCGATCACGGCGCGCGTCCTGCGCACGGGGGAGACGGGCCAGCGTTCGACCGTGGACATCGCCAGCAACAACGGCTCGGCCACGCAGAGGGGTGACTACACCTACGTCGTGGGCCGGCTGGTCTTCGAGCCGGGCGAGGCCGAGAAGACCTTCCAGGTGCTCATCAACGAGGACGCGTACACCGAGGGCATCGAGAACGCGACGCTCGTCCTACAGAACCCGCAGAACGGCGCGCTCGGGGCGCCCAACACGGCGACGCTCCAGATCGTGGACGACTCGCCGGAGTCTGCGGGGAACCCCATCGACGAGTCGCGCAACTTCGTCTGCCAGCACTACCACGACTTCCTCTACCGGCAGTCCGACCCGCCGGGCGAGGACTTCTGGACGCAGAACATCGAGTCGTGCGGGGGCAACGCGCAGTGCCGCGTCGAGCACAGGCAGGACGTCTCG
>DASVQJ010000374.1:0-2004 GCA_036389235.1 Pyrinomonadaceae bacterium | reverse complement strand
CGCGCCCGCCGCGTAGCATCTTCGGTCAGAGAGTTATCCCCCGAAATTCATTCGACGCGAGAAGCACTTGGAAATCAACGACGAGGCGAAGGAGATCGTGCAGGAGCTGGGCGCGGCCATCAACTCCGCGGTCGAGAACTCGACGGAGGTGGCCGCCGCCATCGAGCGCCTGCGCGAGGCCGGCTACGAGATGGAGCTGACGCTCAGGCTGGAGATCGGCCTGCGCGAGTACGAGGCCGAGCCCGACGAGGGCGGCGAAGACTCGGCCCGGCTCGAACTCACGGACGAAGACCGGAGGACGCTGCGCAGCATGAAGATACGCTTCGACGACGCGGATTGAAGTCGTTCAGAGTTCAAAGCCGGAAGGCCCTCTGAACTCTGAACCCGCAGCCTTGAACTAAAGAAGAAGGGTGAGACGCATCGAAAGCGTCTCACCCTTTTCCTTTGCACGCGCCGGGCGGCAAAACTACTCGGCGTCGGCCGTGGCCTTCTTGGTCGCGGCGTCGTAGTGCAGCGTGAGCTTCGAAATCTTGAGCAGGTTCAGGTTCTCCCACTCGATGCCGTTGCCCTCCTTGTCCTCGATGCGCAGGTCCCACTCGGCGGCGGTCTCGTCGCGGTCGAACTTGATCTCCACGGTCTGCCCCGAGGGGAGCGTGTCCTTGCCGAGCACGTCCTCCTCCCAGTCGTCCTTATCGTGCGGCGAGATGAAGACCTTGTCGATCTCGACGCCCGTCTGGTTGACGAGGGTGAAGTCCTGGGCGGCGGCCGAGGAGGTGTTGGCGTTCGCGGCCGCGGGTGACGCGGCCGGCGTCGCGGCCGTGCCGGCGGCCGGCGTGGCGGCCTTGTTGGCGGCGGTCGAGTTGGCCGCGGCGTTGTTGGTGGGGGCGGGCGCCGAGCAGGCGGCCGTCAAAAGCAGCGCGCCGGCCACGCCGCCCATTAACTTCAGACTCTTCATTTAATCTTCCTTCTGTTTGTAGCAGACGCGCCGCGCCCTCCCTTACGGGGCGTGGCTTCGGCCTGCGGAGGTTTCTGCCGGGCACCTCGGAAGAGACGGTGCGGGTCGGGTCTCGGGGCATTAGTGCAAGACGCCGTGGGTAAAACGTCAGAGGCGGCGGGCTCTTCTCCGGGGGCCTTGCAAAGCCGCAGAACTGTACGTAAGGGCGCACGAAAAGTCAATCGCTTAATCCGCCGCGCGGCGCGGACGCTTTGCCTCCGGGGGGCGCGTGTGCTAACCTTTCGGCTTAAATTTACTGAGATTTTCTCGCCTTATAGCTTTGCCGAAGAGGAGCATTTACTAAAGGTATGTCCAGCTACGCGAACACCAACGGGCGCCCCACGGGCAGGGTCGTCCAGGTCATCGGCCCCGTCCTCGACGTGGAGTTCGAGAGCGGTTACCTGCCGCCGATCTACACGGCGCTGCGCGTCACCAGCGACGGCTTCGACGTGCCCGACCCCATCGACATCATCGCCGAAGTCGAGCAGCACCTGGGCGAGGGGCGCGTCCGCACCGTCTCGATGCAGCCGACCGAGGGGGTGGTGCGCGGCATGATCGCCACCGACACCGGCGGCACCATCACCGTCCCCGTCGGCGAGACGACGCTGGGCCGCGTCCTGAACGTCATCGGCCAGCCCGTGGACAACCTCGGGCCGGTCAACTCCGAGCAGCGCTACCCCATCCACCGCCACGCGCCCACGCTCGACGAGCAGTCCACCGGGATGGAGATGTTCGAGACGGGCATCAAGGTCGTAGACCTCATCCAGCCCTTCCTGCGCGGCGGCAAGATCGGGCTCTTCGGCGGCGCCGGCGTCGGCAAGACCGTGCTCATCATGGAGCTGATCAACAACGTCGCCATGAAGCACTCGGGCTTCTCGGTCTTCGCGGGCGTCGGCGAGCGCACGCGCGAGGGCAACGACCTTTTGCGCGAGATGGTCGAGTCGCAGGTCATCCAGTACGGCGAAGAGTTCAACCACCACTTCCACGAGACCGGCGAGTTCGACATGACG
>DASVQJ010000373.1:0-8358 GCA_036389235.1 Pyrinomonadaceae bacterium | reverse complement strand
AGCCGCGAACCGTAAACCGCGAACCGTGACAGGAAGGAGCTGCCTTCTCCCGTCACGGTTCGCGGTGTACGGTTCGCGCCTGTAACTAGTTCGCGACCGGGCGGACGCGCTCGGCGGACTCTTTGAAGTAGGCGTCCGCGGGCGCGAGCTGGAGGCCCTTCTCGTAGGCGGCGAGCGCCTTGGCGTACTGCTGCGAGGACTCGTAGGAGAAGCCGAGCAGTCGGAAGACCTCCGCGTTCTGCGGCGTCCGGGCCGCGGCCGTCTCAAGCGCGGTGATGGCCTTGGGGAAGTTCTTGGCCTGCGTGTGCGCGTAGCCGAGCAGGTAGAAGGTCTCGTCGGGCGCCTGCGGCGAGGCGGCGGCGCGCTCTAACGCGGCGACGGCCTTCGGGAACTGCTTGGCGAAGACGAGCGCCTGGCCTTGCAGCAGCGCGGAGCGCGCGTCGTTGCGCACGCGGGCGAGCGAGTCGGCCGCGCGCACGGCCGAGAGGAAGTCCGCGTCGGCCGCCGCGCCCGCGGCCGAACGGCCGCGGTACATGTAAGCCTGCGTGAGCAGCTCCCAGCCTTGCGCGAAGGTCGGGTCGGCGAGCGTGGCGCGGTTGAGCATGTTGACGGCCGTCGCGTAGTCCTGCCGGCCGAAGGCGAGCTGGCCGACGTAGAGGAGCGCGAACTTGTTCTTCGGGTCTACCTTAAGCACCTCGCCGAACGAGCGCTCGGCGTCGGCCGTCTTCTTCAGGTTCATCTCGGCGATGGCGCGGTAGTAGAGCGTGTTGGCGTCGGGCTTGGCGCCCGCGCGGGTGGTCGCCGCGACGAGGAGCGGGAGCGCCTGCTCGTACTTCTCGGCGAAGAAGTAGGCGTTGGCGAGCGCGTCCTCGATTTTCGTGTCCTTCTGCCCCGCGGCGTCGCGCAGCTCAAGGGCGCGCTCCAGGTCGGCGGCGGCCTCCGCGTAACGCTTCAGGTAGAACTCGGCGTAGCCGGCGATCTTCCACGCCTCGGAGTTCTTCGGGTCGGCCGTGGACAACTGCCGCGCCTCGGCGAGCGCGGCGTCGTACTGCTTCTGCTCCAACAGCGAGAGCGCGTGCGCGGTCGAGCCCGCGCCCGCCGCGCGCGTGCCGGCGGACGGCGTGCTGATGCTCGCGGCGTCCTCGCCCGTCGGCTGGACGGGCGTGACGCGGCGGGGGCGGGTCGCGCCCGACTGCGCCGACGCCAACGTAGAGCACAAAAGCAGCGCGGCGGCGCCGGCGGCAAGGCTGTTCGTCAGTCTCTTCATAGGCGTGAAGTGTTTCATAACACGAAGGGCGATTCAATCATTTTCGGCCCGCGGGGAGAGGGCAGACGTTCGGATGTCCCTCGCGCGGGGCGGGTTCGCCAAAATTTACCGGGTCAGAACCGCCCGCGGTAGCGGGCGGTTCTGACCTGTTTTACTTGCGGCTGGCTTCGAGTCCGGTGCCGGCCTGGTCGAAGCCGGGCTGGACGGTGACGACGCCGAACTGCCGGTCTTCCTGCTCGCGGTGGGCGGCCATCAGCCAGACGAAGCTGATGCGGTGGCCGGGGACGGAGACGTTCGGGTGGAAGCCCTTCGGCATCACCACCGCGTCCCCGTCGCGCACGACGCCGACGAACTCCGGCTCTTCGGGGTTCGTGTAGACGAACTGGACGCCGAAGGCCGGCGCGGGCATGTCGTAGTAGACGTACAGCTCTTCGAGCATCGCCGCGTGCTCGTGCGGCGGCCAGGAAGTCCAGTGGCCGGGCTCCGAGGTGGTGAAGCCGGCGAGGATGCGGCCCGCCTCGACGTTCTTACCCAGGGCGATGTTGATGGTGCGCGTCGTCGAGGGGCCGCCCGTCTGGAACCTGAGCGCGGGGTCGCGCTCGATGTCGGAGAAGCGCACGACCTGCAAAGGGTACTTGCCCTCGACCTCGGCCGAGCACTCGACGAGGTCGACGCGGCCGTCGGTCTCTATCTCGACCTCCGTGTCGCGCGGGATGTAGATGGAGTCGCGGTGCCCGATGCGGTGCGACTCGCCGTTGGCCTTGACGGTGCAGCCGCCCGCGAGGCAGATGAGCCCCGTCTCGAACGTGCCCGTCGAGAAGGCGACGCGCGGCGTCTCGCCGTCCAGGATGATGCGCCCGTAGACGAGGTGCTTCATCGGGCTGTTCTCCGGCGTGACGGCGTGGTGGCGCCCCTTCTGCCGGTTCGTGCCGCGGTAGATGTATTTGTCGGACGACGGCTGCATTTGCGTGCTCATAAGTCCCCTCCCTCTTGCTGTCGGAGCTGGTGGTTCTTGGCGTCACCGCCAGTTTAACTCTTCCCCCGCGCTCCGAGCCACAGCCGCCCCGAATTTCCGTGCTTCGGGGTCGCGCGCTGTTATAAAATCGCGCGCGTATCCTGAGTCGCCGTTCTCGGTCGCCCGCGTCGTCCGACGGAGATGCCCAACGAGACTTTCCACTTCTCTCCCTTCAGCCTGAACCCGGGAGTCGGACTCCTGTTCCGCGAAGGCGCGCCCGTCTCGCTGGAGCCGCGCGCCGTCAAAGTCCTCGCCTACCTCGTCCGCAGCCGCGGGCGCGTCGTGCCGAAGGAGGAGCTGCTCGACAAGGTCTGGTCGGACGTGTTCACGACCGACGCGGTGCTCAAGCAGGCGGTCTCGCAGATCAGGCGCGCGCTCGGCGACGCGGCCGAGAGCCCGCGCTACATACAGACCTTCCACGCGCGCGGCTACCAGTTCATCGCGCCCGTCCGCGTCGAAGCCGAGGCGACGGAAGGGGCGGCCGCGACTTCCAAACCCGCCGCCCCGCCCGCGAAAGAGGATGAGAGTGTTGCTGGAGAGACTCCGCCGCGCGCGGACTCAAGGGGCGGGGAGGCGGGGCCGAACTACGACCTGCTCGTCGGGCGCGAGAAGGAGCTTTCTCTCCTGCGGGCCGAGTACGGGCGCGTGCTCGCGGGCGCGGGGCAGCCCGTCGTCGTCAGGGGCGAGCCCGGCGTCGGCAAGACGCAGCTCGCACGGCACTTCGGCCGCTGGGCGCGCGGGCAGGGCGCCGCGTACGTGTACGCGCGCTTCTTCGACTACGAGGCGAGCCGCCTCGCGCCTTACGAGACCTTCATCGACCTCCTGAGCGCGGCGCTCGCGCCCGGCCGCCGCGCGGAGGCGGGCGGCGGGCGCGCGCACTCGGCCGGCGAGCTGCGCGAGGCGGTCAAGGCGCGCTGCGGCGTCGAGCTGCCCGACGAGCTGTTCGGCGTCGGGGACTCGGACGCGCAGCTCGCGCGCGTCGGCTCCGGCGACCACTTCCGCATCGTCGCGCCGCTGGGCCGCGCCTTCCTGCGCCTCAGCCGCGAGCGCCCGCTCGTGATGGTGCTCGACGACTTGCAGTGGGCCGACGAGGTGAGCCTCGACTGCCTCGGCTACCTCATGCGCGTGCGCGCGGCGGAGCCGCTGCTGCCCGTCATGCTCGCGCGCGCCGAGGAGGCTTCCGACCCGCGGCACAACCTGGCCGGGTGGCTGAAGCGCCACGCGGACTACCGCAGCTTCACCTCCGTGCGGCTCCAGCCGCTCGGCGAGGCGGCCGTGCGCGAGGCGGTCGAGGAGGCTTTCGGCGGCGCCTTCCGCGCGCCGCTCATCCCGCAGACCGACACCTCCACGGTCTTCCGCGTCACGGGCGGCAACCCCTACTTCCTTGTCGAGACGCTGCGCCTGCTCGTCGCCGAGGGCGCCATCAGCGCGGCCGGCGACGCCCACGAGTCGGGCTCGCGCTGGCAGTGGAACGGCATCGAGAACGTGCCGCTGCCGGACTCGCTCGTGATGGCCGCGCTCGGCAAGCTTGAGCGGACGCCCTCCGACCTGCGCGAGCTGTTGGAGCACGCGGCCGTCATCGGCGACGAGTTCCGCGTCGAGACTCTGGCGCGCATGTCGGGGCGCGGCGAGGACGAGCTGGACGAATCTTTGCGCGAAGGGCTCCGGCTCGGCGTGCTCGCGGAGCGCGGGCTCTCGCTCGGCGAGGACTACCGCTTCTACCACACCATCCTCCGCCGCGTGCTCTACGAGAGCCTCGCGCCGCGCCGCCGCCGACGCCTGCACATGCTCGCCGCCGCCGCCATCGAGAAGGTGCACGCGCGCCACGCCGAGCGGCTGGCGGAGGCTTTGGGCACGCACTACGAGGCGGCGGGCGACGCGCGGCGGGCCTTCCGCTGGTCGATGCGCGCGTGGGCGGCGGCCGCCGCGCGCCGCCACTGGGTCGAGGCCGTCAAGTGCGTCGAGCGCGCCCGGCGGGCCGCCGAGCGGCTCGAATTCCGCCGCGAGGCGACCTACCCCGAAGGCGACACCACGGGCAACTTCTTCAGGCCGCAGGCGCGCGAAGACGAACAGCTCGCCCTCCCGCTCTCGGCGAAGCTCTCGATGCTGCTCGCGCTCTGCGAGAGCCTGCACGCCGTCGGGCGCAACCGCGAGCTTGAGCCGGTCATCCCCGAGGCGCTCGTCCTCGCGCGCTCGCTCGGCGACGAGTCGTCCGAGGCCGCGGTTCATTTCCAGGACGGGCTCGTCAACTCCGCGCTGAGCCAGTACCGAGAGGCGCAGGCGGCGGTCGAGCGCTCGCTCGAAATCTACCGCCGGGTCGGCGACCGCGCGCGCGCGCGCCTCGCCGTCGTGCAGCTCGGGCGCGTACGGGCGAGCATGGGCGACTACGAGCACGCGGCCGAACTCATCCAGGGCGTGCTCGACGAGGAGGGCGTGGACGAGGAGACGGCGGCCGACGCGGCCGGCATGCTCGGCTGGGCGCGCGCGCTCCAGGGCCGCTACGACGAGGGCGTCGAGCTGATGCGGAAGTGCCTCGACTACCACGCGCGCTGCGGCAACGTCCGCCTGCGCGCGCAGGTCTTGCGCCGCCTGCACTGGGCCGACCTGAGCCGCGGCCAGTACGAGTCGGCCGTCGCGCTGGCCCTGAGCGCGCAGAAGGACTTTCAGGCCATCGGCAACCTCTTCGGCGAGGCGAAGACCTACATGGGGCTCGGGCAGGCGCGCGTCGCGCAGGGCCTCTTCGACGAGGGCATCGCCTACCTGCGCCGCACGCTCGAAAGTCTGAAGACGAACGGCGACGCGCACTGCGAGGCCGAGACGCTCTGGCTCCTGGGCCGCGCGCACTGCGAGGCGGGGCGCCCGAGCGAGGCCGACGCGATGCTCGCGCGCGCGCTTGAGATGATCCGCCACATCGGCGACCGCGACGACGAGTTCCGCGTCCTCGTCGATCAGGCGCGCGTGTGCGTGGCGCGCGGGGAGTTCGACCTCGCGCTCTCGAAAGCCACCGAGGCGGCGAAGATCGCGGCGGAGCTGAACTGCCGCGACGGCCTCGGCTTCGCGCTCGTCGAGCAGTCGCACGCCGAGCGCGGGCTGAACGACCCGGGCCGCGCGGTCAGCTCGGCCGAGGCGGCCGTGCGCCTCCTCGACGAGACCGGCTCGGGCGAGCGCTGGCGCGGCTACCGCGCCCTCGCCCTCGCGCTCGAAGCCGAAGGCGGCGAGTCGGAAGCCTCCCGGGCCGCCCGCCGCCGCGCCGCCGAACTCCTCGAAGAGATGCGCGAACAGCTCCCGCCCTCCGACACACGCCGCCGCGAAGAGATGGCGCGCACCCGCCGGCCCGACTGAAAACCGCTCTAATTTTGTCGCGGGACGAATCCCTTCCGTCGTGAGACGTATTAGTTTTACGGCGGGACGAATTGATATTGCGACGATAGCAATACGTTTTGCGATGAAAGACGTTGCTACCGGCTCAATAGCAGTTGCTATCGTCACGATAGCAACTGCTATTGAGCCGGTAGCAACTGCTATCGTTACGGTAGCAGTTGCTATTGAGGCGGTAGCGATTGCTATTACGACGATAGCGATTGCTATTACGACGATAGCAATTGCTATTGCGACGATAGCAATTGCTATTGCGACGATAGCAATTGCTATCGTCGCAATAGCAGTCCGTTCCGTCGTGAGTCAGTTGAGGATAAAGGCAGTATTAACTTGAGTTTAGGGCAGTTTGCAGCAGAACCGGGGTTTGTGTCGGCGTTTCCGCTTCTCTACAGCGCGTTCGGCTAGTTTCAGCCGCCGCGCGGCTCAAAACTTCACCGCCCCTTCCCTTTTCCCGTTAAAAACCGCCCTTACCTAACCCTTACCAAACCCTCACCAAACCCTGATGACCGCCGCGGGCGACTCCCTTAGAGTGCGGCGTGTGGCGGACGGCGCGGCTTCAAGAGGGAGGCCGCGGGAAGTCCGCCCGCTGCGGAAGACTCGGTTTGAGGATGAAGGAGTTCCTCGGAATGAAGACCAGAAGACTTATCTCAACCATCGCGCTGCTGCTCGCGGCCTGCGGCGCGGCGGCCGCGCAGACGGCCGGCGGCAGCTACCAGTTCGCGCTGGAGGACGGGCGGACGAAGTACGTCGAGTTCGACGCGCGCGCGCAGGCGGACGGCGCCGCCGCCGGCCGCATGTTCTTCAGCGACGAAGCGCCCGTCACCGACCAGGACGTGGACGGCGTCGGCGACCCCGTCGAGACTTACAACGGCTTCTACTTCAGCGCGGAGTTCGACGGGATGACCGTCTCGGACAACAGGGCGGTCATCAGCGGCGTCGTCCGCGATTCGAGCATCAGGGCGCTCGTCGGCCAGCGCGTGCTGCTCACGGTCGAGGACAACGGCGACAACACGCGCGAGCCCGACCGCGTGACGTGGGGCGTCTACTCGAACGGGCCGCGGGGCTGGGAGGTCTCGGACGCGGAGCTGGAGCGAGACCCCGGCGTCGGGATGACCTGGACGGCCACCGACAGCGAGCGCGAGGACGACCGGGGCGTGCGCATGCCGGGCGTCGACTCGATCACGACGCAGACCTTCCCGCTCGCCGCCTACGAGTTCGCCGCCACCGCGACCGGCTCGGGCGACATCGTCGTCCGGCCCTAGCCGGCCGCGCCCCATCCGCAAACATATACGTGACGTTTCTGAAAGGCGTCGCCCCACGGCCAACGGACTAAAACTTTTAAGGAGTTTCCCATGAAAATGTTTACGACCTGCCTGAAAGCTCTGACCCTCGCCCTCTTCGTCGCCGTCTGTTCCTCCGCCGCGCAGGCGCAGTCTCGCACGTGGGTCTCGGGCGTCGGCAACGACGCCAACCCGTGCAGCCGCACGGCCCCCTGCAAGACCTTCGCCGGGGCCATCTCGAAGACCTCCGGCGGCGGCGAGATCAGCGTGCTCGACCCCGGCGGCTACGGGACCGTCACCGTCACCAAGTCAATCACCATCGACGGCGGGACGGGCGCGGGCTGGGGCTCGATCCTCGCCTCCGGCGCGAGCGGCGGGGTCGTCGTCAATGCCGCCAGCGCGGCGGATGTCATCCGCCTCCGGAACCTCTCGATCAACGGCGGGGCCACCGCGATGTCCGGCATACGCTTCCTGGCCGGGGGGACGCTGCACGTCGAGAACGTCTACATCTTCAACATCGCCGGCAGCGGCATTGAGATGGCCTTCACGGGGGCCACGGTGGGGCGGCTGAACGTGCGGAACGTCGTCATCTCCGAGTGCTCCGGGTCCGGCGTCTTCGTCGGCGGCGACAACACGCAGAAGCACGCCGTCGGGATCGACAACGTGAACATCACGCGCTGCGGCCACGGCGTCCGCGTCAGCAACCGCGCGGCCGTCCGGCTGAGCAACTCCGTCGTCTCGCTCGTCAACGCCAGCGCCACGAGCGCGGCCGTGCTGGCCGACTCGGCCGTCGTCGCCGGGGCGATCATCGACGTGGTGGACACGCAGCTCGACTTCAACTCCATCGCCGTCCAGTCCAACACCAACCAGGCCGTCCGGCTGGGCCGCACCCACATCATGAACAACGCGACGGCGCTCAACTTCAACGGCGGCACCATCGCCACCTACAAGAACAACGAAATCTTCGGCAACACGGGCGGCGAGGCGTTCGCCTCGCTCACCCCCATCGACGTGCACTAGTCGAGGCCGCCGCGGGCGCCCGCGCCGAGACCTTCGGGCGGCGCGGGCGCCCTGACGGGCCTTTCAAGATTCTCGGCAGAAAAGGAGAAACGAAGATGAGAATCAAGTCGAACGTGAAGGCGGGCGCCGACCGCATCATCCTCAACCACAACCAGACGTTGAAGGGCCTGCGCGTCAGTTCGAGCGTCAAGGCCGGCGGCGTCAGGTTCAACCACAGCCGGTCAGTCGCGCGTTAAGTCGCAATCATACGGCCGGGCGTTATACCAGCTAGCTGAATGGGATAAGGCGTCCGAAGCCGGGAGCGCGGGCATCCCTGCCCGCCGAAGCGTGCCCGGGCACGCTCGGCCGTCGCCCTGTATCTCTCGGCGTCGGAGGGGATAGTCACACGGCCTTCGCGC
>DASVQJ010000372.1:0-49139 GCA_036389235.1 Pyrinomonadaceae bacterium | reverse complement strand
GGACATGAACGAGGCCATCCCCGCCACCCACCACTCCACGCGGTTCCCGCCCTTGAGGAAGTCCGTCCCGCCGCGCATGTACCGCATGAAGTAGGCGCCCACGCCCGCCATCAGGCACAGGTATCCCACCAGCACCACGTAGTCAATCGCGTGTATCGCTGAACGCATTCCGCTTCCCTCGGCGGGCGCCGGCGCCCTTCGCGCGCGGCTCCGCCCTGTGCTCTCCGGCGGGGGCTTTAATAAAACCTCTTCGGGGCCGCGGCGCGCGCGCCGGTCACGCGCCGGTCACGCGCGGACGTTCGCCGGCTCGGCCGCGGCCCACAGCCGGTTGGCCGGGTCGGCGCAGAAGTCGGCCATGCGCCTGACGTTCCAGCCCTCGGGCCAGTCGAGCGCGCGCCTCAGCCGCAGCAGGCAGGCCAGGAGGCCGCGCTCGGGGTTGAAGTAGAGTTCGTGCAGCGCGCGCTCCGTCCTGCCCCCGCGGCCCATCCGGTACTGGTCGTTGGGGAGCTGGAAGAAGGTGTGCATCTGGAAAGTGCTCGCGCCCCGGAGCAGGTATTCGGCGGCCATGCGCCCCGAGCCGATGTCGCCGGTGGCGCTCACGGGGAACGGGCAGCGCGGCACCTCGCCGCGCTGCTCCAGCGCGCGCAGCCGCCCGAGCGCGCGCAGGTTGCGCGCGGAGAGGTCCGGCCCGCCGTAGGCGACGCCGCGCTTGCCCTCGAACTCGCGCTCCGGGTCGAAGAGACGGTTGGCGTAGACGATGAAGTCGGGCCGCCCGTCGGCGCCGCAGCGCTCGTTGACGAGGCGCAGCATCTCGATCTGGAAGCCCTCGTCGAACATGGCGTTGAAGAGCTTGAGGCCGACGCTCAGGGGGCGCGGGCGCGCGGCCTCGCGCATGTGCCTCGTCACCGAAGACATCCAGCGCTCGATGGTCTCGACCTGCGCCGCGCGGTCGTCGCCCGCGAGCGTCGGGCTGAAGTCCTTCTCGACGGGCATCACGCCCCCGGCGGCGCGGCTCGCCTCCCACACGTCGAGCAGCCGCCGCGTCGTGTGCTCGTACTCGCCGAGGCGCCACTCGCCCTCCTCAGGGCGCGGGAGGTGGTACTTGCAGGAGGGGACGACGAGCATCCCCGTCTCGTTGCCGGCCGCCAGCGATTCGGCGAAGAGCTTGAGGTAGGCGTCGAAGGTGTCGGACCAGCCGCGCCCCTTCCAGGTGACCGTCCACCCCCCGGCGCCGTCGGCGCCGCGGACGGGCTCGACCTTCATGCGGGTCTCGGGGATGGCCCACTCGCTCATCGACTGCCCGCCGCCCGCGTCCTCGGCGATGATCGTCTTTAAGACCACGAAGCCGAGTCCGGCGTCCGCGTCGGCGCGCACCTGCTTGATGTTTAAGGAGAGCTGCCCCGACGCCTTGCCGAAGGGATTCTTGACGGCGATGCCGCCGTACTCGCTCGCGAGGTCGAGGCGGTAGCGTTCGAGCACGTACTCTTCGAGCCGGGGGGGCAGGCCCGCCTCGGCCAGCCGCCCGTAGTCCTCCGCGAGCCTTGAGGCGAGCGCCGGACTGAGGTCGGCGCCGTCGATCAGTTTCCCTAAAAGCATCACTCCCCCTCGGCCCGTAAGGCGGCCACGACGCGCCCCACCTCTTCGTACTCTTCCCGCGGCAGCTCCGGCCCCCACGGGTCGTTCGCCGCCTCGAACGGGATGATGCCCTGGTGCGCGAGCACCCAGAGCATGCGCCTGATGTAGCCCTCCAAAGGGCGCGTGAAGGTCGCCTCGGCCAGCATGTCGGCCCGGCGCGAGAGCGCGAGGAGGCGGGGCGCGTCCCCCCCGACGGCCGCGCGGACGAGTTCGGCCTGCATGCGCGAGCAGGCGGCGCCCATGCCGATGAGGGCGGCGCGCGCCCCGCGCATCAGGCTGTAGCCGAGGAAGCGGTCCTCGCCCGTGATGAGCAGGCGCCCCGGGTGCCGTTCGGCGAGCAGGCGGGAGACGTCCTGGTAGGTCATCACGCTGTCGAGCGTCGCCATCTTGATGCCGACCACCTCGGGCATCGAGAGCAGCTCGTCGAGGACGGCCGGCGGGTAGCCGATGCCGCCCGCCTCCTCGTAGAGGTAGAAGAGGACGAGGGGGAGCCCGACCGCGGCCAGCCGCCGGTGGTGCTCGACGACGAGCCGGTCGCGGTCGTCGCGGCCGCGCAGCCAGGCGGGCGCGTAGGCCAGGACGGCGTCGGCGCCGAGTCGCGCCGCGCGCTCGGCCATCTCGACCGAGTGCCCGGTCGCGTCCCCGGGGCTCGCCGAAGCGGGCGCGCCCGCTCCGGCGACGACGACCTTGCCCGGGAGCGCCGCGCGCCAGTCGCGCAGCACCGTGCCCGCGGTCCCGCGCCCGAGCATGAGACCCCGCCCGGTGTGCGCCCAGACGGCGACGCCCGCCAGGGGCTGCTCGCTCATGTGGCGCAGGTAGGAGTCGTGCGCGGCCGCGTGGAGGCGCCCCGCCCCGTCGAGCGTGACGGGGACGGCCGGGACGAGCCCGCCGTCGAGACGCGCCCTCAGGTTTTCCGGGGTGTCCGGCATGTTTCTACTCGGAAGTCGCTTCGGGCGCGGGCGGGCGCCCGCGCCTCACCCGACGTGCGGGACGGAGAGCAGGCCGCTCAGGACGAGCGTCAGCGCCCCCTTCAGGCTCGGGCGCACGTCGAAGGTCGAGCGGCGCAGGGGGATGTCGCGCCCGCCCTCGCCGACGCCCAGCATGTTGCGCCGCATCTCCTGCGTGATGATGGGCTCGACGACGCCCCACGCCTTCGTGATCTCGCCGCCGACGACGACCACCTCGGGGTCGAGGCCGTTGACGAGCCCCGTGATGCCCAGGCCGAGGTAGCGCGCCGTCTCGCGCACCGAAGCGGTCGCCGCCGGGTCGCCCGACTCGACCAGTTCGACGATGCGCCGCATCGTCACGCCGCGCCTGGCGGTCGCGTCGGGCATGGCGCGGTAGCGCGCCACCGTCGCGTTGTCCGAGGCGTAGAGGTCCCAGCAGCCGCGCAGGCCGCAGCGGCACTCCGGCCCGTTCATGTCGAGGGGGACGTGGCCGAACTGCCCGGCCGTGTTCGTCCCGCCGCGGTAGAGCGAGCCGTCGATGACGACGCCGCAGGCCAGGCCGCTGCTGACGCTCACGTAGAGCAGGTTGCGGACGTGCGCGTATGAGGACTTGCTGTGCCAGATTTCGGCGAGCGCCGCGCAGCGCGCCGAGTTGTCGATGTGGACGGGCAGGCGCGCGGCCTCGCCCAGCCACTCGACGACGGGGACGTCGCGCCAGGGGAGGACGACCGAGGAGATGAAGCGGCCCGAGGGGTTGTCCACGAGGCCGGGGAGGCTGACGCCGACGCCGGCGATCTCGACGAACTGCCGGTGCTCGGCGCGCAGGCGCGTGATCTCGGCCCCGAGCTCCCGGAGGAAGGCGCGCGGGTCGGCGCCGGTCTCGTAGCTCTTGCGCGCGACCAGCCGGCTCTGGAAGTCCGAGAGCGCGAGGATGGTCTCGTCGGCGCGGATGTCGAGGCCGAAGAGGCCGTAGCGCAGCTCGTTGATGCGCAGCGGCGTGGGGGGCTTGCCGCCGATGGGGGTCGTGCGGCCCAGGCCCTCCTCGACGATGAAGTTGTCCCTGATCAGCTCGCCCGTGATGGTCGAGACGGTCGCCTTGTTGAGCCCGCTGATCTTCGCGATGTCGGCGCGCGAGATGGGCTGGCGCTCGGAGAGGATGTTGAGGAGGATGCGGCGGTTGACCGTGCGGAGCACGTCGTGGCCGGCCGCCTTCACCTCCGACAGGTTCGGCTTGCGCGTGTAAGCCTGCTTGGGAGTCACAGCCCTTCTCATCCTCGGTAGAAATCCTCGCGCCGCGGTGTGGGGTCTAACGGTCAGAGTTTATACGGGATTGAAGAAAGGGGAAGGAAAAAGGAGGGCCGCGGGGGAGCCGCGCCCCCCTTCCCTTTTCCTTCCCGTCGAGGGGGCCGGCCTAGAAGGTCAGGCGCAGCCTGACGCGAACCAGGCGGCGGTCCTCGATGCCCTCCTGCCGGAAGCTGTCGATGGTGCGCCCGAACTGCGGGTTGGGGATGACGCCCGCCGGGTTGATGAACGGCTTGCCGGTCACCGGGTCCACGTCGATGGAGAAGTCGCCGACCCTCGCGAAGTAGAGGCTCTGCGGCGACTTGAGCGGGTGGTTGAAGACGTTGTTGAAGTCCGCGCCGGCCTCCAGCCTCGTCGTCTCCGAGAAGTTGAAGTACTTGCGCAGGCCGAGGTTCATGCCCCACGTGCCCGGGCCGGTCAGGAAGTTGCGCTTGGCGGCGGCCGGGTTGCTGAAGAGGTCGGCGCCCACCGAGGGCAGCCCGAAGGCGGCCGGGTTGAAGAACTGGTCGCCCTGCCGGAGGTACGGGCCGTTGCCGTTGACCGTGGCGCGGTAGCCGACGATGCCCTCGAAGGCCCCGACGGGGTCGCTGAAGGAGCTGGCGATGTTGCCGGGGAAGGCCGGGCTGCAGTTGTTGCACGCCCAGAAGGGCGTGAAGCCGGTGCCGGACTTGGCGAACCCGTTCCACGTCACCTGCCAGCCGCCGGCGACGGCGTCGAGGGCGCGGTTCATCTCCTTGCCGAAGCGGCGGCGGCGGCCGAGGGGCACGTCGTAGGCGCCGTAGTAGACGAAGCGGTGGCGCGAGACGAAGGCGTCGCGGCTGTAGTCGCCCTGCGGGTTGAACTGGTTGTAGAGGGTGCCGCCGAGGCTGGAGGCGCCCACGTCGAGGCCGCTGCTATTCTGGTCGAGCAGCGTGTAGCTGAAGTTGAAGGTCAGGCCGCCCGAGAACCGGCGGTTGAGCTCGAGCTGGAGCGCGTCGGAGTCGCCGGTGCCGATGTTGCCGTAGCTGGCGAGGAAGTCGCCGAACTGCGAGAAGGGCAGCCGCGCGCGGTCTGCGGCCGAGATGTCGCAGGCGATGAAGTCGCGGGCGACGTCGGCCGGGTCGTTCGGGTTGACGTACGGGTTGCAGAACGTGGTGCCGTTGCCCGTCGTGGTGCCGAACGGGGTGTCGCTCGGAGGCAGCAGGTTGAGGTCTCTGCCGGCGATGAGGCCGTGCATCCGGCTCCCCAGGTAGGAGGCGCGCAGCCCCGTCTTCCACCCGAGGTCGCGCTCGAGGGTGAGGTTGAACTGGTCGATGCGCGGGCTCTGGAGGTCGGTCGGGATGGCGTTGATGGAGAGGCCCTGGACAATCGGGTTCGCGCCGCCGGTGAACGGGGTGGTGCCGCGCGGGTTGATGCCGCCCGGGAGGGGCGAGAGCGGGGCCGCGGCCGTGTTGAGCCGGCGGATGCGCTGGTTGAAGGCGGTCGAGCCGAAGGCGTCGCGCTGCCCCTGCGCGGCCGAGGTCGGGTAGAACATGCCGAACCCGCCGCGGATGACGGTGTTGTCGGTGACGCGCCAGGCGGCGCCGACGCGCGGCGCGAAGTTGTTCTTGTCGGTCTTGACGAGGCCGCGGCCGACGCCCGCCTCCTCGGCCGTGATGATGCCCTGGGCGGCGAAGCCCGGGTGGAGCTGCGGGATGATGTCGGCCGTGGGCACGATGAAGACGCCCTTCAAGCCGTTGCGGCCCGTCCCGCTCGGGTCGAAGTTGATGAAGAGGTTGCTCTTGTCGACGAACGGCGTGATCAGGTCGTAGCGCAGCCCGAGGCTGAGCGTCAGGCGCGGGTGCGCCTTCCAGTCGTCCTGGACGAAGTAGCCGGTCTCCCAGTTGTGGACGTCCATCGACGGCCGGACGTTGAAGACGTAGCGCACCTCGTTGGGCGGCAGCCCCGTCAGGAAGCGGGCGAAGCCGCCGAAGTTGTTCGGGTAGATGATGGTGCCGCGCGGGTCGTTGCGGTTGCGGACGAAGTCGTCGATGGCCTGGTTGCGGACGAAGTCGGCGCCCGCCTTGAGCGTGTGCTGCCCCCTGATGACGGTCAGCGTGTCGCCGAAGGTGATCAGGCTCTGGTCGAACGAGCGGTCGACGCTGCGCCCGCCCGCGGTCAGGTTGCGCGGCCCCATGATGGTGAAGGCGATGTGGCCGTAGGAGTCCACGAGCTCCGGGCCGACGACGTTGCCGTAGGAGGTGATCTCCTGCTCGTTGAAGCCGATCCCCGACAGGAACTGGCGCACCGTCTGCTTGGCGTGCGTGTACTGGGCCTGGGTGTTGAAGCCGCCGCGGGCCTCGTTGACGACCGACGGGCTGAAGACCCTCGTGTAGGAGAGGGCGAGCGTGTGGTTCGAGCCCTCCTGGTCGCGCAGCCCGAGCGAGGGCAGGTTGGCCGCGAAGGCGCGGACGCCGTTCCGCCTCTGGTAGTTGTAGACGGCGTAGACCTTGTCCTTCTCGGAGAAGTCGTGGTCGACGCGGCCCGTGAACAGGTCGCGCGTCACGAGGCCGGGGACGTTCTGGTAGTACTCCTCCCTCAGGCGCCCGTTGGCCGGGTTGAAGGGCGCGGCGCCGGTGTTCGGGTAGTAGGTGTTGACGAACGCGAGCGCGATGGGGTTGAGCAGGCGCTGCGGGATGACGTTGAACCTGAGCGGGTTGGTCACGTTGGTCGGGGAGGGCGGGTTGTTCGGGTCGCACGGCCCCGACCTGAACGTGTTCGTGCCGTTGCCGCAGCCCAGCTCCTGCGCGGTCAGCAGGGGGAGCAGGTCGGCCGGGACGGCCGGCCGGGTCGTCGCGTTCAGCCCGGTGAAGTTGCCGTTAAGCACCGTGGAGGTCGGGAGGTCGCTCGCCCTGAAGGTCAGGGGCGCGAGGTCCCAGCGCCGCTCGTAGGAGGTCAGGAAGAAGGTCCGCTTGCGCGAGAACGGGACGGGGCCGCTGAAGGAGCCGCCCAGCTCGTTGAGGTTGAAGTAGGGCGTCTCGAACTTCGGGCGGAACGTCGTCGGGGTGAAGGTCGCCTTGGCGTTCTTGTCCTGGAGGCGCCAGGCGGCCAGCGCCGAGTTGCGGTTGTTGTAGAAGAGCGAGCCGTGGAAGTCGGCGCCGCCGCGCTTGGTGACGACGCGGATGTTGGCGATGCCCCCGTACTCGGCCGAGAAGCTGTTCGAGAGCACGGTCAGCTCCTGGATGACTTCGAGCGACGGCTGGCTCTGCGTGACGCCGCCGAAGATGCCGCCGTTGGCGCGCTGCCCGTCGAGCGAGAAGCTGGCGCCGTAGCTCTGGGCGCCGATGAACTTGAAGCCGTCGCCGTCGGCCGGCCCCTGCGTGATGTTCGGGTTGAGGTAGAGGAACTGGTAGATGTCGCGGCTCTCGCGCGGCAGCTCGGTGAGCTGCCGGTTCGTGATGGAGCTCGCGATGGTCGGCGTGTCCGCCTGGATGACCCCCGCCTCCGCCTGCACCTCGACGGTCTCGACCGCGCCCCCGACCTCGAGCGCCGCGTCGGCGCGCACCGTGTCGCTGCCGGCCAGCACCGCCCGGATGACCCTCGTCGCGAAGCCCTGCACGGTGATCGTCACCTTATAGGTGCCGGACTTGAGGGCGGCCGCCTCGTACTCGCCGTCCGCGTTGGTGGTCAGGTCGCGGGAGATGTTCGTCTCGACGTCGGTGACCTGGACCGAGGCGTTCTGGACGGCGGCGCCCGCCGGGTCGGTGACCCTCCCGCGGATGGTGCCGAGGTTAGTCCCCTGCGCGAACGCCGAAGACGTCCCGCAGAGGATGCAAGCGAGTAGAAGGAGACTCGAAAGGAAACTGCGCATATTCTTCATACAGGACTCCATGGGCGAAGATGTTGGCGTCTGGCAGGCGACCTAAGCGCCGGTCCGTGCGATTTCGGCTCGTTATCGACTGTCCGGGCTGACGAGTCTGAGTCCAATTCAGGGGTTACTTCCCGCGGTTTACGCCGAGAGTAAGTTGCAGCTCTCAACAAACCATCCGAGATAGGATGGGCAGCCGGGCGCGCTCGCCCCCGGAAGAGGGGTGGCAGTTAAGCTAAGGTTGTGGATTACTCATCGGCTGTTTAGTCACCCGGCACCACTCCGGGGCCTCGAACAACTAAACGCTGCGACAGTGTCGGGAAGCTATTCGCCCCGGTTTGGCCGACAGACGAGCCAGGGAACAGACACGAATCTGGCGAACGGTTAGTTTATATCATGGCCAAACTCGCTTGACAACCCCCTTCACGAAGAATTCCGGCCCGTCCGCCCCAGCTTGTTGGCGCGCCCAACAAATTAAAAGCCGGGCGCCCCTCATCTCTGCGATGGCGCGCGCCGGACGCGGCCGCGCGGGTCCGCGACCAGCACCGGCGCGGTGCCAGACATGCGGCGCCACTCCCGAAAGCTTCCGAGCTTTCCGTTCAGGTAGAACTTAGCCGCGTCCTCGGTGTCGCCCACGAAAAGGTTGCGGTCGCTGGCGAAAGCTTCCAGCTGGCCGGCCCCCACCCCGAGGTTCAGCCAGCGGGCGGCGGGGCCGACCCTGTTCCCCCAGAAGTCTATGTCCCGGTCGGGCACGCCCGTGGAGTTGTTGACCCCGGCGCGGAAGGCCGCGCGCGGTATGTTCCGGAGGGTGTTGGCGTAGACGTCCAGGTGGTGCGCGCGGGAGATCAGGATGGCGTCGCCGTCACAATTCTGCCCCTGCCGCAGGTCTTCGATCAGGTTGCCGCGGACGACCAGGTTCTCGACGAGGGTGCTGCGGTCTTCGCCCCTCCCGACTGAGAGGCCGCGGCAGGCGTCGCGCATGGTTGTGTTCTCGACGAGGACGTGCCTGGCGTTGTAGTGGACGACGACGGCCTCGCCCCGGGCCGTGGGCTTGAGGGCGAAGCCGTAGAAACTGTTCCTGGCCCGCGCGCTGCCGCGGACGGTGACGAAGCGGCAGCTCTTGATGTCGACGGCGTTCTCGGTCCTCCCCATGTTGGCCGGGGTCGTGTAGATGAGGTTGTCCTCCAGCGTGACGTCCTCGGGGTTGGCGGGCGCGTCGGCGTAGTCCTCGCACTGTATGCCGTCGCCGCCGTTGTCCCAGATGCGGCTGCGCCTGACCATGACGCGCGCCGCCGACTGCACGACGGCGACGCCGTGGCTGTCCTGCCCGTTAGTCTGGAAGTTGTTGAAGATTTCGCAGCCCTCGACGAGGATGTCGCGGCCCGAGATGTAGACGCTCGCGCCGGACGTGGAGTTGTGCACGCGGCTGTTGCGCAGCACGCCGTGGGCCGCGTTCTCCATGAAGCGGACGCCGGTGACCTTCTGGAAGTTGACGTCCACGTCGAAGCCGTCCAGCACCCAGTAGTCGCGGTCGATGTGGAAGACCGCCGCGGGACCCTTCGGCTTGACGACCGGCATGGCGGCCGAGCCGGGCGCGCGCCTGAGCACGATGGGCGCGTCGGCCGTGCCGTCGTGCCCGGCCTCGTTGTGCCCCTCTTCGTATACTCCCGGCAGCACGCACCCGACCTGCCCGGCGCGGAGCGTACGCAGCGCCATGCCTATCGTCCGCCACGCGTCGCGGGCGTTGCGCCCGGAGTTCGCGTCGTCGCCCGCCGTCGAGACGTAGCGGTCGCAGCCGCGTTTGGCGCGCCGCGCGAAGCTCACGTCGGGGAGCTTGCGGGCTCCCGCGACCACGCTCGGGCCGGGGCGTTCCTGCCCCCCGGCCGCGGCGTGCGGGAGAAGGGTTAAGGCCGTGGCGGCGCCCAACGTGAGGGCTGCGGCTAATCTCTTCAAGCGATCTCCTCGGGGTTCGTGCCGCGCGGGTTAACGCGGGATGACGGGCAGCGTGACGCTCGACGGCCGCGACGCGTCGTGGTGGACGGTCTGCTCAGCTTTCACAAAGCGCGTCGCGCCCGCGTTCGCCTCGCCGGTGTTGTGGTTCCGGTTGAAGCGCGGGAAGTTGCTGCTCGACACGTAGAGCCGAACCCTGTGCCCGGCTTTGAAGAGGTTGCTCGTCACCCAGAGGTCTAAGGCGTACTTGTAGACGCGGCCGGGCGTGACGGGCTCGGCCCGGTCGGTCGTGTCGCGGTAGCGCGCGCGGACGATGCCGTCCGTGAGGTAGCGCGCGTAGCCGCCGGGCGCGACGTCGACGAGCATCATCGTGAAGTCCGTGTCGGGTGCCGACGTCGCGGCGTAGAGTTCCGCCGTCACGTAACCCGTCACCTCCAGCTCCCTCTCTAACGGCGGGGTCGAGAAGACCAGCACGTCCCTGCGCGACTCGTTCGGGCGCTGGTCGAACGGCCCCGGCGGGATGGCGTCGCCGCAGCAGAGGCGGCCGCCGATGGTCGGCACAGGGTTCAGCGGGTCGTAGGTGAAGGCGTCGGGTCGCTCGGCGGCGGGTGGCGCGGTGTCGAGCCTGCCGTCGCCCCCGACGCCGTTGGCGCCGCGCGCGGAGTGCAGGAAGTATTTCGTGTAGCGCGTGCGCGCGAGCGGGAACTCGCGCTCGGCGCGCCAGACGTTCTCGCCCATGACGAAGATGGAGACGGGCGGCGCCGTGGCGTACTCGTTCTGCACGCCCTTGAGCGCGAAGTCGAACCACTTGAGCGCCGTCCGGGTCATGTCGAGGACGGCGCCGCGGCCGTAGACGACGTCGCCGATCTTGCCCTCGGGCGAGGTCGCCGCGTGCGCCCACGGGCCGACGAGGAGCCGCTGCCCTTCCCTGACGGACTCGTCGGCGCCCTCGGCGCGCAGGCCCGTGTAATTTTTGATCGAGCCTTTGATGAAGAGGTCGTTCCAGCCCCCGGCGTGCAGGGCCTTGACGTTCATCCCGCGGTAGTGGTCGGAGACCTTCCAGCGCCGCCAGTATTCGTCGCTCCGCTCGTGCGTCAGCCAGTCGCGGAAGTAGGGAGCGAGGTCTGCGACGGGCGGCGGGTCGAGGAGTTTGTAGTTCTCCAGAGGCAGTTCCCCGATCCACTCCCTGGGCCGGGAGCGCCCCGCGGCCTTCCGCCGCAGCGTGTCCACCGTGAGCCCCGTCGTCCAGGAACTCGCGAACCACTGCATCAGCGCGCCGCTCTGGTACGTCCAGCCGTCGTAGTACTCCGACGCGGTGACGTAAGGGAAGACGGCGGCGAGGTGCGGCGGCGCGGCACTCGCCGCCAGCATCTGCGTGGCGCCGACGTATGAGCCGCCGAACATCCCGACCTTCCCGTCCGACTGTTCGAGCGCGGCCGCCCACTCGACGGTGTCGTAACCGTCCTCGGCCTCGTGCATGAAGGGGTAGAACTCGCCGCCCGAGTCGAAGCGGCCGCGCGTGTCCTGGAGGACGACGACGTAGCCGTGCGAGGCCAGCTCGTGCGCCATCCCGAAGTCGCCCTTGCGGCTGTAGGGCGTGCGCTCGACGAGGACGGGGAACTTCCCCTCCCCCTTCGGCCGGTAGAGGTCGGCCGCCAGCGTCACGCCGTCCCGCATCTTCACCCGCACGCCGTTCTCGACCGCGACCTCGAAGCGCCCCACCGCGGGGGGGCTCTGGGCGGTCGCACGGGCGGGACACCGCGAGTCGAAAAGGACGCCCGCGGCCGTCAAGGCCAGCGCGAGGGAGACCGCGTAAATCGTCTTCGGCTGTTTCATCATTTTCACCTCCCGGCGCGCTGCATGAAGTAGACGAGCTGGCTCGTGAACTGGAAGACCCAGCTGAAGGCGCGGGGCGGCTTGTTCACGTCGGCGAGCTTGAGGGCGAGCGGGAAGAGGCGTTCGAAGCGCCCGCGGTACGCGGCGCGGCGCGCGGGGTCTTTTGTAAAGTAGAGCCCCATGGCGAAGGTGTAGGCCATCTCCGGGTTGTGCATCTCCATGTCCGGGCCTAACTCGCCGCCCGGCTCGCCCGGCCCCGCGAAGCAGTTGATGACGTAGTAGGCTTTCGACCCGTCCGGCACCATCCCGCGTCGGTCGAGGAAGTCGCACCACCTCAAGACCATCTCGGGCACGCGCCGGTCGCCCGTCATCGTCCAGTACATGAAGAGCGGGTCGAGGAGCAGGGCCATCATCCAGGCCGACGTGCCGCCCTCGAAGGTCGCCTCGCTCGAATCGTAGAGCGCCCAGTTCTGCCTGAGAGACCCGTCGGCCGGCCGGCCGTCGGGCGGCTGCCGCTGGTGCCTGTCGTACGCCTCGACGCACTCGCGCGCCTTCTCCCAGTAGGCGCGCTCGCCCGTCATCTCCCAGCCGTGGAGCACGCCCAGCAGCCCGTAGCCCTGGTTGCGGAGCGTCCAGAACTCCCGGCCCTTCTCCGGGTCCTTCTGAGGGTCGCTCGGCGACATGCGCGCCGGGCGGTAGACGGGGTCTGTGTGCGCGAGGCAGTAACGCGCCATGAGGCGGCCCGTTTCGAGCGCGCGCTCGTCGCCGGTGAGGAGGTAGTGCAGGTGCATCGCGCGCGGGTAGACGTACTTGACGTCCGCGCCCTTCAGCTTGAAGATGCCCGCGTTCGGCCCTTCGGTCTCCGTCTGGAGCCGCACGAAGTGCGCGGCGCGGTAGCCGGCTTCGAGGAACTTCCGGTCGCCGGTGCGCGCGTACATCTTGTAGTAGTTGGACGGCCGGTCGTAGAGCCACGCGGCGAACTCGCGGCTGTCGAGGTGCTTGAGCGAGCCGGGGAAGTTGCGCTCGACGAAGCGTTCGTACTCGGCGTACGCGCCCGACTCGGCCGCGGGCGTCTGCGGGCCGACGACCCACGAGTCGCACAGCCACTTCGCGGGCAGCACGGCGAGGACGCGCGGCCCCTTCAGCCCCTCCGCGTCGATGAGCGTCTCCCGCACCGGGACGGGCGGGCCGCCGCGCCTCCCCGGCGTCTTATTGAAGAGCAGCGTGACGCGCCTCTCGCGCGCGCTTCGGAAGTCGGACTTGAACTGGACGAGGAGCGAGCGGACGGAGCCCTCGCGCCCGCCGAGCCGCCACGGTTCGAGCGCGCGCGCCGTCGCCGCGACCTCCTCGCCGCGCTCGTCGAGCACGCGCAGGCGCCCCGCGTCCGGGAGGAAGCCGGGCGGGAGCGGGACGCCGAAGCTGACGACCTCTTCCTTTAAGTCGTCCGCCCGGCCCGAGAGCGTCACCTCCAACTCGCGCCCCGGCCGCGGGCTCTTCGGCGGCGACTGCGCGAGGGCCGCGCGCCCCGCGAACGCGAGGGCCGCCCCGGCCAGCAAGAACTCTCTCCTCGAAAACTCTGACATTAAAGACTCCACGTCTGAACTACGTTCGAGGGAAACCAGGTCAGGACCACCCGCGGTAGCGGGTGGGCCTTTCTCAACCGAGGGCTTCGGGTAGCAAAGGCCCACCCGCTACCGCGGCTGGTTCTGACCGCTATTGCTTCAGGCCCAGCAGGCGCGCGGCGTTCTCCCAGTAGACCTTGCGCAGAATCCGGTCGGGCAGTCCCAGCCCGTAAATCTGCCAGCGCCCCTGCGGCGGCTTCGGCGCCGGGGCGTAGTCGAAATACTCGTCCTCGGTCTCAAGGAAGCGGTAGTAGATTTCGTACAGCTCGTCGCCGAAAATCTGCTGCGGCGTCTCGAAGCCGTCGGGCACGGCGTCGGTGCCGAAGAGAATTCTGTCCTGGTACTTGTCGAAGAACCTGCGGGCGGCGCGCGGCTGGCGGCCCAGCTCGCCGATGCGCGCGCCGATCTCGACCGAGGTGTTCTGGTAGCGTTCGAGCCACTCCGAGACCCACGCGAGGTCTTCGGCGTTGCCGACGTGCAGGTAGACGAAGTGCGTGCGGGGGTGGCGCGCGACGACGCGGTTGCGCGCCTCGTGCAGCTCGCGGTTCGAGGGGAAGTCGCGGCCGTGGAACGACCAGTCGGGGTGCGCGCTCAGCTCCTCGTAGCGCTCGTTGTGCCTGTCGGTCGGGAGGAAGAACGCCTCGGGGTCGGAGGTGTGGATGGCGACGGGCATCCGCGCGCCGCCGGCCGCCTCCCACATCGGGTCGAAGCGCCTGTCGTCCACCTTGACGAGCGGCCCCTTCGTCACCTGCTCGCGCAGGCCGAGGCCCAGCCGCTTCAGAACCTTGACGCCCTTCGCGCCGACGCGCCGGGCGTGCTCGATCTGCTCGGCCTGGAACGTCGGGTAGTTCGGCTCGTTGAAGCGGCCGAACCACGGCTCGGTGAAGACGACGAAGCGGCCGGGGTGCGCCTGCTGCCAGTAGCGTATGTTCTCTTCGAGGGCGGGGCCGAAGCCGCCCGTGAGGTTGACCATCACGCGGACGTTGCGGCGGTCCATCACTTCGAGCGCCTTCTCGGGGCTAGTGTTCTGGTTCGCCTTCCGCCCGTCGGCCGGCGTCCAGGAGAGGTGCGTGTGGAAGTCCACGGCCGGGAAGCGCGCGCGCGGCACCTTCGTCGCCGGCACGTGCAGCATGCTCTTCGGCACGTAATCTTCCAGCGCCAGCTTCCCTTCTTTCGAGCCCCGCCCGCCCTGCTGTTGCCCCAGCCCCCGGCGCCCGAGCGCCGGCAGAACGGACGCGGCGGCGACGGCCGCCAGCCATTGCCTTCGGTTCAGCTTACTCATCTTCTCTCCTCACCGCGGATGTGCATTGTCACGAACCGGCCGCCGTCCCGGCGGCGCCTCTAACGCGACGGCAGGGCTTCGAGCGTCAGCACCTCGAACGGCGCGAGCCGGAAGGTGTGCGGCCGCCCGGCGCGCAGCCTGACGGCGGCGCGGCCCCGCTCGTCGCGCCAGGGGCTGCGGGCCGTGTAGGCGCGCGCGGCCCCCGCCGGCAGCTCGAAAGCCCGGCCCGCGTCGAGCGTAAACTCCTGCGCCCTGTCCGAAGGGTTGCGCAGGACGAGGATGCCCTTGCGCGGCGACCAGGAGGCCCAGCCGTAGACTTCGAGCCCCGCGGGGTCGCCCCCGACCCAGTGCGTGTCCACGAGCACGTCGGCGTTGGCGCGCGACCAGCGCGCGGCCTCGGCGAGCAGGTCCCAGTCCTTCGCCTTGAGCAGCGACGGCGTGACGTACATCTCCTGGAGGTGCGTGCCCGAGCCGAAGTACGACTTGATCTCGTCGTCGAAGTCGCCGTGCGGGTCGCGGTCGAGCTTCTTCTGCCGGCCCCTCGACACCTTCTCGGCGTAGATGAGGCCGTGGAGCATCAGCGAGTTCAAGGGGTAGAGCGGCCCGCGCCGCACCGTCATCTTGTAGGTCTCCGCGTCGCGGTAGGTGATCCACTGCTGGCGGTCGGTGCCGACGCCCGCGAAGTCGTGATCCTCGCCGCCGCGCCAGACCGAGTCGCCGTAGCGCAGCCAGAAGGGCGAGGGGAAGGTGCCGACCGTGAGGTTGACGAAGAGGTCGGGCCGGCGGTCGCGCAGCTCGCGCACGAGGTTGATGGCGGCGTCGAAGTCGCTGTCGAAGCGGCTGCCGGGGAAGGCGCGGTCGGCGTTGCCGAAGCCGTCGATCTTGAACTGGTTGACGCCGTAGCGGTCGATCATCTGCGTGGAGACTTCGCGGAAGCGCGCGTAGTACTTCGGCCCCGAGAGCGCGAAGCCGGGGCCGAACTTCCCGCCGTCGTCCCTGATCTCGAACCCTTCGGCCTCGCCGTACTTCAGCCGCGCGGCCTTCGCCGCGTCGTAGCCGCCCCACGGCGACATCCACACGCCCGGCGCCGCGCCGAAGCGGGCGGCCGCACGCTTCAGCGGCGTGAACCCGCGCGGGAAGCCGGAGTGGAAGTCCCAGAGCGAGGAGGTGTCGTCCCAGCCGTCGTCGAAGAGGAAGGAGTTCATCCGCACGCCGCGCTTCTGCACCAGCTCGCGGCCGAAGTGGTTGATGCGGTCGAGCGAATCCTTCTCGTCGAACTTGTTCGTGTAGCCGATGTCGTACCAGGAGTTGTAGTGGAGGAACGTGCGGTAGGGGTGCGCGCGCTCGCGCTCAAGGTAGGCGAGGAAGTCGCGGCGCAACTGCCCCGGTCGCGTCACCCCGACGACCGAAGAGTAGGTGACGCCGGCCCCCGCGCGCAGGGGCAGCTCGCGCGGCAGGCTACAGGTCGCGCGCGCCGGCCCGGCCTGACAGACCGCGAGCGGGTGTTCGAACCCGAGGAAGAGGTTCCCCGCCACCAGCGGCGAGCCCGTGACCGCCCCCTCGACGCGCGCGCCTCCGAGCGCCACGTCCACGAGGCGGACGTCCGAGACGGGGAGGTCGGCGCCCTGGGCCTCAAGCGTCACCTCCTGCCGCACGTAGTTCGAGCCGTCGCGCAGCAGCGCGCGCCACGACGCGCGCACGCGGCCGCGCTCGTCTTCGAGCGTGACTTGCGCCTGCCATCCGCGCAGCCGCTCCGCACGGCGCGCGGCGCGCGGGTTCCGAGGCGCGTCCCCTGAGCGCAGGTCGCCCACGACGCGCATCTCGGACGACCTAATCTCGGCGCCGTCTTTGAGCACGAGCGTAAAAACGTCTTCGGCCACGCGGACGCCCTTGCCCGTCACCCTGTCCACAGCGCCAGTCGCGCGGAACCTTCCACCTGTGACGAGCCAACCGACGCTGACGAACTGGTTTGAAAGTCTCAGGGCGTTCGGCGCCTGTGGCCGCGCGCGGCGCGCGCCGGGCGGCCCCTGCGCGGAGGCTTCGCCCGAGTGCGCGAACAGGCACAACACGCAGGCCAGTGCGAAGGACACGGAGCGGCGCAGGCTTCGGCCGTGTGCAGGCTTCACGAATGACTCCCCGACTCTCTCGACACCGCGCACAAGTATCTCTCCTCTGACGTTCGACTCCGGCCGGCCCGCGCGGGGCGGCTACCTTTCGGAAACCTCGCTCACGCCCCGACCCCTCGAAGGCGAGCCCTTCCCGAGCCGCGCGGTCGCCATCCAGGAGGCGTAGTCGCTCCCCCGCCCGCCCGCCAGGAGCGGGTCGGCCTTGCTGAAACCCGGCTCGCGGTTCGGGTCGGCGAAGCCGCCGACGGGCACGTCGCGCCCCCCGTTGTAGAAGGTGTTCTGGCCGTGGACGAAGCCCGCGACCTTCACGCCCTCGCCCGCCGTCTGGTAGAGCATCGTCTCGTCCACGACGCCCGAGAGGACGAAGACGTTGCGGCGGAGCGTGAGCCCTTCGGTGAGCGTGAGGCGCACGCTGCGCCCGCACCCGCGCGCGGGGCTGTCCACCTCGTTGCCGGGGCGCACGAGCAGCACGCCGCGCTCGCCGACGCCGACGAAGGTGTTGTTGACGACCGTCGCGTCCTTCGCCGCCCAGAGCGAGACGGGCTCGACGGGGCGCTCGCCCGGCCGGGTCGAGACGACGAGGTTGTCGCGCGCCGTCATCTCGTACGACTCGAAGCGCGCGAACGAGCAGGGGTCGCCCACGCGCCCGTCGATGAAGAGGTCGGGGTCGGTCGAGCCGCCCGAGAAGGCCGCGCCCGAGTTGTCCACGAAGACGTTCGCCTCGATGAGCACACGCCTCCCGCCGCCCTTCGACACCACGCCGCGGTGGCTGTTGCGTATCAGGTTGCGCCGCACGACGGCGTCGTCCACGCAGGGCAGGTCTACGGCCGGCTTGCGCTGCGCGTTGCGGCCGTCGAAGAGTTCGTTGTCTTCAATCGTGATGTGGTGCGACTGGTTGAACTTGATGAGGTAGAGCCGTTCGTCGTCCTGCAAAGGGTCGTACTCGGGCGTGCAGCCCGCGGGCGGGCACTCGTAGTGGACCTTGCAGTTGCGCACCGTGACGTGGCTCGTCCACAGCGAGCGGTCGTACCAGGCGGCGGTGTGGCCGCCCGGCGGGTCGTTCGTCTTCACCTTGTTGAACCGGTCTTCCGGCTCGTAGACGCTGTCGCCGTGGACGCCGTTGCGGCGGCGGTTGACCTTCGTCCCCGCCGCGTCGGTGTAGTAAGGGTTCGGGTTGATGTCGAAGCCGTCGAACACAATCCCGCGGACGAGGTGGAGGCGCACCGAGTCGATGATGACGCCGTGCCTGGTCTCCGCGCGGATGGTGAGCGGGCGCGCGGGGTCGTAGCGGTAGACGCCGACGGTCTCGGGTCGCGTCTTGTCGGGGACGGGCTGGCGCGGGTCGCCGGGCTCCAGCCTGTCGTTCATCGTCAGGAGGAGGTGGATGCCGCCCCAGCGCGCGGCTTGGCCCGCCTTGCGGTAGTCGCCGTTCTTGGCGACGACGGCGTCGCCGCCCCCCGCGTGTTGCAGCGCCTTGCGCCAGGACTTGTAAGGCTTCGCGTAGCTGCCGTCGCCGCGCGAGTCGTCGCCGTCGAGCAGGTGGACGTGGACGGTCTTGCCCGCCGCCTGAGCGGCGCCACACAACGCGAGCAGCGCGGCGGCCGTTCGGAGAAAGTGCCGGACGGTTCTCTTCAACTCTCCCCCCCTCACTGGCCCTGCGCCGCGCCCACCCAGGCGCCGCCGAGCATGACGCGCCTGACGTTGCGCATGACCCTGATGTCTTTGAGCGGGTCGCCTTCGACGAGCAGGAGGTCGGCGAGTTTCCCCGCCTCGACGCTCCCCAGGCGCTCCCCGACGCGGAAGAAGCGCGCGTTCTCCGAGGTGGCGGCGACGATGGTCTGCATCGGGGTCAGCCCCGCCTCGACCAGAAGCTCAAGCTCGCGCTGGTAGGCCCAACCGCGCTCGGCGTGCGGCACGGCCGAGTGCGAGCCGACGACGACGCGGACGCCCGCGCGCCGCGCGCGCCCCGTGAATTCGAGCATCTGTTTGAAGCCGCGCACGTGAACGTCGGTCGTGTCCTTGTCGCCCGCGCGCCGCTCGAAGATGGCGAGCGTCGGCGACAGGTACGTGCCGCGCCCGGCCAGCAGGTTGATGATCGACTGCGCCCGGGCACCGTCGAGGTCTGCCTTGTTCCAGACCTCGTAGCGCCCCTCGCGGCGCGCGGCGTTGTCGGCGAGCACGGCCTGCCTGTACTTCTCCGCGTCGCGCGTGGGTAGCAGCGCCGTCCCGAAGGAGGTGACGTGCTCGACGCCGTCCACGCCCGCGCGGACGGCGTCGGCCGCGTCCACGATCTCTAAGTGCGAGGTGACGGGCAGCCCCCGCCGGTGCGCCTCCTCGCAGACGACGCGGATGAGCGCGACGGGGAGGCGGAAGTAGACCTTGAAGGCGGAAGCGCCCTGGTCGGCGAAGCGCTCGACGGCGAGCCGCGCCTCCTCTTCGTCGCGCACGACGTAGGAGTCGGCCGGGTAGGCCGGCGGCGGCGAGTCGAGGTGCGGCCCCGTCAGGAAGAGGCGCGGGACGGGCGCGGCGGCGGCGCGCGCGGCGTCGTAAGCCTCGATCCACTGGCCCGGGTCGCGGAGGGAGGTGACGCCGTGCGAGAGGAAGAGCGCGGGCAGGGGGTCGTCGCCGTCGATGTGGAAGTGCGCGTCGATGAGGCCGGGCAGGAGCGTCAGCCCGCGCGCCTCGAAGACCTCCGCGCCCGCGGGCACGCGTACGGACGAGCGCGGCCCGGCGGCGACGATGCGTCCGCCGCGCACGACGACCGCGGAGTCGGCCACGGGCGACCCGCCGCGCCCGTCGATCAGCGTCGCGCCGACGACGGCGACCGTGCGGTTCGGGTCTGCGCCCTTAACCTGATTGACCTCTTTGACGCCCGACGTGCCCCGCGCCGCGCCTGGCGCCCGGCGCTGGGCCGACGCCGAGCCCCACACGATGGTCAAAGTCAGCGCCGTCGAAAAGAGTTTCCGTGTTGTTATCATCTTAGGGCGACCTAATCCTTCGAGAGTAGGCGGAGGCGCAGGCGGCCGTCGCGCTGCCCCTTGAACGACGGCAGGTGGATGACGCCCGAGCCGTCGGCCGTCGCGACCTGCTGCCACTGCGGCACGCCGTTGTAGAGGCCGCCGCGCCAGTTGGCCCGGCCCCCCGTCAACTGCAACTCGTACTTCCCGTCGGGGACGAGCCCCGTGACGAGGAGCGCCGTCGTCTCGACGTCGGGCACGGTCGCCTCGCCCTCCGTGACGCGCGCGTCCGAGGCCGCGAAGAGGGCCAGCACGCCGCCCTCGACGGCCGCGCCCGTCAGGTTCGGGCCGTCGGCCAGCTCGACCCTTCTCGAAGGCATCCGGCCGCGGTCGCCGATCTCCATGACGTTGAGGAACGCGTCCTCCTTCGAAGGCTTCGCGGGCGAGACCTCGACGCGCCACGCGGCGGGCACGACCGCCCGCGTGTTCGACGGCAGGAGCTTCTCGAACTCCTCGCCCCAGAAGGTCTTCCACATCTTGCGCAGGTACGGGTCTGAGGGGAGCGGCCCGCCCCCCGGCGGGTCGAGCGGCCAGTTCTGCCCCGTGCCCCACGCGCCGCCGCGCTCGTCGCCCGGCGTCCAGAACTCGGAGCCACGCCCGCCGCGCTTAGTCAGCTCGGGCTCGCGCGGGAGCAGGGTGTGCACGCGCAGCGCGCCGCCGCCGTCCTCGTATGTGAACTCGGTCGCGCTGGCGTAAGAGGTGCCGCCGTGCCCAGCGTCGCGCCCCGGCCCGGCCGCCACGACCTTCGGCTCCGAGACGCCGTGCAGCAGCCACGCCTTCCTGAAGCCCGGGTCGGTCGCGCGCACGCGGTCGAAGACGAAGAGGACGTTGTCCGAAGGCGTGTAGATCAGCTCGCGCGTGAACAGCTCGACCTTCTTCGCGCTGTAGGCGCGCGTGGCGTCGCCGCGCGCGTAGTGGTAGGCGCCGGGCCTGTGGCCGACGGCCTCCATCCGCGCGAGCGCCCACAGCTCGCGCGTGTTCTGGAAGTCCTCGCGGCTGCGCGCCGTGTTCCAGTAGCGCGACGAGTCCATGCGCTGGCCGCCGTCGTTCGCCGCCGGCCAGAGGTTCTCCGCCCAGAAGAAACGCTCGCGCTGGTCGTAGACGAGCACGGAGTTGTGCGCGACGGTGCGGCGGTAGTAGTTGAGGTAGTGCGGGCTCTCTGTGTCCGTGTAGTCGGCGCCGCT
This sequence comes from Pyrinomonadaceae bacterium, assembly GCA_036389235.1. Lineage (GTDB taxonomy): Bacteria > Acidobacteriota > Blastocatellia > Pyrinomonadales > Pyrinomonadaceae > QHXN01. Next base: position 28,412 of record DASVQJ010000372.1, on the reverse strand, counting down.
CTCGGTGGCGAGGTAGCCCTTGTGGTAGACGGCGAAGTGGAGCTGGTCGAGGTGCTGGTGCTTGGCGAGGTACGGCCCCGCGACGAACTCGATCCAGGTGGAGTCTGGCCCGAAGCCGTCGCGCATGACGAGGTGGCCGACGCCGCGGAAGTGGTGCTGGCGCGAAAGCTCCGCCTCGCTCGTCTTCGCCGGGTCGCGCGGCGCGACCGCGGGGTCGTCCCACAGGAATTTGGCGACGGGGATCAGCCAGTCTTTCGTGTCCGGCCAGCCCGACTCGCGGAGCATCCACGCGGCGTAAGGGTCTTTGAAGCGGTGGACGGCGTAGCCGAGCACGACGTTGTCCTGCGAGCGCATGTACGGGAACTCGTTGTCGCCGAGGCGCGAGGTCGTGCCGTCGGGCAGCGCCTTGTAGAGGTGCGTCGTCGCGTAGTGGCGGAAGACCGTGTAGCGCAGCGCCGGGTCCGCGTTCGAGGCGGTGCGGTCGAGTTCGGCCAGCAGCGCCAACGGGGCGTAGGTGATGCGCTGGTAGTCCATCGACTCGTGGTAGCCGCCGTCGGGCGTGATGAAGTCGGTCAGGTCGAGGATGTGCTCCCACACGCGGCGCGTCCGCTCGCGCAAAGGCGCGGCCTCGGCCTCGACCGACGGGTGCCCCTCGACCGCCGTCAGCGCGAAGGCCGCGAGCGTGAGATACCTGACGGTGTAGTTGTGGTACATCGAGAGCCGCGGGTCGCGGAGCGACTGGTCCTGGAGCATCTGCGCGGCGGCGCGGACCAGCTCGCCGGCCACGCGGTCCTTGAGCGCCGCGTCGAAGCCCGGGTAGTTGTAGAGCCAGTCGAAGGCGAGCGACCACTTGACGAACTCGGGGTAGGTGCGCGAGCCGACGCGCTCGGGCGTGCGCGCGCGCCGCATCTCCTCGACCGCGCGGCGCGCGAACGACTCGTCGCCTTTGAGCAGGTACGTGAGCGCCCAGCCGGCCAGGTCGTCCGGCGGCCGCGCCCCCGCGTCGTACCTCGCGCGCAAGGTCTGGAAGCCCGTCAGCGGGTCGCGCTCGCCGACGAGCATGCGCGGCCTGACGACCGCCGCCGGCCGCGCCTGCCCCGGCGACGCCTGCGCGCGCGCGACCCGTAGCCCGGCCGCCCCCGAAAGGAAGAGGAAGGAGGAGAGCGTGAGCGCGACGAGTACGACGCGCGACACGCCCCCCTCCGAGTTTTTCTGTTCCCTGTTAGCCCTCATCTTCTGCCTTCCCGACTCGTCATTCGGCGCGGCCCGCGAGCCGCTCGCCGCGCGCGCCGGCGAGGAACTTGAGCCACTCCTTCGCCATCAGGCGGTGGTAGGGCTCGGTCATGTGTACGCGGTCGAGGCTCAGGAAGCGCCCGCGGTCCGGCGCGGCCGCGAGCAGCGCGCCGACCTCGATGACCTTGATGCCCGACTCACGCGCGACGCGGGCGGCGCGCCCGCTCGTCCCCGGCTTCGAGACGCTCTCCGGGTCGCGTACGTCGTCGAACATGAGAGCCTCGACGCCCGCCGCCTTGAAGCCCTCGCCCATCTCTCTGAGCGCCGCGTAGTCCTCCTCGGCGCGCGTCATGACGACGAGCAGAACCTTGTCCGGCTTCCAGTCGAGCACGCCCTGGTAGAAGCGCTGTCTGGCGCGCGAGGCCGTCAACCCGCCCCGCTCGAACTGCTTGAACTCCACCTTGCGGTTCACGCGCCGGAAGATTTCGGTCACGACCGGGACGAAGCTCGAAGGCGAAGACCAGTGCTGCCCCATCGTGAACGAGTGCCCGACGACGGCCACCTTCTGCGCGGGCACGGCGCGCAGGCGCGGCACGACCGCGCGCACGTCGCGCTCCCGCAGCAGCTCCGCGGCGAGCACCTTCTCGTCGCGTACGTGCAGGTGCTTCTCGCCCCAGTTCCAGACCTTGCGCCCCGCGATCTGCCACGCGGCGGCGTCCGTCGCGTAGGGCGAGGCGCAGGCCCGCCGCTCCAACTCGCGCCCCGCGGCGAGCATCGCGTCGTCGCCGCCCGGCAGACCCAACTGGCCGACGTAGACGGGGAGGCCGAGCGCTATGTAGAAGGCGAACTGCTCCTGTAGGAGGTCGCCGTCCCGCTCCACTTCGAGGATGGTCTGGTAGAGGCTGGCGACCGAGCGCGGCCCGGCCCCGTCTGACCTGAGACGGGCGTGCGCGCGCAGGTGGTCGGCGAAGACGTTGGCCGGCGAGCCGGGCGGGACGGCCAGCCCCGACTTCAGTATCGGTTCGAGATCCTTCGACGGGTCGAAGCCCGACCGGCCGCCGCGCGCCCAGGCCGAGACCTCCCCGGCCCGACTCTTCAGGAGGTTACTCTGGTGTTTGACGAGTGCCTCCAGTTCGCCGTCCGACAGGGCGCCCTGCGCGTAACAGGCCGCGTCCCCCTTGCCGGACTTTTTGGCAAGCAGAATTTGGAAAGCGTGCGTGGCGATGACGTTCGCCTCGACGAGTTGCTCGAACCTCGACGCCGCCCCCCGCCGGCTATTATCGGCAGTCCTGCCCCGGGCGTGAGCGTGCGGCGCCGTGAGGAACGTCACGGCGCAGACAAGCATCAGCCCCCGGAACGCGCGTCCGCTCTTTGCCAGTCTCATCGTCGCCCTCAACCTTAAAAGCTTTGCGGCCTCGGCCGGACTACGCGCGCCTTCAGCGCGAGAGGAGGGAGGCCGAGTCGCGGTCAATGAAGAGGTGCGCGTCCGGGTGGTTCCTGAGAATGGAGGCCGGGCACGCCGTCTCGACCGGCCCCTCGATGACGCCCTTGATGGCCCGGGCCTTCGCCGGCCCCGGCACGATGGCGAACAGCTTCGGCCTCGACATGATGGTCGGGATGGTCAGGGAGAGTGCGTCGCGCGGGACGTCTTCGAGCGCGGCGAAGGCGCCGTCGTGCACCTGCTGCACGCGGCAGACCTCGTCCAGCTCGGCCACCTTGACCGGCTGCGGGTCGTCGAAGTCGCAGAAGGGCGGGTCGATGAAGGCCAAGTGACCGTTCTCGCCAATGCCGAGCACGGCGAAGTCGGGCGCATCCTCTGCGAGCAGCGCCGCGTACCTGCTGCACTCGGCCGCGGCGTCCTCGGCCTCGCCGCGCAGCCCGTGGAACTCGCCGAAGTCTACCTTGTTCACCAGGCGGTCGAGCAGGAAGCGGCGGAAGGACTGCGGCGCGCTGTCCTCCATCCCCAGATACTCGTCGAGGTGAAAGCCCTTGACTTGAGGCCAGTCGACGCCCGGGGCTTCGGCGAGTTCGGCCAGGAACTCGTTCTGCGAAGGCGCGGAGGCGAAGATGCCGACGGCGCGGCCCCGCTCACCTTGAAGGCGACGAATCTCCGCCGACACGGCGGCGGCGGCCGCCGCCCCCATCTTCCGCCGCGACTCGTAGACGTAGACGTTCAGGCGCCCCGCCTGAAACCGCTCGACGAGGCCGTCCTCGGCCGCGCCCCCCTGCACCTGTGATTCCATGTTCATTCCTCAGTTGGAAGATTTTGCGCCTCAACCCACTTCCGGCCCGGCGATGGCGAAGACAGAGTCGGAAGTGCCTGCGCCGCTTCCCCCGCCGCGGCGCATGCGGATCAGCCCGCGTTGTTTGACGAAGCCACGCGCCTCCAGCACGCGCGCGCCGCCGGCGTAAGTCGTGTTCAGGTCCACGCAGACCTGCCCGACATCCAGACGGCCGAGCACATCGTCCAGGAGGGAGGCGGCCGTCGCCGCATCCTCCGCCACCAAAGGCCCCACGTAGTCGGACATCGCCCCGCGCCTCGCCAGGGCGTAGCCGCGCAGCCGACCGTCCGCCCCAATGCTCACCGCCGGCGCTACGCACGACTCTTCCAAAAGAGCCTTCAGCAGTTCCGAGCGGTCGGCCCCGAACGCGCGTCGGTCGAGCGCGAAGATTTGCGACGGGTCGGGCACGCCTTCCGCAACATGTGCCGGCGAGGCTTCGGCCCGGGCCGCGCCCACCCAGCGCTCGATGTGAAGCTCGGCGTCGAAGCCCAGCGCTTCGTAGACGGGGGCGCCCTCGGGCGTCGCGTCCAACTTCACCGTCGCCACCGCAGCCGCGTCAAGGACTTCGAGCGCCGCACGGACGAGCGCCGTCGCGATGCCCCTCCGGCGGAACTCGGGGTCTACGAGCACCATGCCTACCCAGGCGAGTTCCCGCCCGTACACGGTGGTCGTCGTCGTGCCGACGAGCCGCGCGCCGGCGGCGGCGGCGAAACAGCCGCGTGGGCAGAGCCGGAGGAGCCTGAGCCAGTCCTCTTCTGTCTGGTTCCACCCCGCCGCCGCTTTGAGTCTCATCGCCTCGGCAACATCGCTCTCTTCGAGCAGACGAATTTCAAACTCCTCGGCGTTTGGACTCAACGGTTTGTTTATTTTCTTGACAAACCACGACGGCTAATTTCGCCCGTCGGGCTCCTAACGACATTGGGGGCGGCACGAATTGTGGGCGGATTGCTCTACGAAACTTCAGAGCACGACACGTTGTCGGGAACGATTTTATAGCATTAACCCGAGCGCGACCGCAAGGCGCAGGTCGCCGGGCCGGGTATCTATACCTTGAGAGAATTGCTTTTATGTAACTTTGCCGCCCCGCCCCTCGCCCCGCACGTCTACAACGAGAGCGCCCTCCCTAGTCAGCGTGGGCCTTTGGCTTTAGAGGGCGTGTGATGGTATAAGCACGTCTCCGGGGCTCCGCGAGGTATCTTAAACGGTGCCCTCCCGGTCTACGGTGGCCGCATTTGTCAGAGTTTCGAACAAACCCCGACGCAGCCGCCGCCTTCTCTTTCTCGAAAGCGCTTTAGAGTAGATAGGGCCTTTCAGCCATCTTTAGTCGCAACGGTGCTAGTCTCAGACCTACATAAGCTCGTATCCGATGCCGCCGCCCTCCCCCGTGCCGGGTCGGGGGCGTACGAACCGCAAGGTGGCCGGCCGTCGATGCTCGCGTCACTTTTCGAAGGTGGCGCCCGGGGACTGCCGACGCGGGCGGCGGGGCTGCTCTCACTTCTCCGGCAGACTTACGGGGACGACGCGGGAGCCGCCGAGAAAAGCCTCAACAGGCTGGGTGCGCTGTGCGCGAGCTTTCTGGGGGCCTACGGCGATGGCCCCGTCCGCCTGCTCCGCGCCCCGGCGCGCATCAACATCCTCGGCGAGCACGTCGATTACGTGTCTTACCTGCCGACGTACTCACTCCCCTTCGGCAGCCGCGAACACGACATGCTGATGATGTACAGGCCCTCGGCGACGGGGCGCGTCCGGGGCGCGTCACGTCACGGGGAGTTCGCGCGCTTCGACTTCTCGCTCGGCGAAGGCCCCGCGGCCGGAGGCGGAGAGGGTTTCGAGGCGGAGTGGCTCTCTTACGTCTTCAAGGGCGAGACGCCGTCGCCCCACTGGGGCAATTACGTCAAAGGTTCGTGTTTCTTCGCGCGCACGAAGTTCGGCGGGCGGGTGGCGCGGGGCTTCGACTTCGTCGTCGATTCGAGCATCCCGCCTAAGGGCGGGGCTTCGTCCTCTTCGGCGCTGGCGGTGCTCGCCGGCGCGGCGATACGCGAGGTCAACGGCGTGGCTTACGAGCCCGGCGAGTTGGCCGTGGACTCGTCGAAGGCCGAGTGGTTTGTCGGCACGCGCGGCGGGTCGATGGATCACCTGACGATCTGCCTCGCGAGGCGCTCGCACGCCGTGCGCATCGCTTACAGGGAGGGGACGACGCGCTCCGTACGGCTCCCGCCGGAGCGGCTGCGCTGGGTCACCTTCTTCTCCCACCCGGCGGACAAGGGGCGCGAAATCATGCTGGAGTACAACGAGCGCGCGGCCGTCTCGCGCCTGCTGATACCCGCAATCATAGAAGGCTGGAAGGAGATAGACCCGCGGAGTCACGCGGCGTGGGGGCGCGCCGTCGAGGCCCTGCTCTCGGGCGCGGAGGGTGCCGCCGACGAGGCGGAGTCGCTTCTCCGCGAACTCCCCGAGACGGTCACGCTGGAGGAGGTCGAGCGGGATTACGCAGGCGCTTACAGAGACTGCGTCGAAGCCTTCCCGGCGCTCGTCGAAGGGCGGCGCGGGCGGCCGCTGCGCGTGCGCGCATACGCCCTGCATCACCTCGGCGAGGTCGGCCGCGTTTCGGCGGCCGAGCGCCTCCTCAACTCTCCCTCCGAATTGGACGGGCGGCAGGCGGTGTCAGGACTGGGCGAACTGCTCAACGAGACACACGCGAGCCTGCGGGACCTCTACGGCGTGAGCACGCCGGAGGTGGAGAGGCTGGTGCGCATCATCCTCTCCGACCCCGGCGTCCGCGGCGCGCGGCTGATGGGCGGCGGGTTCGGAGGCAACGTCCTCGCGCTGACGACGGAGGAGAACGTGCCGGGGCTCACGCGCAAGGTGCAGGCCGAGTTTTACGCCACGGCCGGCCGGGACGGCGAGCGCGAAGGCTCGGTGATGATCTCCACGCCGGGCGACGGGCTCTCGGGGCTGGGGCTCGAATCGGTCTGGCGCGGTGCGGTCGAAGAGTTCAACGCGCTGGGGCGCGCGGGTGCGGCCTACAGGCGGGGAGTCGCCTCGATGCTGGACGAGGTCGAGGCGGACGCCGCAGGGGGCGAAGTGTGGCCCGTGATCGTCGCGGCCGGGAAGGGGTCGAGGGCGCGCGAGTCGGGGCTGGACGTGCCGAAGCCCGCGGCGCCTGTGGCCGGCGTGCCGGCCGTACTCCGCGTGCTGCGTAACGTCCTGGAGGGCTGTGGCGGCTCGGCGCGCGCGCCGGTCGTGATCGTCTCGCCCGAGACGGAGCGGGCGGTGCGCGAGGCACTGGCGGGCGAGGAGGTGAGCTACGCCGTGCAGCGCGTGCCGCTCGGCACGGGCGACGCCGTCCTGCAAGCGCGCGAGTTGATGAAGGATTTCGCCGGGCGCGCGCTGGTCGTCTGGGGCACGCAGCCCGTCGTCAGGCCGCGGACGTTCGCGCGCGCCCTGCGGCTCGCCGCGCTCTTCGGCGAGTACGACATGGTGCTGCCGACGGCGCTCAGGGAGCGTCCTTACGCGCCGGTCGAGCGCGACGAGCGGGGGCGCGTGCTCGCGTCGCGCGAGACGCACCTGGAGGGCGCGCCGCGCCCCGAGTTCGGCGAGACGAACAACGGCCTCTTCCTGCTCAAGAGCCGCGTGATGTTCGACGCGCTGGGGGAGTTGCGGCGCCGGCACTGGCGCGAATCCGAAGGGCGTTACGACCGGACGGGCGAACTGGGCTTCCCGAACGAGATGATCAACTTCCTCGCGGGGCGGGCCGGCGGGGTGCTGGCCTGCCCATTCGCCGACGCGCGCGAGGGGCAGGGCATCAAGACTCTGGAGGACGTGGCGCTGTGCGAGCGCTTCATCTCCGAGCTGGACGGGGCGGAGGCTTAGCCACGAACCCGAATCAAAGGATGAGCCGCACGAATGGCAGTGTCTGAACAGACCGGCGCGGGCCGCCGCGCGCCGATAAAGAAGCTGCGGTGGTGGATCGGCGGCCTGCTCTTCGCCTCGACCGTCATCAACTACATCGACCGCCAGACGCTCTCGAACCTCGCCCCCTTCCTCAAGAAGGACTACGGCTGGACGAACACAGACTACGCCTACCTCGTCATCTCGTTCCGCATCGCCTACTCCATCGGGCAGACGGTCTGCGGCCGCCTCGTCGACAGGCTGGGCACGCGGCGGGGGCTGACGCTCTCGGTCGTCTGGTACTCCGTCGTCTCGATGCTCACGTCGCTGGCCGGCGGCTTCTACAGCTTCGCGGCCTTCCGCTTCCTGCTCGGCGTGGGCGAGTCGGCCAACTGGCCGGCGGCGACCAAGGCCGTCTCGGAGTGGTTCCCGAAGCGCGAGCGCGGACTGGCCACGGCGCTCTTCGACAGCGGCTCGTCCATCGGCGCGGCCGTCGCGCCCTACCTCATCCTCGGCATCTATTTCAGGTGGGGCTGGCGGCCGGCCTTCGTCGTGCCGGGCGTACTCGGCTTCATGTGGCTCGCCGCGTGGCGCTGGCTCTACCACCGCCCCGAGTCGCACCCGCGCGTCTCCGACGAGGAGCGCGAGATGATCCTGCGCGACCGGCGGGAGGACGAGCCCGAGGGCGTTGAGAGGGTGCGACCGGGCTGGGGGCAACTCCTCCGGCTGCCGCAGACCTGGGGCACCATCTCCGCGCGGACTCTGACCGACCCGGTCTGGTTCTTCGTCACGGACTGGTTCCCGATCTACCTCGTCGCCAAGGGCATCAGGCTCGAAGAAGGGCTCTTCGCCTTCTGGATTCCGTTCGTCGCGGCCGACCTCGGCAACTTCTTCGGCGGCTGGCTCTCGGGGCACCTCATCAAGCGCGGGTGGCCGGTCGGCGCGGCGCGTAAGGCGCTCGTCGTCTTCGGCGGCATCGGCGTGACCGTCCTCATCCCGACCGTCTTCACGACGAACCTCCTCGCCATCGCCCTGCTCTTCGGCTTCGCCACCTTCTCCTACGCCTCTTTCACGACCATCGCCAACGTGCTGCCCTCCGACCTCTTCCACAGCGGGTCGGTGGCGTCGGTGAGCGGGCTGAGCGGGACGGGCGCGGGGCTCGGCACCATCATCGCCTTCCTGCTGGTCGGCTACGTCTCGGACGCGCGGGCCGGCATGGGCACGGCGGCCTTCGACCCGATCATCGTCGTCGCCGGCCTGATCCCGCTCGTCGGGATGGCCCTCGTGCTCCTGCTCGTGCGCAACACCCGCGCGACCGAGGAGGGGCTGGTGCGGCGCATCTAGTCGTTGAGGTAGAGTAGGGCTACCGGGCAGGCCATGAAACCACTGAAGATAGGCGTGACGGGCGTGAGGGGCGTGGTCGGCGAGACCTTCACGCCGGAGTTGGTCGTCGGGTTCGCGCAGGCGTGCGCCACGTACCTCGACGGCGGGCGCATCCTCGTCTGCCGCGACACGCGGCCGTCGGGGCCGATGGTGCGCTCGGCCGTGCTGGCGGGACTGCTCGCCGTCGGCTGCGAGGTCATCGACCTCGGGGTCTGCCCGACGCCGAGCATGCAGCTCGCGGTCCGCGAGTTGGGCGCCGCGGGCGGCATCGCCATCACGGCCGGGCACAACCCCTCGCAGTGGAACGCGCTCAAGTTCGTGCGCGGCGACGGGCTCTACTTCAACGCGACGCAGGGCGAGGAGCTGCTCGACATCTACCACCAGGGCGAGTTCCCGAAGGCCAGGTGGGACGCCGTCAAGACGAAGGTCGAGAGCGCGGACGCCGTCGCGCACCACGTCGAAGCCCTGAAGGGCGCCTTCGACGTGGGGGCCATCCGCGCGCGCCGGCCCCGCGTCGCCGTGGACTGCTGCAACGGCGCGTGCGTCTACCTCATCCCGCGCTGGCTCGAAGAGCTGGGCTGCGAAGTCCTGTCCGTCAACGACGACCCCTTCGCGCCCTTCCCGCACAACCCCGAGCCGCGGCGCGAGACGATGGCGCAGCTCCGGGCGGTGGTCAAGGCGGGGCGGGCCGACATCGGCTTTGCACACGACGCCGACGGCGAGCGCCTCGGGCTGGTGACCGAACTCGGCGAGCCGCTCGGCGAGGAGTTGACGCTCGCGCTCGCGGCCGAGACGCGGCTCGCGCAGAGACCCGGCGGCATCGTCGTCACGAACGTCTCGACGAGCGGCGCCGTCGATCTCATCGCCCGACGGCACGGCGGCAGCGTCGTGCGCACGCCCGTCGGGCAGGCCCACATCTCCGAGGCGATGGTCGAGCACGCGGCCGTCCTCGGCGGCGAAGGGTCGGGCGGCGTCTCGGTGCCGGAGGTTCACCCGACGCACGACAGCGCGGCCGCCATCGGCCTCATCCTCGAACGGCTCGCGCGCACGGGCGAGCGCGCCTCCGAGATGGTCGGGGGGCTGCCGCGGCTCTCGGTGGTCAAGCACAACGTCAAGGTCGAGCCGAACCACATCTACCAGCTCCTCCAGAACTTCCGCCTCGCGGCCGAGCGCGAGGGGGCGGCGTGCGACCTGACCGACGGCGTCAAGGTCTCGCTCCCCGAGGGCTGGGCGCACGTCCGCGCGTCGAACACCGAGTCGATGATCCGCATCATCGTCGAGGCCGAAACGGAAGCGGGGGGGCGCCGCCTGCTCGACTGGGCGCGCGACCGCGTGAGAGGGTGAGCAGGAGAAGTAGACAGCAGTCAGTAGTCAGTAGACAGTAGTCAGTAGGCCCCGCTTCGCGGAGCTTGAAGATGACAGCCGCAGGGTCCGGGCGACGAATGTATTTCTACTGTCTACTGTCTACCCGCAAAGACTGATGAGAGCGATACCGACACTCAAGATCAGCATCTCGGGCGTGCGCGGCGTGGTGGGCGACTCGCTGACGCCGCACCTGCTCGTGCGCTTCGCGCAGGCGTTCGGCACCTACGTCGGCTCGGGCACCATCGTCATCGGCCGCGACCCGCGCACGTCGGGCGAGATGGTCAAGCAGTCGGTCGTCGCGGGGCTGCTCTCCAGCGGGTGCCACGTCATCGACGTGGGCGTCTGCCCCGTCCCGACCGTGCAGATGATGGTGCGGCGCCGCGGCGCGCACGGCGGCATCGCCATCACGGCGAGCCACAACCCCGCCGAGTGGAACGCGCTCAAGTTCGTCGGCGCCGACGGCCTCTTCCTCGGCGCGGGGCAGGCGCGCGAGATGCTCGACATCTACCACCAGGGCGAGTACACGAAGGTCTCGGGCGCAGAGATGCGCGGCTTCGAGGAGGTCGGCGGCGCGACCGACATCCACATCCGCGCCGTCCTCGACGCGCTCGGCCCCCTGCCCCGCGCCGCGCGGCCCCCCCGCGTCGTCCTCGACTCCTGCAACGGCGCCGGCTCCCTCGTCGGCCCGCGCCTGCTCGAAGCGCTCGGCGCCGAAGTCTTCACCGTCCACGCGACGCCCGACGGCTCGTTCCCGCGCCCGGCCGAGCCGCTCCCCGAGAACCTCGGCGTCCTCTGCGCGAAGGTGCGCGAGGTGGGCGCCGACGTCGGGTTCGCGCAGGACATGGACGCCGACCGCCTCGCGGTCGTGGACGAGCGCGGGCGTCCCGTCGGCGAGGACTACACGCTCGTCCTCGCGACGCTCTACGCGCTGGGGCTGGAGCGCGGCCCCGTCGTCGCCAACCTCTCGACGACGAGCGCGCTCGCCGCCGCGGCCGAGCGCTTCGGCTGCCCGCTCCACCAGTCGAAGATCGGCGAGGTGAACGTGACCGACGAGATGCGGCGCGTCGGCGCCGTCATCGGCGGCGAGGGCAACGGCGGCGTCATCTACCCGCGCGTCAACTTCGCGCGCGACAGTCTGGTCGGCATGGCCCTCGTCCTCCACCTGCTCGCCGAGACGGGGCGGACGGTCTCGGAGATACTCGAAGGGCTTCCCCCCTTCCGCATGGTCAAGGAGAAGCTGCCCTGCCCCTCGCACAAGATTAAGGACGTGTTGAAGATGATCCTGCGCGACTACGCGGCCTACCCGCTGGACACGCGCGACGGGGTGAAGGTGACGGTGCCCGGCGGCTGGTTCCTCGTCCGCGGGTCGAACACCGAGCCCATCGTCCGCGTCGTGGCCGAGGCCGAGTCGGAGGAGAAGGCGCGGGGCATCGTGGACGCCGTCTTCGCGCGGGTTCAGGCGTGCGTCGTCTCATGACGCCGACGTCGGAGGGGGCACCCGCGGCCGGGCTTATGGACTACGCGATAGGCATCGACCTCGGCGGGACGAACATCAAGGCGGCGGCCGTCCGCCCCTCTGGGGAAGTGCTGGCGGAGTCGTCGGCCGGGACGCGCGACGGCGCCGGGGCGGCCTGGGCCGCGGGCGTGCGCGGGCTGATAGGGGCTCTGGAGGCGCGCCTCGGCGGGGCGGCCGCGTGCGTCGGCATCGCGTCGCCGGGCATGGCGGCGCGCGACGGCCGCTCGATGGCCTCCGTGAGCGGCCACCTCGAATCGCTCCAGGGCTTCGACTGGGTCGAATACCTCGGCGACGGCAGGTCGCTGGCGCTCCTCAACGACGGGCAGGCGGCGCTGCTCGCAGAGGCTTGGAAGGGCGCGGCGGCCGGCGCGCGCGACGCGGTGATGCTGACGCTCGGCACGGGCGTCGGCGGCGCAGTGCTGACCGGCGGCCGGCTGCTCACGGGGCATCTGGGGCGCGGCGGCCACATCGGGCACATCTGCCTGGACGTGGACGGCGAGCCCGACAGCCTCGGCATCCCCGGCACGCTCGAAGAGGCGGTCGGCAACCGCACGCTCGCTAAACGCTCACGCGGCCTCTTCGACTCGACCGAGGCGCTGGTCGCCGCGCACCTCGCGGGCGACGCGAACGCCACGCGCGTCTGGCTGAGGGCCGTCTACCAGCTCGCCTGCGCCGTCACCTCGATGATCAACGTGCTCGACCCCGAGGTCTTCGTCATCGGCGGCGGCATCGCGCAGGCTGGGGGCGCCCTCTTCGACCCGCTCGAACGCTACCTCGGTCTGATGGAGTGGCGGCCCGGCGGCCGGCGCGTGCGCGTCGTCCCGGCCGCGCTCGGCGCCGCGGCCGGCGCGCTCGGCGCCGCGCGCCACGCCATGCTGAACCGGCCCGGGCTTCGTTGACTCTACGCCACGCCGGTCTGTTATAAATTGGTGCCGGCGGGAAGGTCACACGGCCGGCATGTTGAACCTGGAGAGACAGGCCAAAATCCTCGAACTCATCGAGGAGCACGGGAAGGTCGAGGTCGGCGACCTCAGCCGCCGCCTCCGCGCCTCCGAAGTCACGATCCGCAAAGACCTCAAGGAGCTGCAAGAGCGCGGGCTGTTGCGCAGAGCCCACGGCGGGGCGGTGCGCGCCGTGACGGTCAGCGCCGACCCCTCGCTCCGGGTCAAGGCCGCGCTGCACGCCGACGAGAAGCGGCGCATCGGGGCGGCCGCGGCCGCGCTCGTCGCCGACGGCGAGTCGATCATCCTCGACTCGGGGACGACCACGCAGCAGGTGGCGCGGCACCTTAAGGACAGGCGCGGCATCAAGGTCATCACCAACGCCCTCAACGTGGCCGCAGAGCTGGCGGGCGCGGGCGAGGTCGAGGTGATACTGCTCGGCGGGCTCCTGCGGCAGAACTCCGGGTCGCTCGTCGGCCAGTTCGCCGAGGAGATGCTCCGGCGGCTCTCGGTGGACAAGCTCTTCCTGGCCGTGGACGCCGTCGATCTGGAGTTCGGCCTGAGCACGCCGAACCTCGACGAGTCGCACGTCAACCAGGCGATGGTGCGCGCCGCGCGCGAGACGATACTCGTCGCCGATTCGAGCAAGTTCGGCCGCCGCAGCCTCTCGCGCATCGTGCCGCTGTCCGAGGTCGCGCGCGTCGTCACAGACCACGGGCTGCCCAACGCGATGCGCGCGGGGCTGCGCGAGCTTGGCGTCGAGCTGATACTCGCCTGAGCCCCGGCTAGTGAATCCGCACGCGCTCGACGACCCGTGTGATGGCCCCCTTCGGGCTCGGGGTGTCGGGCTTGAGGCCCTGCCCGAGGGAGTTGAAGAGGCCGAAGAGCTGCCCGAAGATCACGTCGAGCGGCGGCCTGTGCAGGTCTTCGAACCAGGCGGCGAGACCGAGCGGGAGTGATTCGTCGAACCCCGCGTCCCGCGGCGCCTCGCCCGGCCACACGGCGACGATCCTGCCCGCGAGCCCCTTGGCCCTGACCTCACGCAACAGGTCGAGCTCGTAGGCCCTGCGCCGCCCTTCGCCCGAAAGGAACCCCACGACCAGCGTCTCGTCGTCCACCGCCGAGAGGGGGCCGTGCCTGACGCCGAGGTACGACTCCGACCACGTGTAGACCCGCCCGGCCGTCAGCTCCAGAACCTTCAGCGCCGACTCGACCGCGACCGCGCGCAACGCCCCCGTTCCGAGAAAGCAGAACTTCGTGAGCCGCCCGGCCGCGAGCCCCTTCGCCGCGTCCGCCGCCGCCCCCCTGAACCTCTCGGCGGCCGCCGCCAACTCTTCGACGACCCGCCCGTAAGACCCGAGGTCTCGGACGTGCGCGAGGCACTGGCCGGCGACCAACATGTTCGTGAAGGAGCTGGTCATGGCCAGCCCGCGGTCGTTCACCGCGTCGTCGAGGACGAGGCGGAAGACGTTCTCGCGGCCGACGAAGTCGCGCGCCATCCTCCCCGCGCCGTTACAGGTGACGATCAGGTGCCGGATTGACGGATGACGTTCGAGCGCCGCCTCGATGACGGCGACGCCCTCGGAGCTGTCGCCCGAGCGCGAGAAGGAGACCCACAGATACGGGCGGGCGGGGATGACGTGCTCGTCCATCTCCGTGAGCAGGTCGGTGCTCGGGACGGCCTGCACCTCGCAGCGCCACTCGCGCCGCAGGAGCGAGGTCAGCGCCCGCCCTATGTAGTCGGAGGTGCCGGCCCCCACCAGGTAGACAGTCGGCGCCGCGCCCTCCGACAGCCCCGCCCGCGCGAGGAAGTCTCGCACCTCTGCGGAGCGCGCCGAAAAGTCCTCGAAGGTGTGCCGCCAGGTGTCGGGCTGCTGGTAAATTTCGCGCGGGGTGTGAAGCAGACCCCGCCCCGCCTTCTCCTCTTCGGACAGCGCCAGCAGCCTCCTCAATTCGTCCATCGCCCCTGTGCCCCCTCCCCGCCCCCGTGCTAAAACGGCAGCCATCCCTGACAGAGCACGTTCGAACACCTTTGCTTTCGCTTTCGGTCTGTATTACAATCCGGCTCCCGTCGAAAGTTATCGTAAGTATCCGGAATCAAATAGTCAAACCTGATGAGAGAACAGGCAGGCAGCGGCGTGGTCGTGATCGGCGAGTTGAACGTGGACGCCGTGGCGACGGGTCTCGCGCAGGAGCCGAAGCTGGGGCTTGAGATCATCGCCGAGGACTTCCAGATGACCCTCGGGAGCGCCTCGGCCATCTTCGCCTGCGGGGTGGCGAAGCTCGGCCACGAGGTGACCTTCGTCAGCAAGGTCGGCCGGGACGACTTCGGCGACCTCTGCCTCGAATCACTGCGGGGCGCGGGCGTCGGGACGCGCCACGTCCTGCGCGACCGCTCGGAGAAGACCGGCATCACGCTCGCGCTCAGCACCCGCAAGGACCGCGCGCTCGTCACCTACCTCGGCGCCATCTCCTCGCTCAGGTACGAGGACGTGCGGATGTCTCTGCTGAAGGGCAAGGGCCACCTCCACCTGACCTCATACTTTTTGCAGGAGGGTCTGCGCCCCTCCTTCGCGCGCATCTTCCGGGAGGCGCGCGCGAAGGGGCTCACCACCTCCTTCGACCCGAACTCCGACCCGACCAGCTCATGGGGCGAAGAGATTTGGGACGTGCTCGAACAGACGGACATCTTCTTCCTGAACAGGGACGAGGCGCTGCAACTGACGCGGGCGCGCGACACGCGCGGCGCGCTCAAGGCGCTCGGCGCGCGCGTCCCCTGCGCGGTCGTCAAGCTGGGGGCGAAGGGCGCCGCGGCGATCAAGGACGGCCGCGTCGCCTCGGCGCCGGGCTTCAAGGTGGACGCGCTGGACACGACCGGCGCCGGCGACACCTTCGCCGCCGGCTTCGTATCGGCGCACCTAGAGGGCTTGGGCCTCGAAGAATGCCTGCGCCGCGGCAACGCCTGCGGCGCGCTCTCGACGCTGAAGGCGGGCGGCACGGCCAACCAGCCCGACCGCGACGCGCTGGAACGTTTCCTGCGCGCGCAGGCGGGGCGGTAGACCGTCCGACCGAACTTGAAGACTGACGGGCCACACCGATGACGAGTCCGAGCGAACAGACAGCACAGGCGCGGGGGGCCGGGCGCACGCTCGTGCCGAGCCGCCGACTCCTCGAAGAGGCGCGCCGCG
Source organism: Pyrinomonadaceae bacterium (assembly GCA_036389235.1). Taxonomy (GTDB): domain Bacteria; phylum Acidobacteriota; class Blastocatellia; order Pyrinomonadales; family Pyrinomonadaceae; genus QHXN01. The sequence goes on along the minus strand of DASVQJ010000372.1, from coordinate 12,613 downwards.
AGGGGCGGGCCGTCGCCGCCCTCAACTTCTACAACGCCGAGACGCTGCGCGCGCACGTCGGGGCCGCGAACGAGTGCGGCGCCTCCGTCATCCTCCAGACCACCGAGTCCACCATCAAGTACCTCGGCCTCGGGATGGTGGTGGCGATGGCGCGGGCCGCCGCCGAGGAGATCGAGCGCCCGGTCGCGCTCCACCTCGACCACGGCGGGAGCTACGAGCTGGCCGCGCGGTGCGTCGAGGCCGGCTACACCTCCGTCATGATCGACGGCTCGAAGCTCCCCTTCGGCGAGAACGTCGGGGTCACGCGCCGCGTGGTCGAGTTGGCGCACGCCGCGGGCGTCTCGGTCGAGGGCGAGCTGGGGCACGTCGCGCACAACCAGGAGGGCGGCGACATCTCGCGCTTCTACACGCTCCCGGAGGACGCGTCGCGCTTCGTCGGAGAGACGGGCGTGGACGCGCTCGCCGTCGCCGTCGGCACCGCGCACGGCTTCTACAAGGGCGAGGTGCGGCTCGACTTCGGGCGGCTGGAGCAGATACGCGACGCCGTGGGCGGCCGCGCCGCGCTCGTCCTGCACGGCGGTTCGGGCGTGCCCGACGAGCTGCTGCGCCGCGCCGTCTCGTGCGGCATCCGGAAGATCAACTTCGGGACGGAGCTGAAGAACGCCTTCACGCTGGCCGTCAAGCGCTCCCTCTCCGCGGGCGACGAGATCGACCTGCGGAAGACGTTCGCGCCGGCCGTCGAGGCCGTCCGCGAGATTTCGTCCGCCAAGATCAGGGTCTGTTCGTTACGTTAATCCCCTGCCCCCGAACTTTGACCGAAGCCGTAGGACTGTCCGATGCAACTTAACGCACTCGACTGGATCATCGCCCTCCTGGCCGTCGGCGTCTGCTTCGCCCCGGCCCTCTTCTTCGGCAAGAGGTCGGGCAAGAACACCTCGGAGTTCTTCGCCTCGGGGCGCTCGGTGCCGTGGTGGCTGGCCGGCCTCTCGATGGTGGCGACCACCTTCAGCAGCGACACGCCCAACCTCGTCACGGACATCGTCCGCCGGCAGGGCGTGGCCGGCAACTGGGTCTGGTGGGCCTTCGTCCTGACGGGCGTGGCGACGGTCTTCTTCTACGCGCGTCTGTGGCGCCGCTCGGGCGTGCTCACCGACCTGGAGTTCTACGAGATACGCTACTCGGGCAAGGCGGCCGGGGCGGTGCGCGGCTTCCGCGCCGTCTACCTGGGGCTCTTCTTCAACTGCCTCATCATGGCCACGGTCAACCTCGCGGCGTGCAAGATCGCGGCCATCCTCTTCGGGCTCGACCGCTGGCAGACGCTCCTCTTCGTCGGGCTCCTCAACGTCATCTTCGCCGCGCACTCCGGGCTGTGGGGCGTGCTGGTGATCGACATGGTGCAGTTCTTCATCAAGATGACGGCGGTCATCGCGGCGGCCTACTTCGCGATACGGCTCCCGCAGGTCGGCGGGCTCTCCGGCCTCGTCGAGAAGCTCTCGGCCACGCCGGGGCCGGACGGCCTCAACTACCTGAGCGTGCTGCCCGACTTCACGAACAACTGGGAGATCGCGCTCGCCGTCTTCATCCTGCCGATAGCCGTGCAGTGGTGGGCGGTCTGGTATCCCGGCGCGGAGCCGGGCGGCGGCAGCTACATCGCGCAGCGGATGCTCGCCTCGAAGTCGGAGAAGGACGCGCTCGGCGCCGTGCTCTTCTTCAACGTGGCGCACTACGTCCTGCGGCCGTGGCCGTGGATTCTGGTCGGCCTCGCCTCGATCATCGTCTACCCGCAGCTCTCCGACATCCAGGCGGCGTTCCCCGACCTCGACCCGAGCTTGCTCGGCCACGACATCGCCTACCCGGCGATGCTCAAGTTCCTGCCGGCGGGCTTCGTCGGGCTGATGGTGGGGGGACTGGTCGCCGCCAACTCCTCGACCATCCTGACGCACCTCAACTGGGGCGCCTCCTACCTCGTCCACGACTTCTACCGGCGGTTCGTCCGCGACGACGCCTCCGAGAAGCACTACGTCTTCGCCGGCCGCGTGGCGACCGTGCTGCTCTTCGTCATCTCGTCGGCGCTCGTCTTCGTGCTCGACACGGCGAAGGACACGTTCGACATCATCCTCCAGGTCGGCGCCGGGACGGGGCTGCTCTACCTGCTGCGCTGGTTCTGGTGGCGCATCAACGCGTGGAGCGAGGTGGCGGCGATGGTCAGCTCCTTCTTCGTCTCGGTCCTCTTCCTCGTGCTGGAGAAGCAGGGCGTCGCCCACACCACCTCGACGCAGCGGCTGCTCATCACCATCGCCGTCACGACCGTCTGCTGGGTGCTGGCCGCCTACCTCGCGCCGCCGACCGACCGCGCGACGCTCGTGGAGTTCTACCGCAAGGTGCACCCGGCCGGCCCCGGCTGGGAGCCGATCCGGCGCGAGGCCGGCGTCGAGCGCGGGGCCGTCGAGCGGGCCGACAACATCCCGATGGCGCTCGTCGGCTGGGTGGCCGGCTGCACGATGATCTGGTCGTCGCTGTTCACGGTCGGGAACTTCCTCTACGGCCGCCACGGCTACGCCCTCGGGCTGCTCGCCGTCTTCGTCGTGAGCCTCCTCGTCCTGCTCTGGGTCATCAACTACCTCTGGTCTTCCGGCGGCAAGGTCACGGGCGAGGAGGACGTGCCGACGGAGGTTGAGCACGGCCGCGGCGGCGCGCGGCAGGACTGAGCGGGCGGGCTCGAAGGGCGACTCGAAAGGGGCGGGGCGAAGAGTTGAGGGAAGCGGCGGAGGACAAGTTCATCGCGATGGTCAGCGCGAAGGTCGAGACCGACCTGCGCCTCTCGGACTTCGGCGAGCCGGACTTCTTCGCGCGCAGCGTCGGGCGGCTCGAACGCATCGTCGAGCGAGGCACGCACGGCCTGAAGGTCTGGAAGGACCTGGGGCTTTACTTGCGCGGCCCGGAAGGCTCTCTGCTGCGTGTGGACGACGAGCGGCCCGCCCCGCTCTTCGAGCGCGCGGGCGAGCTGGGCGGCTGAGGGCGGCAGTCACAGTCACGAGTGCGCCGGGGCGCCCGGGGGGTAACAGGATGATTATCTGCGTGAGCGCCAACCCGGCCATCGACCGGCGCCTGCGTCTGGGCAGACTGCAAGCCGGCGCGGTCAACCGCGCGACCTCCGTCTGCCCCCTGCCGGGCGGGAAGGCCGCGCACGTCGCGACGGCGGCCGCCGCGCTCGGCGAGCGTGTGACGTGGGTCGGCTTCCTCGGCGGCTCGACGGGCGCGGACTGCGAGCGCGGGCTCGTCTCGCTCGGCATCCCCGTGGCGGTGGTGAAGACCGCCGCCGAGACGCGCATGAACATGGAGATCGTGGAGTCCGACGGCACGGTCACGGAGGTGCTGGAGCCGGGCGGGGACGTCAGCGAGGGTGAAGTCGAGCGCATGCTCTCGCTCTGCCGCGACCTCTTCACGGAGTACAGGTGGGCGGCGCAGGTCGCCCTCTCGGGCAGCCTCCCGCCGGGCGCGCCCGCGGACTTCTACGCCCAGCTCGTCCGCCTCGCGCACGCGCAGGGCTGCCGCGTGCTGCTCGACACGAGCGGCGAGGCTTTGCGCGCGGCGCTCGGGGAGTCGCCCGACCTCGTCAAGCCGAACCGCGACGAGGCCGAGGCGCTGACGGGCGTGTCACTCGACGGCGCGCGCCCGGCGGCCGAGGCGGCCCGGCTCCTCTTCGAGGCGGGCGCGCGCGGGGTCGCCATCTCGCTCGGCGCCGAGGGCATGTTCTGGCAGGCGACGCGCGACTCCGCGCCGCTCGTCGCCCGCGCGCCGCGCGTCGAGGCGCGCTCGGCCGTGGGGTGCGGCGATGCGTCGCTCGCCGGCTTCGCCGTCGCGCACCGGCGCGGGCTCTCGGGGCGGGAGTTCGTGAGGTTCGCGGCCGCCTGCGGGACGGCGAACTGTCTGGCCGACGCGCCGGGCATGATCGACGCGCGGCAGGTCGAGAGGCTCGTGCCGCAGGCTTCGGTCGAGTCTCTCGGCGGGCGCGGGTAGTTTCGGCGAAGGGGGCAGCGCGTGACGCTTCGACTGGCACTCGTCGGGTGCGGTGAACATTCAGAGTTGAGCCACGCGGCGCCGCTCCGGCGCTACGACGCCGCGCGGCCGGGCGAGATCGAGCTGGCCGCCGCCTGCGACCTCGACCGCGCGCGCGCCGAAAGGTTCTGCCGCGAGTTCGGCTTCCGGCGCGCCTACGCGAGCCTGGACGAGATGCTCGCGGCCGAGCGGCTCGACGGCTGCGTGACCGTCATGCCGGTGGGCCGCATCACTGAGGTCGCCGCGAAGGTTTTGGAGCGCGGCATCCCGTGCGTCATCGAGAAGCCGCTCGGCACGTCGCTCGCCGAGGTCGAGCGTCTGGCCGAGGTCGCGCGGCGGACGGGGACGCCGCACATGGTCTCGGTCAACCGCCGGTTCATGCCGTATCTCAACCGCGCCTCGGCTTGGGCGCGCGAGGCGGGCGGACTCCGTTACGTACGTGCGACGATGGTGCGCCACCGGCGCGACGAGCCCGCCTTCATCTGGGAGACGGCGCTCCACGCGCTCGACGCCCTGCGCCACGTCGCGGGCGAGATTACGGACTACCGCGCGACGCCGCACCGCCCGGAAGGACTTTCGGCCGACTGGTATCTCGTCTCCCTCGGCTTCGAGGGGGGTGCGCGCGGGCAGCTTGAGGTGCTCCCGACCGCCGGCTTCGTCGAAGAGTCTTACGAGCTGTTCGGCGAGGGCTTCCGCGCGCGGGTCGTCGCGGGCTCCGGGCCGCAGCGCTCCCTGCAATGCTGGCGCGGCGGGCTCCTCGAAGCGGAAGAGTTCGCGGACGAGTCCGCGCCGGAAGACCTGCGCAGCGGCGCCTACGAGGAGGTCCTGGAGTTCGTCGCCGCTTTACAGTCCGGGAGACGCCCCGCCCCGACCGTCGAAGACGTTCTCCCCTCGTCGCGCGTCTGCTTCCGCATCGCCGGGGAGTTAGCAGGTAAAGGTCAAGCCTGAGCCCCCGATTCGACGGCCGCCCCGGCGGGTCATAACAATTATCCGAAGCGTGTGCGTACTGCGCCGCGGAGCGGCGTCTGAGTTTAGCCCGGCCTTTCAAGGCCGGGTCGAGGTCGAGTAAAACGCCGTCGCGTCAGCGACGGCTGAACTCAGGCGTCGCTGACGCGACGCGGCACTCGTTAACGTGCGGCGGCCCCGGCCTTGAAAGGCCGGGCTAAATTCAAGTGCCGCTCCGCGGCAATCAGCGGGGTGCGTTCGGATGCGACCGGCGGATGGCGAAGCAGGTCAGTACCACCCGCGGTAGCGGGTGGTCCGGTGCTAATCGGCGGCGCCGTTCGGCAAAGGCCCACCCGCTACCGCGGGTGGTTCTGACTCGTCTGTCACGGTCGCACTCGAACGTACGTCGCTAAATACGCACAGACTTCAACTATGTCAGACGGCACGGCAACCTTAATGAGAAAGCTCTTATCCGTAGCACTGTCCGCTCTCACGCTCGCCGCCTTCGTCCCCGGCGCCCGCGCGCGCCAGGCATCCCGGGCGGGGGTCGGCGGGAGCAGCTTCCACAAGAACGACATCACCTACTCGGCCGAGGTCGCCACGCCGCACGTCCCCTGGGCGACCAAGCTCCAGGGCGGCCCCGTCAAAGGCTTCTTCATCCCCTCCATCCAGTACGGCCGCGACATGGTCGAGCTGATGCAGCGCGTCGAGCTCGCCCCGACGACCGTCTCCATCGACCGCAACTGGGACATCAACTGCTGGGGCATCGGCGACTTCTACGGGCACGAGTACCGCGGCGACCGCGACGACTTCCGCACCGTCTACGGCTACGTGGAGAAGGACCTGACCGGCCCCGCGCCGTTCGAGGTGCTGTTCATCCCGGGTCTCAACGGCTGGTCGCGCATGACGCGTGCTGCGCGCGACGCCGTGCTGCGCCGCGTCCGCGAAGGCGCCGGCCTCGTCCTGCTCCACCCCTTCCTCGGCGACGTGAAGGGGCACCCCTTCAAGGGCGACGAGGCGGAGGCGGACGCGCGCCTCTGGGAGCTGTCGCCCCTCGTCGGCGTCCCCGACGACACCGTCAACGAGCGCGGCTACCCCGAGGTCAACCAGGACGCCGTCACCAAAGGGCGTTGGGAGGCCGCGCGCCCGCACTTCATCACCGAGGGGCTGCCGCTCGAACTCCTCCCCGAAGGGCAGGCCGGCGGCTCCTTCTACAAGTACAAGGCCGCGGGCGACGTCATCATCCGTTCGGGCGAGCACCCCGTCGCCGCCGTCAAGACTTACGGCAAGGGGCGCGTCGTCGCCTTCGCCTACGTCGAGGAGGGCTTCACCCCGCAGAGCGTCAACCCCGTCGAGACGAAGACCTACTGGGACTACTGGGAGTATCAGTACTCGCTCCTCTCCCGCGCCGTCCTGTGGGCCGCGGGGCGCGACGCGGGCGTCCGCATCGACTCGCTCGCGGCCGAGGGCTCCGCCCAACCTTCCGTCAAGCTCGCGCTCACGTCCGACGCCGCGCGCCGCGTCGAGATAGAGGTCTCGGGCAGGAGCGAGTTCGGCCCGCGGCTCGGCTCGAACAAGGTGACGAAGGAACTGCTTGCCGGGCAGAACTCCTTCGAGGTCGCCACGGCCGCGGCGGGCTGGGGGCGGGCCGGCGGCAGGCAGATTTACGACCTCATCGTGCGCGACGCGCGCACCGGCGCGACGCTCAACTGGGGCTCGGCCGTCCGCCACGCCCCGAAGCGCGCGATGGTCACGATGGCGAAGCCGGCCGTGGACGTCTACAAGCGCGGCGAGACGCTGAGCGCGGTGGTGCGCGCGACGGGTAATCTCGAAGGGCTGCGGATGCGCCTCAAGGTCGCGGACGACCTGGGGAGGCTGCTCGCGGTGCTGGAAGCGCCGGCGCGCGGCGAGCGGACGTTCTCTTACGCGCTCCGCGACTTCGTCGGCAGGCAGGCGCTCGTCACCGCGGAGCTGGCGGACGAATCGGGCGCGGTCGTCGACCAGCTCCGCACCAAGCCAGTGCTCGTCGTGCAGGAGAAGCGGCGGGAGCGCGAGTACACCGCGCTCGTCGCGTTCGGCGGCACGAAGCACTACCTCCAGGACGCGCAGATGCGTCAGGTGCGCGCCGCCGCCGCCGACACGGGCTTCACCTGGAGCGGGGGCGACGTGGACAACGGGCTGAACGTCCCGCGCGGCACCTTCGGCGTCTACTGGTACGACCGCGGCCCCACGACGCCCGAGGCGATGGAAAAAGCGATAGCCGACTACAAGCGCACCGGCGACTTCGACGCGCTCGGCTACCTGACGAAGAAGGAGCTGTACAGGCGCACCGGCGACACGAAGTTCCTGCGCCGCACGCCCTCCTTCAACGACCGCGCCTTCATGGACGCGCTCGCCGGCATCACGCGCGCCACGGCCCGCAACAAGGCGCGCTTTAACATGGACTACTACTTCGTCGGCGACGAGGGCTCGCTCACCTCCTACGGCGACCCCGTCGATTTCGACTGGAGTCCGCAGGCGCTCGCCGACTTCCGCGAATGGCTCAAGGGTGAGTACAAGACGCTCGACGCGCTCAACCGCGTGTGGCGCTCCGACTTCCGCGACTGGGACGCCGTCTTCCCTTCGACCACCGAGCAGGCGCGCGAGTCGGGCAACTTCGCCCCGTGGGCCGACCACCGCACCTTCATGGAGGTGACCTTCGCGCGCGCCTACGCACGCGTCCGCGAGGCGGTCGTCGAAGGCGACCCCGAGGCGCGCATCGCGCTGTCGGGCACGCAGGAGACCAACGCCTACAACGGCGCCGACTGGTACCGCCTCGACCGCGTCATCGACGACTTCCTCTCGTACGAGGGCGGCAACCAGTGGGACATGCACCGCTCGTTCGCCAAGCCCGACTCGATGATCGGCTTCTGGACGGGGTACGGTTCGAGCGGCATCGGCGTGCAGAACGCCATCTGGAACGCGGCGGTCAACAACGTGCTGCACCCGAACGTCTTCTGGATGTACTCCTTCCTCGACCCCGACCTGACCCACTCGAACTCCGCCCGCGACATGGGGGCGGCCTTCCGCTCGCTCAGGTTCGAGGGCGTCGGCAAGCTCCTGATGGAGTCCGAGCGCCTGGGGGACAAGATAGCCATCCACTACTCGATGCCCTCCGTCCACGGCGCGAGCATCCTCGGCTACCACCGCAACTTCGACGGCGGCGCCGACATCGCCCCCGAGAAGGCGGTCGCCAACTTCCCCGCCGACCGTGACGGGTGGGTGCGCGCCGTCAAAGACCTCGGGCTCCAACCCGACTTCGTCGCCTCCGAGCAGATCGAAGGCGGCGCGCTCTCCGCGGGCAAGTACCGCGTCCTCATCCTCCCGCTCTCCGTGGCGCTCTCGGCCCGCGAGGCGAAGGCCGTCGAGGAGTTCGCGCGCTCGGGCGGCGTCGTCATCGCCGACGCCGCCGCGGGGCTGTTGGACGAGCACTGCGCGTGGCAGCCGAAGGGCGTGCTGAACGAGCTGTTCGGCGTCAACGCGCCCGACTCGAACAGGCGCACGCTGGGCCGCGTCGCCGGCGCGGCCGGGGTGACGGCCGAGGGCACACGCTGGGGCCTGAAGGCCGAAGACCTGGCTGACTTAACGGCGGCCGAGTCGGACGTGAAGGCGGCGGGCGGTCAGGCGCTCGGGCGCGTCGGCGGCGCGGACGCGGTCGTCGCGCGCCAGGTGGGTCAGGGCTGGGCGTTCTACCTCAACGCGCTCTTCGACCGCTACCCGAAGCTGCGCGGCGAGAAGTCGGGCGGCGCGGGGCACCGCGCCCTCCTCTCGCGGCTGTTCGAGCACGCGGGCGTCCGCCCCGCCGTCGAGGTGCTCACCGCCGACGGCAGGCGTCTGGCGCAGGCGCAGGCCGTCCGCTACCGCTTCGGGGACTCGGAGGTTCTGGCCGTCGTCAAGGAGAACGTCGGCGTCGCGGGCGTCGTCGGACAGGACGGCGTCACCGTCTACAACGACGCCGGGCTGGGGCAGGTCGCGCGCCAGAAGATCACCGTCAAGCTCCCGCGCGCCTCGTACGTCACGGACGTGCGGGCGGGCAGGCGACTCGGCCGCACGGACGCGGTGCGCACGTCGCTCGTCGTCGGCGACGCGCTCGTGCTGGCGCTGAGCCCGGCGGAGAACTCTTTGACGCTGCGCGGCCCCACGGCCGCGGGGCTCGGCGAGCACCCCGAGTTCGCCGTCGCCTCCGCGGGCGCGGGGCGGAGGCTCTTCCGCTTTCAGGTCTTGGCGCCGGACGGCTCGACGCTGCCGGCCTACTCGAAGAACGTTCTGGCGGAGGGAGGGCGGGCCGCCTTCACGCTCCCGTCGGCGCTCAACGACGCGCCGGGCGCGTACACGCTGCGCGTGGCGGACGTGTTGACGGGCGCGACGGCCTCCGCGAAGGTGACTCTGAAGTAAGGCGCGAGCGATGAAGTTAAAAGTCTTCGACTCGACACGCGAGCTTGCCGGGGCGGCGGCGCGCGACGCGGCCGCGATCATCCGCGAAGCGATTGACCGGCGCGGCGAGGCGCGCGTGGTCGCGGCGACCGGCGCCTCGCAGTTCGAGTTCCTCGACGCGCTCGCCGGCGAGGCCGGGATAGACTGGGGCAAGGTCGTCCTCTTCCACCTCGACGAGTACGTCGGCCTGCCCGAGTCCCACCCGGCGAGCTTCCGCCGGTATCTCAAAGAGCGCCTCGCCGCGCGCGTCCAACCCGGCGCGTTCCACTACATCGACGGCGAGGCGCCCGACCCGCGCGCGGAATGTCGGCGGCTCGGCGAGTTGGTCTCGCGCCGCGAGGTGGACGTGGCCTTCGTCGGCATCGGCGAGAACGGCCACCTCGCCTTCAACGACCCGCCCGCCGACTTCGAGACCGAGGAGCCTTACCTCGTCGTCGAACTCGACGGGGCGTGCCGCCGGCAGCAGGTCGGCGAGGGCTGGTTCGACTCGCTCGCAGAAGTCCCCGGCCGGGCCATCTCGATGTCGATCAGGCAGATTCTCAAGGCGCGCCGCGTCATCTGCGTCGTGCCCGACCGCAGGAAGGCGGAGGCGGTGAGGGGCTGCCTCGAACTCGAAGTCAGCCCACTCCGCCCGGCCTCGGCCCTGCGGCGGCACGCGGGCGCGACGGTCTACCTCGACCGCGGGTCGGCGTCGCTCCTGAAGGGCACGCGCGCTATTTGAACTGCGCGCCCCTGACCGCCATCCGGAGCGCGTAGACCTTCTTGTCGCAGGTGATGTAGAGCGTGCGGCCGTCGCCGCCGCCGAAGGTGACGTTGCTACAGAACTCGGGGACGGGGATGAGGCCGAGCGACTTCCCCTCCGGCGTGACCACCCAGATGCCGCCGCGCATGGCGAAGTAGAGGTTGCCCTCCGCGTCGGAGCACATGCCGTCCGGGTCGTTGGTGTTCTCGGTCTGGGGGTCGAAGAAGATTTTGACCCGGCCCTGGTCTACCGAGCCGTCGGGCAGGACGGGGTAGGAGTAGACGCGCTTCTCGAAGCTGTCGCTGACGTAGAGCGTCCGCCCGTCGTTCGACACCTCGACTCCGTTCGGGAGCTTCAGGTTCTCGACGACGCGACGCACAGCCCCCTCGGGGCTCAGGTAGTAGACGGCGCTGCGGGTCTTACCTTTGAAGTTGGGGTCGGTGTAGTAGATGCCCCCCGTCGTCGGCGACTCGGCGACGTCGTTGGGCTGGATGTAGGGGATGCCGTCAAAGCCGGACGTGAGGCTCTTGACGTCTTCGGGGCCGTCGCGGCCGATCCGCATGCCGAGGAGGTTGTGGCCGAAAGCCTGCGCCGCGAGCAGGCGCCCCGTGCGCGAGAGGTAGGTGCCGTTGACGCCCTGCGTGTGGTCCATCCAGACCGTGACCTTGCCGGGCGCGTCCAGGCGCAGCACCTGCTCGTTGCCCTTCTCGAAGGCCGTGAAGTAGAGCCTCGCGGTCGCCGGGTCCCAGCTCGGCCCTTCGAAGAAGCGCCCGTCCTCGTAGACGACTGACAGCTTCGCCCCGGGCGCCACGGTCGAAGGCCACGGCGCCTGCGCGGCCGCGACGCTACCGGCGGCGAGCGCGGCGAGGGCGAGTTTGAGACACAGGCCGGCCCGGAGCCGACGACGCAGGGAACGGGTTCGCACTCTGAAGAACTCCTTTACGGCCGCGCGCGGACGGCGCGGGGGTTTGGCATGACCGCGGCGGCGGAGCGTCGCGCGGCTCATTATCCTGAATCGGAAGCCGCACGGCCAGGCCGCAGACTTTTCTTACACGAAGGACGGGGCGAATGAACGAGAACGAACGCGTCATCCTGCTCGACCCGCACCCGCGGACCATCGACCTCATCTTCAGCCCGGAAGACAGGGCGCGGCTCGAACGGCTCGGGCGCGTGGTCTGGCACGACGGCTCGCCGGCCGCGGACGAGCACGTCGAACGGTACCTGCCCGAGGCGGTCGCCGTCATCGGCCAGACGCCCCTGCCGCGCGAGCGTCTGGACAGGGCGCCGCACCTGCGCCTGGTCGCCAACGTAGAGAGCAACTTCCTGCCGAACGTGGATTACGAGGAGTGCCACCGCCGCAACATCCACGTGGTCGCGACCTCGCCCGTCTTCGCGCAGCCCGTGGCCGAGATGGCGCTGGGCATGGCCATCTCCTCGGCGCGGCGCATGCACGAGGCGGACGCCGCCGTCCGGCGCGGCGACGAGTCGCTCTACGGCGAGGCCGACAACCGAGACTCCTTCCTGCTCCACGGCAAGACGCTCGGCCTGCTCGGCTGCGGGAACCTGGGTCGCGCCCTGCTGCCCCTGCTCAGGCCGTTCTCGCGCGACATCGTCGTGCACGACCCCTGGCTGCACCCGAGCGTCCTGCGCGAGCTGGGGGTCGAGCCCGTGGGCTTCGACGAGCTGTTCGCGCGCTCGCGCGTCCTCTTCGTGCTCGCGGCCGTGACGACGGAGAACCGGGGCGCCGTCGGGGCGTGCCAGTTCGAGGCGATGCCGGCGGGCTCGGTCTTCGTCCTCGTCAGCCGCGCGGGCGTGGTGGACTTCGACGCGATGCTCGACGCGGCCGAACGGGGCCGCGTCCGCGTCGCCGTGGACGTCTTCCCCGACGAGCCCATCCCCGCGGACGCCCGCGCGCGCCGCACGCCGAACACGCTGCTCTCGGCGCACCGCGCCGGCAACATCCCCGAAATCTGGCACGGCATGGGCGCGATGGTCGTGGACGACCTGGAACTCGTCCTGCGGGGGCTGCCGCCGCAGCGCTGCACGCGCGCGACCGTCGAGACCGCGGCGCGCCTGCGCAGCAAGCCCGTCTCTTAAAGCAGATTTCACTTGAGTGAGTATGGAGACGATTAACCACAGAGGCACAGAGACACGGCTTGTTGAGTAATCCTCTTCAAGCCGTGTCTCTGTGCCTCTGTGGTGAAAACCTTTTTAGGAAGGAAAGCGATGCGTTCCACTGTCCAGACGGTCGATTACGTGGTGCTGGTGGGATACCTGTGCCTGATGGCGGGCGTGGGCGCCTACTTCATGCGGTACATGCGCGGCGGGACGGACTTCCTCAAGGGCGGGAACCGCGTGGAGTGGTGGGTGGCGGGGATGGCCTCGTTCATGTCC
>DASVQJ010000371.1:0-14430 GCA_036389235.1 Pyrinomonadaceae bacterium | reverse complement strand
ATGAGCGCCGCAGGCGCGAAGGCCGTGTGACTATCCACTCCGACGTCGAGAGATACAGGGCGACGGCCGAGCGTGCCCGGGCACGCTTCGGCGGGCAGGGATGCCCGCGCTCCCGGCTTCGGACGCCTTATCCCATTCAGCAAGCTGGTATGACTACTGACTACTGTCTACTGTCTACTTTTTCAGGAGACGACCGCCCGCGGGAAGTACTCGTCGCGCACGCGCCAGACGGCGGGCGCGTCCAGCCGCTCGCCTTCGAAAACAAATTGTCTGCTCTTCCGCTCGCGCCCCTTCAGATAGCGCGTGGCGTTCATCCAGCGGATCGTCCCGTCGCCGCCCCTGATGACCAGATACACGTCCGCCGGCGGCGTGACCCAGCGTTCAACGTCGGGCTCGTCGGTGAAAATGTAACTGGCCTCGCCCCCCTTGCCGTCGAGCGTCGTCGTGACGCGGCTCAGGTTCGACATGTCGGTCTTGAGCCGCACGTAAATCTTCCGGCCGCCGGGGCGGCCGTCCTTGTCCTTGAACTCGACCTCGCCGTCTACCCCGTATTCGGGCAGCGGGGCGTGACGGAAGAGCTGGTTGGCCTCGCCGCAGACGGCCATCATGTGGCCGATGAGGATCTGTTCGAGCGCCTGCGTGTCGCGCTCGCTCCGGTCGCGCTCCTCCATGTAGCGCACCTTGCGCGCGACGGGGTCGGAGCCGAGCCGCTGCTCGATGTGGTCGATGAGCGGCACGCGCCGGTCGCACACCTGGCAGGTGATGAACTCCTTCCCGGCGTCGAGGCGCCGGCGCACGGCGTTGTGATCCGTGACGGCGGTCGAGCACTTCGGGCAGACGTAGCGGCGGTCGCGCCGCACCTCGCGCGCGTAGCGTTCGAGGTGGCGGTGGACGAACTCGATGAAGACGACCTTCAGCTCGTCGGGCACGCCCGCCTCGAAGAAGACGCTGATGGCGCCCACGCCCTCGCCCGCGCGCTCCATCACGAGTCCGACCGTCCGGCCCGTCGTCGTCACGAACTCGGCCGCGTTGCGCCACAGCTCCTTCTGCTCGAACTGCCGGCTGTACCACAGCCTCACGACGAGCGTCGTGTAGATGGTCTGCAACTCGCCCGCGAACGTGTAGGAGACGAAGATTTCCGGGTAGGCCGGGATGGGCCGCTCGCGCCGGTACTGCGAGGGGAAGATGAGCTGGCGGCCGTCGGGCGTGTCCTCCGCGATGCAGAGCGACCTGTCGAGGAAGGTCTGCACCATCGCGCGCAGCAGCAGCTCTTCGTCCGGCCGTTCGAGCCGCTCGACGCCGGAGAAGTCGAAGCCCTCGCCGTACACGTCGCGCTCGCACACGCTCCCGATCTCGTCCGTGTGCGCGCGCGCCGCGCGGATGACGGCGCCCGCGTAGCCGTTCATCAGCTCGGGGCGGAGCAGCACCAGGTCGCCGAACTTGAGCGGCATCACGAGCCCGTGGTTCGCCAAAAGCGTCACGGCCGTCCGCGCGTCCGCCTCGCCGATTGCCTGCCCGGTCAAAGCCTGTTCGAGCCGCTGGCACAGCTCGGCGAAGCGGAGCAGCCAGACCTCCTTCTTCATGTCGAGCACGGTGTTCTTGATGTCGGCCAGGAGGCGCGGCGTGCTCGTCCACGGGAGCGCGTCCCACGGGATGTACTTGGCGATGAGCTGTTTCAGCGCCGACGGCTGCCCGCCGTTCCTCCGGTCGGAGCAGTTGTCGCCGCGTTTCGAGCTGGTCTCGACATAATCCGCGAAGCCGTACTGCTCCATGAAGCGGTCGATCTTCTGCCGGCTGACCTTGATGCCGCCGACGTCCACGCGCGCGGCGACGAGGAGCTTCGACACCTCGCGCTCCGGGTCCTTCGCCGTGACGGCCACGCGCAGGGCCTTTAGCCAGTCGCCCACGTCTACGAACGGGTCGTCTTTCTGAGGGTTGATGAGCATCAGCGCCAGCGCCGTCTCGTCCAGGAATAGCTGGTGCACGAGCCTGTAATCCTCCTGCCCGGCCAAGTCCCACAGCAGCGCCTCGTACTCCGTCCCCACGTCACACTTGAACGGCAGGTCGAGCCGCCAGACGTGCATCCCGTGCGTCGAATAAGTCTGGACGAACTTGTCTTTAATCAAACGGTGGGCCAGGCCCGACTTCCCCACGCCGCTCTCGCCCAGCAGCACGACCTTGGCGTTCACGTAACGGCGGCTCTCCTCCGTCGGCGCGGCCTTCAGCTCGTTCACGTTGTAGGTGTAAATGTTGCTGTCGGTAGTCCCGACTAAAAGTCTCCGGCCGTCAGAACTGAAGACCACGGAGAGCGGCGAGTAGGTGCTCTTAATGATCTGAAGGCAGTCGCCCGTCTTCCAATCCCAGAGCCGAATCGTTCTTTCGTTAAACCCGGCCGAGGCGGCCATGAGCCCGTCGGGCGAGAAGGCGACGGCGTGCACCTCTTGCTGGTGCCCTTCCAACGTGCTGATGCAGGTCTCCTTCTCCAGGTCCCAAACTTTCACCGTCCGGTCGTTCGAGCCCGAGATGGCGTACCGTCCGTCGGGGGTGACCTGAACCGACTTCACCGCATCGGCATGCGCCTGCAAGGTCGTCAGGCATTCGCCGCTTTCCAAGTCCCAGACTTTGAGGGTGTGGTCGTGGTAACCCAGAATAGCCCGGTCGCCGTTCCCGTTGACGGCTAAGGACGTAACCCCCCAATGTCCCCTGATGGTCTTTAGACACTGGCCGGATTCGATGTCCCATACCCTCAACGTCAAGTCGTCGCCGCCGGCGCAGGAGACGGCCACGTCATTATTCGGCAGCGCCACGACATCGAGGACGTCGTAGCTGTGACCCTCAAGCTTCTTCACTGCCCGGCCCGTCTCTAATTCCCAGACCTGAACGGTCATGTCCCACGAGCAGGACAGCACCAGCTTTCCGTCTGGCGTAAAGGCGACGGAGAGCACCTTATTCGTGTGACCCGCGAGGGTGTGGCGACACTCACTCGTCTCGGCGTTCCAGATTTTGACCGTATTGTCCGAAGAAGCGGAGGCTACCCACTCGCCGTTCGGGCTGACAGATACCTTACGCACCCAGCCTTTATGTCCGACAAACCTTCTTTCCGTAACGTCGGGCGGGACGGATTGTTGCCGCCGGCCCTCGCCGTCGGGCTCGACGCCTTTATCAATCTCCGCCTCTTCGTCACGCGAAGGCGTTTCGGCTTTAACCTGGCAGGCGAGTAACAGCTCCTCGAAAGCCGCGTCCTCGTCGCGGTAGTCGACGTACTTGTAGCGGCGGAGGGTGTCGGGGATGTCGCAGTCGGAGAGGAGGAGGGGGATGAAGCGGCGCTGGTCGTTGGCGGGGTCGCGGAAGAGGACGGTGCTGCGTTCGAGGCTGACCCAGTCGGAGCCGAAGGCGGCGGGGGACATGCAGAGGACGAGGGTGCGGGAGGAGGCGAGGCCGCGCTCGACGGAGAGGTAGATGTCCTGGCCGGGTTTGATGAGCCAGTCGTCGAACCAGACGCGCAGTCCCGCGGCGCGGAGGCGCTCGGCGAGTTGGCGGACGCGTGGGCGGTCGTCCGACTTGTAGCTGAGGAAGACGTCGAATTGGAACTGGTCGCTCATGCGGTTTGAGGCCCGGGCTTGAGAGGGCGCGCGGCGATTATCGTTCCGCGCGGGGGGGAAAGCAATAATTTTGTCCGGGGCGCGGCGGGGACGGGGCCGTGCGTGAGGGGAGCTGAAAAGGCGCGCGGCGCGGGTGACGTACTTTCGACCCGCGCCGCGCGCCTTCGGCGTTCGTGCTTGAAGTAAGGTTGTTAGTAAAGCTCTCCGCCGCCGCCGCTCTGCTCGCCGGGGTTCCAGTCGCCGGGGCGCGAGCCCTGACCGCCGCCGCCGCCTTCGCCCTGTCGGTCGCCGACGCCGGAGGGCTCGAAGCCCGCCGGGTCTGCGCCCGCGGCCTCGGAGCCGGAGGTGGGCCGGTCTGCTCCGCCCTCCCGGGCGCCGCCGCCGCCCGCGGTCGAGTCGGCAGCGTCGTTGTTGGTCACATCGCCTTCAGCCATCAGCTTGGTCTCCTGTTCGCTTGTTTGATATCGGGAGTTAACTTGCGCGCGCCAGTGTATGGTGCCAGTGGGGCGCGGTCTGTCCCGCCGCGGACATATTACACTCGGCAAGAGTACGTTTCCGAACTGCCCGACGACGGGCGGCAAGTTACAATCGCTGTTTCCCCTTTCGGCAAATTTAGAAGGGCGCGGCGCGAGGGGCCTTCGCCGTAGAGACACGGCCCGGAGACGGCTGAGGTTGAGACTGTCTCCGACGCGGTGTCTCTCTCCCTCTGGGGCGAACCCTTCGGCGCGGGCGTGCTTGACCGCGCGCCGAAGCGGCGCGTTATGATTGCGGGACAGATTCGACAAGGTGTTTGTCTAGCATCTCTTTAAGGGACTCCGGCCCGCGTCCGCGGGCGGGCTCGCTTCTTATTTAAGACTTCCCGCGGGTCAGGAAACAGAAGAACCGTGCAGGCGCGCATCCCCGTCTCGACCTACAGGCTACAGTTCAACCGCGAGTTCACGTTCGCAGAGGCGCGGGCGCTCGCCGACTACTTCCGCGAGCTGGGCGTGACCGACTACTACTCTTCGCCCGTCTTGAAGGCGCGGCCCGGGAGCACGCACGGCTACGACATCGTAGACCACACGCAGGTCAACCCCGAGGCGGGCGGCGAGGGGCAGCTCACGGAGCTGCTGCGGCACCTGCGCGAGCAGGGCATGGGCTTCCTCGTGGACGTGGTGCCGAACCACATGTCCATCGCGGGGGGCGAGAACCGCTGGTGGCAGGACGTGCTTGAGAACGGCCCCGGCTCCCCTTACGCGCGCCACTTCGACATCGACTGGAACCCCCCGAACCCCGCGCTCAAGAACCGCGTGCTGCTCCCCATCCTCGGCGACCAGTTCGGCCGCGTGCTCGAACGCCAGGAGCTGCGCGTCGCCTACCGCGACGGCGGCTTCTTCCTCAACTACTGGGAGACGCAACTGCCGGTCGCCGCGCGCACCTCGACGCTCGTGCTGCGCCTCGCGCTCGAAGGCGCGCGCGCGCGGCTCGCGGAGTCCGACCCGAACGCTTTGGAGTTGGAGAGCATCATCACCGCGCTCGAACACCTGCCGGCGCGCACCGAGACCGACCCGGCCCGCCTGCGCGAGCGGCGGCGCGAGAAGGACGTGGTGCGGCGTCGGCTCTCGACGCTCGTCAAGGAGAGTAACGAGATACGCGCGGCCGTCCACGACGCGCTGGCGCGCCTGAACGGGGCGGAGGGCCGGCCCGAGAGCTTCGACCAGTTGGAAGAGCTGGTCAGCCGGCAGGCTTACCGCCTGAGCTTCTGGCGCGTGGCGGCCGACGAGATCAACTACCGGCGCTTCTTCGACGTGAACGAGCTGGCGGCGCTGCGCGTCGAGGAGCGGCCCGTCTTCGCGGCCGTCCACGAGGTCGTCCTCCGACTCGTCCGACAAGGGCTCGTCACGGGGCTGCGCGTCGACCACGTGGACGGGCTGCTCGACCCGCTCAAGTACCTTTCGAACCTCCAGCGCGAGGCGCAGGGCAACAGGGCCGAGGCGCAGCCGTTCTACGTCGTCGTCGAGAAGATTCTCGGGCACGACGAGCTGCTCCGGCGCGAGTGGCCGGTGCGGGGGACGACCGGCTACGAGTTCATGAACCTTCTGAACGGCGTCTTCGTGGACGCCGCGAACGGGCAGGCTTTGCGCGAGCTGTACGCCGAGTTCACCGGCGCGCGCGTGCGCTTCACCGACCTGCTCTACGAGTGCAAGCGGCTCATCCTCAAGGCGGCGATGTCTTCGGAGCTGTACGTCCTCTCGCGGCGCCTGACGCGCATCGCCGAGCGGAGCCGCTACACGCGCGACTTCACGCAGAACAGCCTCCACCACGCGCTGACCGAGGTCATCGCCTGCTTCCCCGTCTACCGCACATACATCCGCCGGACGCAGGCGACCGTGAGCCCCGACGACCGGCTCAACATCAACGCCGCCGTGCGCGCGGCCAAGCGGCGCAACGCGGCCGAGGACACTTCGGTCTTCGACTTCATCGCCTCGCTGCTCCTGCTCAAAGACCCGAAGGGGGTGGACGCGCACGAGCGCGCCGAGCGGCGCGACTTCGCGCTCCGCTTCCAGCAGCTGACGAGCCCCGTCACGGCGAAGGGGCTTGAGGACACGGCCTTCTACCGCTTCTACCCGCTCGCCTCTTTGAACGAGGTCGGCGGCGAGCCCGCGCTCATCGGCGTCTCGCTGGAGCGTTTCCACGAGCGCAACCGCGACCGGCAGGAGTCCTGGCCGCACACGCTCTCGGCCACCTCGACGCACGACACCAAGCGCGGCGAGGACACGCGCGCGCGCATCAACGTCCTCTCGGAGATTCCGGAGGAGTGGAACCGCGCGCTCCACCGCTGGCGCGAGATGAACCGCGCGCGCAAGGTCTCGGCGGACGGCGTCGAGGCGCCCGACGCGAACGAGGAGTATTTGATCTACCAGACGCTCGTCGGCACCTGGCCGCTCGGCGGGGTGACGGACGAAAGTCGCGCCGAATACACGCGGCGCTTGCAGGAGTACATGCGGAAGGCTCTGAAGGAGGCGAAGCTCCACACGAGCTGGATCAACCAGAACGAGGAGTACGAGCGCGCCGTCTCGGACTTCGTCGCCTCGCTCCTCGACCCTTCCGCCAGCGGCGACTTCGTCCGGGACTTCGAGGAGTTCCGGAAGCTCCCGACGCGCGCGGGGCTGCTCAACTCGCTCTCGCAAACGCTGCTGAAGGTGGCCGCGCCCGGCGTGCCCGACTTCTATCAGGGGACGGAGCTGTGGGCGTTCACGCTGGTCGACCCGGACAACCGGCGGCCCGTCGATTACGAGACGCGGCGCGCGCTCCTCGCAGGCTTGCGCGACGTGGGCGGGGGCGACGTGTCCGAGTTCGCCGGGGCGCTGCTCGGACGGCCGGAGGACGGCCGCGTCAAGATGTACTTGACGGCGCGTGCGCTCAACTTCCGGCGCGAGCGCGCGGCGCTCTTCGCGCGCGGCGAGTACCTGCCTTTGCGCGCCGAGGGGCGCCGCGCCGCCAGCGTCGTCTCGTTCGCGCGCGCGCTCGAAGGCGAAGCCTGCGTCGTCGTCGCCTCGCGCTTCTTCACGCGCCTCGGCGTCGGGCGCGAGGGGCCTCTCGGTCTTAAGCGTGAAGCCTGGGGCGACACGACGCTCCGCCTCGAAGGCGCCGGGGGCGGGCGCTACCGGGACGTTCTCACCGGGCGCGAGTTCGGCACGCCGGACGGCGCGCTCGACGTGGGGGCCATCCTGTCGCCGCTGCCCGTGGCGCTGCTCGCGCGCGTTGGTTAGTGAGGCCGAGGTCTTCGCTCCGGAGGAGCGTGATGCTTATAGCCCGAAGAGCTTATTGATTTTCAAGCTCCGGAGGAGCGGCATGTCGATGTCGCCCCTGACGGGGCTCGGGCGAATTTGAATTCCGTAACTATAAACATGCAGTCCCTGCGGGACTGACAGAAAAGCTTGTATGAGTAGTATGACGCAGACTGTAGAAGTACAAGAACCGGTTGACTCGCCGCGTTGGGAACTCAGTTTCGGCGCGCGGCCGCAGGGGGACGGGAGCACAGTGTTCCGCGTGTGGGCGCCGCGCGCGGGGCGGCTCGAAGTGAAGGTGTTGGGCGACGAGGCGCGCACGCTCCCCCTGGAGGCTTCGGGCGGCGGGGTCTTCGAGGCGCGCGTGCCCGGAGTCTCCGCGGGCGCGGACTACTTCTACGTCGTGAACGGGAACGAGCGGCCCGACCCGGTCTCGCGCTCCCAGCCCGCGGGCGTGCACGGGCCTTCGCGCGTCGTCGAGCCCGACGGGTTCGCGTGGACGGACGAGGGTTGGAAGGGGCTCGCGCTCAGGGACTACGTCGTCTACGAGCTGCACGCGGGGACGTTCACGCCCGAGGGCACGTTCGAGTCCGTCATCCCGAAGCTGGCGCACCTGAAGTCTCTGGGCGTGACGGCGGTCGAGCTGATGCCCGTCGCGGAGTTCCCCGGCTCGCGCAACTGGGGCTACGACGGCGCGCACCTCTACGCGCCGCAGTCCACCTACGGCGGCCCCGACGGGCTGAAGAGACTCATCGACGCGTGCCACCGCGAGGGGCTCGCCTTCGTGCTGGACGTCGTCTACAACCACCTCGGCCCCGAAGGGAACTACGCGGGCGAGTACATGCCGCTCTACAGCGAGGCGCACAAGTCGCCGTGGGGCGCTGGGCTGAACTTCGACGGCGAGGGCGCGGAGGGCGTCCGCCGCTACTTCGTCGAGAACGCGCTCTACTGGCTGACCGAGTACCACGTAGACGCGCTCAGGCTCGACGCCGTCCACGCCATCGCGGACACGAGCGAGACGCACCTGCTCAAGCAGCTCGCCGAAGAGTTCCACGCGCAGGCCCGCGCGCTCGGCCGCCCCGCCTACCTCATCGCCGAGAGCGACCTCAACGACGTGCGCGTCCTCGAACCGGGGGGGGACGGCTACGGCCTCGACGCGCAGTGGAGCGACGACTTCCACCACTCACTCCACGCGCTCCTGACGGGGGCCGACCGCGGCTACTTCGGGGACTTCGGGCGGGTGGGGGATTTGGCGAAGGCGATTGCGGAGGGCTTCGTCTACTGCGGGCAGCACTCGCGGTTCCGCGGGAAGTGCCACGGCACGCCTTCGCCCGGGAGGCCGGGCGAGCAGTTCGTCGTCTGCATACAGAACCACGACCAGATCGCGAACGGCTACTGGGGCGACCGCCTGTCGCGCGTCGTCGAGCCGGCGCGGCAGCGGCTCGCGGCGTCGATACTCCTGTGCGGCGCGCCCAACTTGCCGATGCTCTTCATGGGCGAGGAGTGGGGCGAGCGCGCGCCCTTCCTCTACTTCACGAGCCACACCGACGCCGACCTGGGCCGCGCCGTGCGCATCGGCCGCGAGGAGGAGTACAACTCCTTCGTCCGCGGCGAGGGCGAGACCGAATCGACCATCGGCGGCTTCTCCGACCCGCAGTCCGAGATCACCTTCGTCCGCTCGAAGCTCAACTGGAACTGTCTTGAGAAGCGGCCGCACGCGGGCATGCTCGCCTTCTACCGCGACCTGCTGTCGCTGCGCCGCGCCCGGGCGCCGCTCTCGAACTGCGACAAGACGCGCACGCGCGTCCGCTTCGACGAACGGGGGCGCTGGCTCGCCGTCGAGCGCGGCGACGAGACGGGCGGGCGCGCTCTGCTGGTCTGCAACCTCTCGCCCGCGGCCCAACCCGTACCCTCGGCGGAAGGCGCCTGGCGACTCGCGCTCTGGAGCGGCGACGAGCGCTACGGCGATGCGTCGCGGCCCGCGCCGCCCGGGCGCGTCGAGGGCGAAGAGACGTTCGAACTCGCCGGCTGGGGCGCGGCACTCTACGTTTCAGAATCGTAGGGGCAGGGCTCGCCCCCGCCCGCCGTCTTGAGAATAATGCTGGTCGGATTTCACCACGGAGGCACAGAGGACACGGAGGTTGCACGGAGGGATGTCCCTGTGCACCCTCCGCGTACTCTGTGCCTCTGTGGTTAACCGCCCCCTACTCCGAACTCGACTTTGACGAAAAGAATCTCGGTTCGCTTGAGGAACACTGAATGAAAGTCTGGCCCGGGCAGCCCTACCCGCTGGGCGCGACGTGGGACGGCGCGGGCGTCAACTTCGCGCTCTTCTCCGAGCACGCCACGGCGGTCGAGCTGTGCCTGTTCGACGCCGAAGACCCCGCGCGCGAGGCGGCGCGCGTCCAGCTCGCCGAGCGCACCGACCTCGTCTGGCACGCCTACCTGCCCGAGGCGCGGCCGGGGCAGCTCTACGGCTACCGCGTCCACGGCCCCTACGAGCCGCAGGCCGGCCACCGCTTCAACGCGCACAAGCTCCTCATCGACCCCTACACGAAGGCCATCGCCAGCACCGTCCGCTGGGACGACTCGGTCTTCGGCTACACCATCGGGAGCGACGCCGCCGACCTCGCCTTCGACGAGCGCGACAGCGCGCCCTTCGTCCCCAAGTGCGTCGTCGTCGACCCCGCCTTCAGCTGGGGCGACGACACGCGCCCGCGCACGCCCTGGCACAAGACGCTCATCTACGAGCTGCACGTCAGGGGTTTCACCAAGCTCCACCCGGACGTGCCGGAGGAGCTGCGCGGCAGCTACGCGGGGCTCGCGCACCCGGCCGTCGTCGAGTACCTGCACTCGCTCGGCGTCACCGCGGTCGAGCTGATGCCCGTCCACCAGTTCGTCTCCGACAAGTTCATACAGGACCGCGGGCTCACGAACTACTGGGGCTACAACTCCGTCGGCTTCTTCGCGCCCGACGTGCGCTACTCCTCGACGGGGAGTCTGGGGCAGCAGGTCTCCGAGTTCAAGACGATGGTCAAGACCCTCCACCGCGAGGGCATCGAAGTCATCCTCGACGTCGTCTACAACCACACGGGCGAGGGGAGTCATCTCGGCCCGACGCTCGCCTTCCGCGGGATCGACAACGCCGCCTACTACCGGCTCGTCCACAGCCAGCCGCGCTACTACATGGACTTCACCGGCTGCGGCAACACCCTGAACATGGTGCACCCGCGCACGCTCCAGCTCATCATGGACTCCCTGCGCTACTGGGTGCTTGAGATGCACGTCGACGGCTTCCGCTTCGACCTCGCCTCCGCGCTCGCGCGCGAGCTGCACGACGTCGACCGGCTCGGGTCTTTCTTCGACATCATCCACCAGGACCCCGTGCTCTCGCAGGTGAAGCTCATCGCCGAGCCGTGGGACCTGGGGGAGGGCGGTTATCAGGTCGGCAACTTCCCCGTCCTGTGGGCGGAGTGGAACGGCGTCTACCGGGACAACGTGCGGAGCTTCTGGCGCGGGGACCCGGGGCAGCTCGACGACCTCGCCTTCCGCCTGACGGGCAGCAGCGACTTGTACGAGCGGAGCGGCCGGCGCCCTTACGCCAGCATCAACTTCGTGACCGCGCACGACGGGTTCACCCTGCGCGACCTCGTCAGCTACAACGAGAAGCACAACGAGGACAACCAGGAGGGCAACCGCGACGGCCACGACCACAACATCAGTTGGAACTGTAGCGTCGAAGGCCCGACCGACGACCCGGAGGTCAACGCCCTGCGCGCGCGCCAGCAGCGCAACTTCCTCGCGACCCTGCTTTTGTCGCAGGGCGTGCCGATGCTCGTCGCGGGCGACGAGACCGGGCGCACGCAGCGTGGCAACAACAACGCCTGGTGCCAGGACAACGAAATCTCCTGGGTGGACTGGGACTGGGACGAGCAGGGGCGCGACCTGCTTGAGTTCACGCGCCAGCTCATCCGCATCTTCCACCAGCACCCCGTCCTGCGCCGCCGCAAGTTCTTCCAGGGGCGCCCCGTGCGCGGGGCGGAGATCAAAGACATCTCGTGGTTCCGCCCCGACGGTCAGGAGATGACCGACAACGACTGGCGCAACGAGCAGGCGCGCTCCCTGGCCGTGCGCCTCGCGGGCGACGCCATCGACGAGGTGGACGAGCGCGGCCGGCGCGTGACGGACGACACGCTGCTGCTGCTGCTGAACGCGCACCACCGCGCCGTCTCCTTCGCGCTGCCCGCGCACCGCGCGGGCGACATCTGGGAGCAGTTGCTCGACACGCGCGAGAGCTTCGGCCGGCGCAAGACCCGCCGAAGCACGCGCGGCGGCGGCACCTACCGCATCGAGGCGCGCTCGCTCGCGCTCTTCCGCCTGGAGCCGGGCGGCGACGGGTCGCAGGAGGGCGAGTCGAAGGACGTGGGACAGGCGGCGCCCTTGGTTCTGGAATCGCCGGCCGGCTACGACGAGGAGCCGCCGGTCGAGTCGGTCTACTGCGAGAACGCCGGCACCATCGTCCCGCTCGACGCCGGCTTCTGCCGCGCGTGCAGCCGCCAGGTCTCGGAGGGCGACGGCGTCCACCGCCCCATCACCCCCGACCTGCTCAAGCCGCTCGACTACGCCACGACCGAAATCCCCGAGACCGAGGCGCAGGGCGAGACGCAGGGCGAAGCCACTCCGCCGGACGAGACGCAGGGCGAGGGCGGCGAAGATGAGGAAGTGAGTTAAAAGAGTTCGCCGCGCCGGCGGCGGAGATGCCTTAGCTCTTCCTCACCCAGTACGTGTCGCGCATCGTGTATTGCGAGGTCGAGCGCGAGGTGGTGTCCACGAGGCGCGGCGAGATGAAGTCCGTGTGCGGCTGCGTGTCGAGGCTGTTGCGCGGGTGGCGTTGGAGCTGGCCGCCGCGCACCTCGGCGCGGTAGGTCTTGAAGGGCTTGCCGTTGACCTTCGCCACCACCGCGTACTCGCCGTCCGCCTTCGTCAGGTCGGCCAGGGTCATCCAGCGCACCTGCTTCTCGGCGGGGAAGTGGAACTCCTGGTGGAAGAACTGCCAGTCGGTCTGCGAGATGACGACCGGGCTGCGCGTCGCGGCGACCTCCTGCGCGCCGCGCATGATGTGGAGCGTGACCAGCGGCCTCTGCGGCGTGCCGGCCGGCAGCTCGCGCAGGCTCGTCCACCAGTTGAATTCGAGGTGGCTGTTGGGGTCGTCCGTCGTCTGGGAGAAGTACGCGAGGTCGCGCCACGGCCCCTCGCGCACGAAGGTCGTGCGCGGGTTGAAGGGGTCGTTGTTCGACTCGCGCTTCATCGAGAAGGGCAGGGTCGTGAGGGGCTGCCCGTCCACCTGCACCGAGAGGACGTAGTCGCCCGGCTCGCCGACGTCGGCGTTGCCGGGCACGCCGTCGGGCACGTACATCCCGAACATCGTGTAGCTGGCGAGCGGCGTCTCCAGGCGCAGCGGGACGCTCGCCACCGCCGCGCCGCTCGCGCGCGTGATGACGAAGGTCGCTTTCTTAGAGCCGGCCGGCGGGAAGACGACCTCCAGCCCCTCGACGAGAAAGTTGCCCTGGTTCTCGTAGAAGCGCAGCTCCATCAACGACTGGTATTCGATGGCGGGCTTGTAGCCTTGCGCCGACGCCTGGCCCGACGGCTCGCGCGCGGCCGGGGCCGTCGCGGGGGTCGGAGAGGGCTCGGGCCGGGTCGTCGTCGGTTGAGTCGTGGTCGGCGGTCTGCGGTCGGGGCCGAAAATCCCCGGCCTCCTCCTCTGCCCTTCGGCGACGAGACCCGCCGCGAAGATGATGCAGACGACAAGGGCTGTTCTTCTCATGCGCGTCCTCCGCTCTTAAAGATGCCCGTACGGGCCGGCAGTATCTTACACGCCGCCCCGCCGGGCAGGGGCGACGTTCGGGTCGTGTGCGAGCAATCGTGCGCGTACTTCTGACGCGCGAAGGCGGTGCCTGGTCTGAGAATTTACGTCCGCCCGGCGGACGCCTGATCCGCACTCGGCCTGTTCGTATCCTCAAGCCTTCGCTCCTCCGCCCTGTACAAAATGGCCCCGACCTTCTTCCCGAGAAACGAAAAGAATGCGACGTAGGCGGAAAGCGCGAAGACGAAGAAAATGAAGAGCCCGAAAATAATGAAGGGGTTGGCATATTCCGCGCTGGCGGGAACCGCGGCCATGTTCGCCTCTTCAACCTTCTCCAGGTTCTCCAAACCCGTCCATTCGCCCCTGTAGAGGCTGACGGGCACCACGGTCAAAATCAGGCCGAAGGTGACCGAGGCGAGGAGTCTGAGGAAGAAGATTTTTCTTAACCGCCGCCCTTTGTTAAAGCCGTAAAGTCCCAGCGCCACCGTGAACGCGGAGAGGAAGATGTAGCCCGCCGCCTCAAGCTGTAGGTGGGTCAGCCCCTCCCCACCTTCCGGAAAAGTCACGAGACCTTTCGCCCTCATGTCCAGCACGGAGTCTACGAAAGAGTTAAATAAACTGAGACATAAAAACATCAACGTTAACAGCAGCAGGCTCAGGTCGAAATAGGTGAGGGCGGCCGAAGAGAGAGATTTGAGCCTCCCCGTCAGCCCGCCGAACGCGGACTTCTTAATGAGAAATCTGTCGAACTTCTCCTGGAGTTTCTGGACCCATTCGCCCGCCGGGTGAAGATAAAAAGTGATCGAGATGACGAGGCCCAGGCCGCTCAGTATGTACCCCGTCCCCACCGGCCCGACGATGCTGTGCAACGCGTAGGTGAGGGCCACCAGGATTACGAATATCAGAACGATGATGATGAGCATGTTTTGACTCGCCCGGCCGAACCGCGGCCGATGGAAGGGTGAAGGCGTGACCGGCACGCGCGCCGGTCTGCGTTTCGTAGGCGAGGGGTTGCTTAAAGTCTCCCGGCCGCGACGGCGGAGACTGGCTCGTGCGAGGTGTCCGTCCGAGTCGGAGTATCTTACACACCGCCCGGCTAATTCAAGGGTGACGTGGGGGGCCGGCGCGCGCGGCGATTTGAAAACTTTGGGGCGCGGCGCGGGCCGGGGGGCGGCCCCCGCCGCGCCCGGAC
>DASVQJ010000370.1:0-11025 GCA_036389235.1 Pyrinomonadaceae bacterium | reverse complement strand
GCGCGAAGGCCGTGTGACTATCCCCTCCGACGCCGAGAGATACAGGGCGACGGCCGAGCGTGCCCGGGCACGCTTCGGCGGGCAGGGATGCCCGCGCTCCCGGCTTCGGACGCCTTATCCCATTCAGCTAGCTGGTATAACTACTCTTAATTCGGGAACGGCTCGCCCTCGCGGGCGATGCGGATGCGGTGGTCTGTGAACTGCGTGTGGGAGCCGGGCAGTTCGATCTTGGGCATGTGGCAGGAGCCGCAGGACTTCGTGGCGACGGGGCAGGGCTTGGCGTCTCGGCCGTCCTCGGCCTCGGACTTCGCTAACTCCGCCGACTTCAGACTCGCGCCCGAGCGGTGGCAGGCGAAGCACTTCGAGTCGTAGAACGCCTCGTCCTGTTTCGGGTCCTGGTGGACGTTGTGGCAGGCCGTGCAACTGAGCCGCTCGTCGAAGGGGTCGTGGCCGCGGCTGGTGAAGAGCCTGTAGGGCTGGAAGCGCACGTTGTTCATGTTCTGCATCTTGCTGTTGGCCGAGACCGCCTCGGCCGAGCGGTGGCACGAGCCGCAGAACTCCTGCGACAGCTCGTCCGGGCTCATCGTGCCGGGGTTGAAGATGCGCTTGTTCTTGAAGTCCTTCGCCTCCATCGCCGCGATGTGCTCGGCGCCGGGGCCGTGGCACGCCTCGCACGAGACGCCCGCCATCATCCTGTCCAACTGCAACTGATTGCCCGAGACGCCGGCCGTCGTGTGGCAGCCGAAGCAGCTCCGCGCCTCGTCCGTGCTGACCGCGCGCCCGACGGCCTCTTCGAGCGTCGGCGGCGCGACCCGCTCGTAGCCGATAGTCCAGTCCAGGCCCTTAATCTTCTTGTAGAAGCTGACGCGGCTCTCCTGGAACGAGCCGTTGCGCCGGAAGATGTAGGTCTGCCCGGCCTTCCCCTGCCCGAAGGCGTAGAGGATGGGGGCGGAGACGGTCTGCCTGCCGTCGGTGACGGTGTAGACGCTCTGTTCGCCGCGCCGCGTGATGGTGTAGGTGTAGGGGCCGCTCTTGAAGGTCAGGTCGGGGTTGGCGCGCAGTATCTCGCTCGTCGCCACGGGTTCGAGCGCGCGCCCCATCGCCGTCGCGTGCTGCGTCTTCGACTCGTCCTGGTGGCACTTTGCGCACGCCTCCGGGCCGACGTACTTCGCGTTCTTCCCGCCCTGCCAGGACGTGACGCGCGACGGCGCGCCCGCGCTCATCGCCGGCCCCTGCCCGCGCGAGACGTGCCCGGAGCCGACCCACACCAGCGCGGCGCAGAGGAAGGTGAAGAGGACGGCGGCCTGGAGCTTTCTGCCGTTCGGGTGCATCGGACGTGCGTTGATTGTCTTTCCGGAAATCCTGACGGGCTCGGAGAGTCGCGGGAGACGGCAACCCCTTGCGGAACCTGCGCGCCGGAGTATAGCACCCGCGTTTCCCGCCCAACAAACGGGCGCTTTTTCATCCCCGGCGGTTTCGCGCCCGCGCCGTTTTTGGTAAATTCAGACCTCTCCTTTGATAACTATCTCGTACCCTTTTAACGCGATGAGAACGTTCGTCAAAAGCTCGCTCCTGATATTCACGTTACTGCTCTGCGCCTGGCAGGCCCGCCCCGCGCCGCGGGAGAAGGTTGCCGCGGAGAGCGGCGAGTCCGCGCAGACCCCCGCGCTCTTCAAAGAGAGGTGCGCGCGCT
The DNA here is from genome assembly GCA_036389235.1 of Pyrinomonadaceae bacterium. GTDB lineage: Bacteria > Acidobacteriota > Blastocatellia > Pyrinomonadales > Pyrinomonadaceae > QHXN01. The sequence goes on along the minus strand of DASVQJ010000370.1, from coordinate 9,332 downwards.
GTCACGGCGAGGACGGGCGCGGGCAGACCGTCATCGGCCGGATGGTTGACGCGCCGAACTTCGCCGACGAGAACTGGTGGGACGAAGAGAAGAACGAGCGCCGCTTCGCCCGCTCCATCGCCGAAGGCAAGGGCGAGATGCCCGCCTTCGGCAGGAAGCTCACGCGGCCCGAGATCAAGGCGCTCGCCGCCTACGTCAAGACCTTCCGTAGGTCAGAGCGCTAAGAATTAACCACAGAGACACAGAGACACGGCTCGAAGACGGTAACGCTTCGAGCCGTGTCTCTGTGTCTCTGTGGTTAATTCCCTTTCACTGCGGGCGCGTTCTGGTAGATGGCCTCTTTCTTCTGGTAGCCGTCCTTGACGACCGTGTCGTCGATGTTCGACTTGTCCACGACGACCGGCTCCAGGAGGATCGAGGGCACGTCAACCTTGCCGTTGTTGATGCGCGCGGGCGCGTCCACCTTCTCGCCCTTCGCGAGGGCGACGGCCGCCTCGGCCGCGCGCCGCGCCAGCAGGTGGACGGGCTTGTAGACGGTCATCGACTGCTTGCCGGCGACGATGCGCTGGAGCCCCGCGAGGTCTGCGTCCTGCCCCGAGACCAGAACCTTCCCCGCCACCCCGGCCGTCTCCAGGGCCGAGACGGCCCCGCCCGCCGTCGCGTCGTTCGAGGCGACGACGGCCGCCACGTCCCGGTTCGACTTCGTCAGGGCGTCCTCGCAGATGCGCAGCGCCTCGCTCGCCAGCCAGTCCTTCGCCCACTGGTCGGTGATGACCTTCACGTCGCCGCGGTCGATGGCGGGTTGCAGCACGTTCATCTGCCCCTGGCGGAAGAGCTTCGCGTTGTTGTCGGTCGGCGCGCCGCCGATGAGCACGTAGTTGCCCTTCGGCGCGCGCTCCAGAAGATACCGCGCCTGCATCTCGCCCACCTTCTCGTTGTCGAACGAGACGTAGAGCGCGGGCTCGCTGCTCCGTATCAGCCGGTCGTAGGAGATGACGGGGACGTTCCTCGACTTGGCCGACTCGACGATGGTCGCGGCGACCTCGCCGTTGTGCGGGATGACGACGAGCACGTCCACGCCCTGCGTCAGGAGGTTCTCGGACTGCTGCACCTGCGCCTTGTCGTCGCCGTTGGCCGACTGGACGAGCACTTCGGCGCCGAGCTCCTTCGCGCGCGCGACGAAGAGGTCGCGGTCGCGCTGCCAGCGCTCCTCCTTGAGCGTGTCCATCGAGAGCCCGATGCGCAGCGGGCCGTTCCTGGCGGCGCCGCCGCCGGCCGCGCCCCCGCCCTGCTGCTCGGCCGGCTGCACGCACGCGAGCAGCGACGCGGAGAACAGGAGCGTGACGAGGACGACGGCGGCGCGAGAGAGCTTCTGTGTGTTCATCTGTTTCCTTACGGTTGACAGGTCGGACGGAATTGTCTTATGCCTTCACGAAAACCCGGGGCGGCGGCCGTAACCTGTGGCCTTCCCTCCGCCGCGCGGTTTGTCGCCGGAGTATACAGAACTTTCCCCGTGCGAGGTACAGGTGTGAAGACGAGAAGACTGACCCTTGCGGCCCTGCCCCTGCTCCTGCTCGCGGCGCAGTTCGTTCAGGCGCAGGCGCAGGCCACGAGTAAGACGACCGTCACGCTCGACTCCGGCTGGACGTTCCGGCAGGTCGGGAAGGACGGCTGGCACAAGGCCACGGTGCCGGGCTCCGTCCACACAGACCTTCTGGCGAACGGGCTGATCGAAGACCCCTTCTACCGCGACAACGAGCCGAAGCTCCAGTGGGTCGGCAAGACCGACTGGGAGTACCGCACGACCTTCGACGCGCCCGCGGCGCTGCTCGCGCGGCGCAACGTCGAGCTGGTCTTCGAGGGGCTCGACACGTACGCCACCGTCTTCCTCAACGACCGGCGGCTGCTCGAAGCCGACAACATGTTCCGCACCTGGCGCGTGGACGCGAAGCCCGCTTTGAAGCCCGGCTCGAACACGCTGCGCGTCGTCTTCCGCTCGCCCGTCAACGAAATCCTGCCGCGGATGAAGGCGCTCGGGTACGAGCTGCCCGCGTCGAACGACCAGGGCGAGAAGACCTCGCCGCACACGCGCAAGGCGCCGTACCAGTACGGCTGGGACTGGGGGCCGCGCTTCGTCACCTGCGGCGTGTGGAAGCCCGCCCGGCTCGAAGCGTGGGACGACGCGCGGCTCGTCGACCTGCACGTCATACAGAATCAACTGGGCAAAGAGTCCGCGCAGTTGACTGCGGAGGTCGAGGTCGCGTCGTCCGGCTCTGCCGATGCCGTCGTCGTCGTCGAAGACCCGACGGACAGGCGCGTGGCCGCGCGGCAGACCGTGAAACTCTCCCCGGGCGCGAACCGCTTCGCGCTCAAGCTCTCTATCCCGAACCCGCAGCTCTGGTGGCCCGCGGGTCTCGGCTCACAAAAACTCTACACGCTGCGCGCGCGGCTTATGTCCGGCAACGGCAGCAAAGTCTCCGACGAACTCTCGACCCGCGTGGGCCTCCGCACGCTCGAACTGCGGCAGCAAACGGACGCCGCGGGCAAGAGTTTCACCTTCGTCGTCAACGGCGTCCCCGTCTTCGCCAGGGGCGCGAACTGGATTCCGGCCGACAGCTTCCCCGAGCGCGTCACGCGCGAACGCTACCGGCACCTGCTCGAATCCGCGCGCGACGCGAACATGAACATGCTGCGCGTGTGGGGCGGCGGCTACTACGAGATGGACGCGTTCTACGAGCTGTGCGACGAGCTGGGGCTGATGGTCTGGCAGGACTTCATGTTCGCGTGCAGCATGTACCCGGGCGACGAGAAGTTTCTTGAGAGCGTCCGGGCCGAGGCGACGGACAACGTCCGGCGGCTGCGCAACCACCCGAGCGTCGTCATCTGGGTCGGCAACAACGAGGTCGAGACCGCCTGGCACCACTGGGGCTGGAAGCAGAACCTCCCGGCGAAGCTCTGGGACGACTACAAGAAAATCTTCCACGGCGTGCTGCCCGAGGTCGTCGCCAAAGAAGACCCGGCGCGGCCCTACTGGCCCAGCTCCCCGAGTTCCAACCTCGAAGAGGACGCCGACTCGCAGCGGATGGGCGACGTGCACTACTGGGAGGTCTGGCACGCTTCGAAGCCGTTCGACTACTACGAGCGGCAGCGCCCGCGCTTCATGAGCGAGTACGGCTTCCAGTCCTTCCCCCTCATCGAGACGGTCAGGGCCTACGCGCTCCCCCCAGACCACGACATCCAGTCGCCCGTCATGCTCGCGCACCAGAAGCACCCGCGCGGCAACCAGCTCATCCGCGAGTACATGCTGCGCGACCTCCCCGAGCCGAAGGACTTCGAGTCGTTCCTCTACGCGAGCCAGGTCTTGCAGGCCGAGGGCATCAAGGTCGGCGCCGAGCACCTGCGCCGCATCATGCCGCACAACATGGGCTCGCTCTACTGGCAGCTCGACGACTGCTGGCCGGTCGCCTCCTGGTCGAGCGTGGACTACTTCGGCCGCTGGAAGGCGCTGCAATACTACGCGCGCCGCTTCTACAACCCCGTGCTCGTCAGCCCCCACGTCGAGGGCGGGCAGGTCAAGCTCTACGTCGTCTCCGACCGCGCCGACCCGCTCCGCGCCGAGCTGCGCGTCCGCCTCCTCGACTTCGAAGGCCGCGCCCTCTCCGACACGACGAGCCCCGTCGAGGTGTCGCCGCTCGCGAGTAAGACATACCAGACCCTCCCCCTCGACGAGCTGCTCCGGGGCAGAGACCCTTCGAAGGTCTTCCTACACTGCGAGCTGACGGCCGGCGGCCGAGCCGTCTCCTCGAACGCCGTCTACTTCCGCCCCTTCAAAGACCTCTCGCTCCCCGCGCCCCAGGTCTCCGCGCAAGTCTCCCGCGCGCGCGGCGAGACCTCCGTCACGCTCTCGACCGACAGGCTGGCGCGCGCCGTCCACCTCTCCGCCGAAGGGCTCGAAGGCTCCTTCGCCGAAAACTTCTTCGACCTCCTGCCCGGCCGGAAGGTCACGGTGGCCTTCCGCGGCAAGCGCCCCGTGACGGCCGACGGCCTGCGGCGCCGCCTCCGCGTCCGCACCCTCTCCGACGCCTTCGCCGCGAAGCAGTAGCGCGGGTCTGTTCGCAAAGTCTTCGCCCCACAGGGGCGAAATGTTTATAGCCGTCGCGCTCTTATTACAGCGGCGTTCGTTCGGGTGCGACCTCACGCCGGGAGCGCGGGCATCCTGCCCGCCATGAGCGCGAAAGCGCGAAAGCACAGGGACTTTAAATCTCCAGGTCGAGGGATAGCGCTTCACGGTTAAGCGTGCTTCAGCACGCTTCGGCGGGCAGGATGCCCGCGCTCCCGGCGCGGCCGTCGCGTCCGTGTGAACGCCGCTATAAATCACGAGCCCCGGGGGCGACATCGGATGTGCCGCCCCTCCGGGGCTCGGGTTAAAGGAAACGGCCGTTGCTATAAACATCCCGCTCCTGCGGAGCGCGACTTTAAAACCTCCTCTTAGAAGGTGCTGACGTTCAGCCGCTTGCCCGTCACAGTCCGGTTGGTCATCGAGGAGGTCGCGACGCCCGTGTTGAGGATCGCGCTCCTGATGGCCGCGGGCGTCGCCGTCGGGTGGGTCGAGGCGTAGAGGGCGACCCCGCCCGTGACGTGAGGCGTCGCCATCGAGGTGCCGTCGAGCCTCGTCAAAGTGTTGTTCGGCGACGTCGACCAGACGCCGCTGCCCGGCGCGCCGATGTCGACGGTCGTCTTGCCGTAGTTGGAGTAGGACGCGCGCGCGCCCGTGCTCGTCAGCGCGGCGACGGCGATGACCGCGTCGTACGAGGCCGCCGTCTCGGTCGAGGTGCCCTGCAAAGTGTTGTAGTTCGACGGGTAGCTCGCGAAGACGTCGTTGTTGTCGCCGACCTGGTCGGGGCCGCCGTTGCCGGCCGCCGCGACGAAGAGGATGTTGGCCTTCGCGGCGCGGATGACGGCGTCGTGCAGCGCCTGCGAGTAGCCGCCGCCGCCCCAGGAGTTGTTGATGGCGACGATGTTGAGGCCGTGGCGGCTCTTGAGGTCGACGAAGTAGTCGACCGCGGCGATGGCGTCGGCGATGGAGCCGCCGTCGGGGCCGAGGAACTTGGCCGAGATCATCGTCACGTTCCAGTTGACGCCCACCACGCCGCGGCCGTTGCCGAGCGCGCCGATGGTGCCCGCGACGTGCGTGCCGTGCAGGTCCGTGTCGTAGTCGCTCGGGCGGAGGCCGTCGTAGACCGAAGAGTCGTCCTGGAAGAAGTCCCAGCCGTGCGCGTCGTCGGCGTAGCCGTTGCCGTCGTTGTCCACGCCGTCGACCGGGTCGTACGGGTTCGTCCAGACGTTGGCGGCGAGGTCGATGTGCTCGTAGTCGATGCCCTCGTCGATGACGCCGACGTAGACAGAAGAGCTGCCGGTGTGGCCGGCGGCCCACGCCTCGCCGGCCTGGCTGCCGTAGACGTTGGCGGGGCCGGTCGCGTCGCCGTACATGCCCCAGAGGTTGCCGTTGGTGTAGTAGGTGTCGGTGGACGTGGCCTGGTGCGTCACGACCCAGTTCGGCTCGGCGAAGGCGACCGCCGGGTGCTCCCGGATGATGCGGACGGCGTCCTCGACGGAGAGGCCGCTCTGAATCGCGGCGAGTTCGAGCCCGCCCTTCGCGGCCAGTTTCTCGGCCTTCTTGAGCTGCTTCTTGGCGAGGGCGCCGACGGAGTTCCGCGCCGAGACGATGTCGAGTTCGCTCGCGCCGGGCTTGAACTGTATCAGGATTTCATCGGCCTTGTACTTATCTTTGCCGGCGCCGCCTTCGGCGGCGGCGCGGCCGTTAACCGAGGCGGACGAGAACATCGTGGCGCAGAGCGCGAGGGTGGCGGCTAACGCGAAAACTTTCTTCATTCATCCTCCGAAAAGTGTGGGCAGCAGGTTTGTGAGTAAAGGCCGACCGTGAAGAAGGCCCTTGTCGAAACCGAGACGATAACCGTGGATGACGTATATGAAATGCCAGGCACCACACATCGGGGCGCTCGAAGCCGGCCCGCCCCCGCCCGGAGTCCGGACGGAGACCTGCGCCGGTTGACCCGCCTTGCCTTGTCTACTTTTCCGCGCTGTTAAGAGAAAGGGTGAGAGCGCCGCCGGAGGGCGGACGCACGTACAACCTTTGAGGACGACCATGCGGCGGGGCCGCTTGAACTCGGTGCGAGGCTTTGGATGAGACGCAGCCTCCCGAGTTGCCCCCGTTACAAAAAAATTTTCATCCGCGCGATCGCCGGGCAGACTCCTCCCGAACCTACCCGTAAGCGGGAGACTCCCAGCGCCCCGACTCGGCCGAGCGGAAGACGGCGTCGATGACGGCCATGTTGTTGACGGCGTCTTCGAGCGGGATGGGCTGCCCCGTGCCCTCGCGCACGGCGCGCGAGAAGAGGTCGCCCTGGATCGTGTACTGGTCGCAAGCGCCGAACTCTATCGCCTCGGCGTTCGCGCCGCCGGGCGCGGAGCCGTCGTCGACGTAGATGCGCGTGGGGCGGTCGGGCGGCGCGTTGAAGGGGATTTCGACCTCGACCCGCCCGCGCGTGCCGACGAGTTCGACGCGCTGGTGCGCGGCGAGCTGCGTCGAGCAGGTGAAGGTCGCGCGGCCCGTTTCGAATTCGAGTATGGCGGAGGTGAGGCGGTCGGTCTTCATCTCCGGGTCGCGCTCGACGAGCCCGAGGACGCGGCGCGGCTCGGCGCCGTAGACGAAGCGCGAGATTTGGACGGGGTAGCAGCCGATGTCCATCAGCGCGCCGCCGCCCGCCGCGGGGATGTTGCGTATGTTCGAGGGGTCGCGGTTGAAGTAGCTGAAGAAGCTTTCGACCGAGCGCAGCTCGCCCACGCGCCCCGAGCGCACGAGTTCGCGCGCGGCCGCCCACTGCGGGTGCGTGCGCACCATGAACGCCTCCTGAATCTTCACGCCCGTCCGGTCGCGCGCGTCGATCAGGAGCCGCGCCTCGTCGGCGCTTAACGCAATCGGCTTCTCGCAGAGGACGTGCTTGCCCGCCTCGGCCGCCTTCAAAGTCCACGGCACGTGCAGGTGGTTCGGCAGAGGGTTGTAGACGGCCTCGATGTCGGGGTCGGCCAGAAGCTCCTCATAACTGCCGTACGACTTCGGCACGCCCAGCCCGCGCGCGACCCGCGCCGCCGTCGCCGCGTCGCGCGAGGCGAGGCCGACGACCTCCGACCACTCGCCGCGCCGCATCGCCGGGATGACCTTCTCGACCGCGATCTTCGCCGCGCCCAACACGCCCCAACGCACCTTCTCCCCCATGACGCCCCTTCCTCCAAAAACCGGGTCAGTACCGCCCGCCGTAGCGGGCGGGCCTTTCGACGATGGCTTGTTGATTAATGACAGCATGCCTCTTATCAATCGCCCGACATGCGTCACGCCCGCCCGCTACCGCGGGTGGTACTGACCCGGCCCGTCGCTGTTGTCAAACTCCGTGTGAGCCAGCATACTCAGGTCTCATTTCGAAGTGAAGACACGCGACACCTTCGGCGGACGAGGATGAACCCCACACGACGCTTTCGGAGACGGGCGCGCGCGGCGCTCGGGCTCCTCGCGGCCTTCATGCTCGGGGCCGCACCCCAGCAGAACACGCGGGCCGCGACGGGCGCCGCCGTGCGCCTCAACACGGTCGGCTACCTCCCGCGGCACGAGAAGCGCGCGACGCTGCACGCGCCCTGCGGCGAGTTCCGGGTCGTGCGCGTGCGGGACGGCGCGGCCGTGCTGCGCGGCAGGTCGGCCGGCCCCGCGCGCGAGGCCGACACGGGCGAAGACCTCTGCGTCGCCGACTTCTCCGCGCTGCGCGGGCCGGGGCTCTACCGCTTAGAGGCGGGCGCGGCGCGCTCGTCCCCGTTCCGCGTCGGGCGAGACGTGTACGAGGAAGCTTTCCGGACCGCCGTGCGCGCGATGCACCTCTGGCGCTGCGGCGCGGCCGTGCGACTTGAGCACGAAGGCGTCACCTACGCGCACGCCGCCTGCCACCTGGAAGACGCGCGCCTCGACTTCGTCGGCCCGCCCGGCGCGCGCCTCGACGCCGCGGGCGGCTGGCACGACGCGGGCGACTACAACAAGTACGTCGTCAACGCGGGCGTCACCGTCGGAATCCTGCTCCGCGCCTGGGAGGAGTTCGGCGCGCGCGTCCGCCGCGTTGACCTCCGACTGCCGAAGACCCGAACGGGGCTCCCCGCCTACCTCGCCGAAGTGAAGTGGGAGCTGGACTGGCTGCTCAAGATGCAGGCCGCCGACGGCTCGGTCTACCACAAGGTTTCCACGCGCGACTTCGGCCCCGCCGTCATGCCGGAGGACGAGAAGGCCGGGCGCTTCGTCGCGCCCCGGAGCAGCGCCGCCACCGCCGACTTCGTCGCCATGACCGCGTCGGCCGCGCGCGTCTTCAGGCCCTTCGACGCGGCCTACGCGCGCCGCCTCCTCGACGCCGCGCGCAGGTCGTACGCCTTCCTGCGCGCGCACCCCGAGAGCCGACGCGCCGACCTCAAAGGCTTCACGACCGGCGGCTACCAGACCGACGACGCGGACGACCGCCTCTGGGCCGCGGCCGAGCTGTGGCAGACGGACGGCGGGCGCGACGCCCTCGCCGACTTCGAGGAGCGCGCACGGCGCTTCGGGGGCAGGTTCAGCCAGGACTGGGGCTGGGGCGACGTGAAGAATTTAGGGATGCTCACGTACCTCTTCTCCGCGCGCGCCGGGCGCGACGCGCGACTCGTGCGGCAAGTCCGCGCGGCCTTAACCGAGACTGCCGACAGCATCGTCCTCGTCCGCGACCGAAGCGCACACGCGCGCCCCCTCACGCGCTACTACTGGGGCGCCAACGGCGGCGTGGCGAACGCGACCGTCCTGCTGCGCGCGGCCCACAGAATCGAGCCGAAGCCCGCCTACGTCGAGACGGCGCTCGACGCCCTCTCGCACCTCCTCGGCCGGAACTTCTACGGCCGCTCGTTCGTGACCGGGGTGGGCTTCGACCCTCCGCGCCGCCCGCACGACCGGCGTTCGATGGCGGGGGGGTCGGCGGGCGCCTGGCCCGGCTACCTCGTCGGCGGCGGCTGGCCGCGCGCGACCGACTGGGTTGACGACCCGGACAACTACCGCGTCAACGAGATCGCCATCAACTGGAACGCCCCGCTCGTCTACGCCCTCGCGGGCTTCCTGCCGTGAAGGCGGGGGCGCCCTATTAATGCTTACTTGTGCATAGGGCGGGGGGCGGTTAACCACAGAGGCACAGAGGGCACGGAGGGGGCACAGAGACTTGTATCCCTCGGTGCCCCCGCCGTGCCCGCTGGGCCTC
>DASVQJ010000369.1:0-25223 GCA_036389235.1 Pyrinomonadaceae bacterium | reverse complement strand
CGGAACCTTTGATGAGATTATGAAACCTTTCAAGTATTATTGATAAAAGAGGTTTATCTTCAAATTCCTATTAACAATTAAAGTTACGAAAAACTATAATCATATTTAAATAGTATGAATTGAATTATGCTCGATTTCTCTTTGCTCACCAGACCGAATTTTCGAGAACTATACATCGGCCTGCTTTTGAGATTGAAGAAGCTATAAATGTTTTTCCGGAGACATCTGGGCGTTATGAGGGCGCTCTTAAATTCTGCTGATTTGTGTCTTCGACTCCAGCTTTGGGAGTACCATCCTGAAATGGCCGGACGACAAGGCCGAGGATCAGGGGCTCACCGTGTGGCACGTCGCGGAAAAAGAGAGCCAGTGGTTCAGCCCCAGTGACTCACCTTTTATGATCAACTACCGGGTTGACGATCTCGGGGAGATGATCGCTCAGCTCCGCGCGGGCGGGGTCGAAATCATCCAAGGCCCCGAGTCTCATGAGAACGGGAAGTTCGCGTGGGTGATGGACCCCGAGGGGAACAAGGTGGAGTTGTGGGAGCCGATGACCTGGGATGAAAAGAACAAGAGCGCCTGAAGCTCTTGCACGGGCCGCCCAACGACTGCATGCGGCGGAGCGCGCGAGATGGCCTGGCCGTTACACCCGGGACCCGGTGCGCGCCCGCTGACGCGTGGCGTTAGCTGGCTTCATTGAAGAGGACTTGATTGCGGGAGGTTCGCCTCCCGGAGAGCGGGAGTGTTCTATGGCAGCGTATGTAGTCGTCGAGGTCGAGGTGCGGGATAAAGAAATGTATGAGAATTATAAGCGGATGGTGCCGCCGACCCTGGCGGCCTACGGCGGGCGCTTTGTCGTGAGGGGCGGCGAGGTCGAGACGCTGGAAGGCGACTGGTCGCCCGGGCGGGTGGTGATCGTGGAGTTCCCTTCGGTGGAGCGTGCAAAAGCGTGGTGGGGGTCGGAGGAGTACGCCGAGGCGAAGGCGCTGCGCCAGGCGACGGCGCGCAGCCGGATGATCGTGGTCGCGGGCGTCTAGAGACTTCACGCCGCGCCGCGCCGGCTAACAACGGCATGAACCCGACCGCCGGCACGCCGCCTGTCATCTTGAGCAGAGGCTCGGGGCGGCGGGTGACGCCTGGCGTCAGGCACCTATCTGAAAATGGAACTTGAGAACACCATCATCTACCTTATCGGCATCCCTGCCGTCGGGAAGTATACGGTCGCCAAAGAGATCGGGCGGATGACCGGGGCCAGGGTCGTCGATAATCAGCTCATTAATACGCCCGTGTTCAGCGTGCTCGGCTACGACGGCACGGACGCCTTCCCCTTCCCCCGGGGCGCGTGGGCGCAGATAGGGAAAATCCACCGGGCGGTCCTGGCCGTCATCCGCGACTTCTGCCCTGCGGACGCCAGCTTCGTGTTCACGAACACGCTCGACGCGCGCGAGCCACTCGACAAGGTCTGGTTCCGCCGGATAGAACGGCTGGCGAGGCAGAGGGAAGCCGGGTTCTTCCCCGTGTGGCTCACTTGCGAGGCGGCGGTCATCCGCCGGCGCAAGGACACGCCGGACCGGAGGGCGCGGCTGAAGGACATCGACCTGACCAACATCGACAGGTGGAGCGAGGAAGTCGAGGTGCTAAGGGTGCCGCACCCGAACGCGCTGACGGTGGACACGTCCTACCGCGAGCCGCGGCAGACGGCGCAGTTGATATTGGAGCATGTGCAGAGAGCCGACCGGCTCGGCAGACCCGCCGCGCCCGGTGCGGCTCAGGACGGCGCCTAACGACGGCACGCACCCGAACGCCGACACGGTGTTTGTCATGCTCCGGGAATCGCACGGGGCGGCGGGTGATGCCGGGCGTTATGCCGCCTTTCGCGGTTACGGTTATGTATCAGGTAATAGACACGATTTCTTACCGGAGTAGCTGGACTCATCGCTACCACGAGCTAGCCGAACGCGGCGCCGGCGTGATGGCTATCCTTGAGCCTGGCCAAATCAGTGAGGCGCCGGAAATCCGTGGGCTCACCATCACGGTGCGTAAGCCCGATGGGAACGTCTCCCGGTTCGTCGCCGCCGATGTCGAGGCTCATCATTCGGTAGTCGGAATTTTCTTTAGCGGAATCTCCGCCGACGAGATTCCGCGCGGGTCGTTGATTGAGTGGTAGGGGCGGCATAACAACGGCATGCGCCCGACGCCCCACCACGGAGTCTTTCATGCATCTTGAATAGGGTCGCGGGTGGTGCCGGGCGTCGGGCGGCGCGGCGCGGCCCTTGGCCATAATGCCGGAGGGGTTACAGGTGAACATTAAATTTGCGGAATCGGATTCTGATATCGCGCGCTGCTTTGCGGTCATGGCGCAATTATATCCTTACCTTGGGAGGCAGGAATTCGTCGGCAGAATCAAGCACCAGCAGGGGCAGGGATACCGGCTCAGCTACGTCGAAGAAGCCGACGGAGTCGTCGCCGTCTCCGGCTTCAGGGTCTTGGAGAATCTCGCACATGGGCGATTCCTGTACGTGGACGATTTAAAGCGGTTTTCATTCGAGTGGATATGAAGTGAGCTTTCGACACGGGGACACGGAGACACAGCTTGAAGTTATTACTCAACAAGCTGTGTCTTTGTGTCTCGTGCCTCTGTGTCGAAAGCTCACTTCAGACCCATCCCAATGAAAACGCTTTAGGTCAACGGGCCGCGCGGCCGGGGACGATTCTGACCTCGTGCTCGCCCTCACGCGTGCCGAAGGCCGCGCGCGGGATTCTCAGCAGCCCCGCGGCGTAGCTGTAAGACGCGGGCGTTAGAGGCCGGCCGTCCACCTCGACCCGCGACGGACGGCGCGCGAGCCACGCGCCGAAGTCGTCCGCCTCGCGCAGCCGCACGGTCGCCGCGTCGCCGCCGCCGCGCGTCACGGAGACGACCGCCGCCGCCCCCAGGTACTTGTCGAGCAGGCCGAAGACGGCGACCCCGCGCTCCACGGGCACGACCGTGAAGAGGTCGTGGCCGAACTCGCCGAGCGTGAAGGGCAGCGCCTCCTCACGGCCGCGGAGGAGCGACGCGCGGCCGTTGCCGCGCCGGTAGACGGCGAACTGCCGCGCGTCCGACCCCTCGCCCGGGATGTCCGCGGCGCGCAGCGCGCCTGAGACGGCCGCCGCCGTCTTGTTGACGTTGAAGGCCGCCACGGCGGCAGCCGCGAAACCCCGGCGCGTGACCGTGCCGAAGATTTTGAGGGGGACGGCCTCGACCGAGGGGTCTGACAGGAGCAGGTCGCGTGTCACCTGCGCCGGCTCGTCTGACGTGAGCACGCGGCCGTCCGAGAGCGCGAGGCGGCGCAGAACCTCCGGCCGCTCCCTGCCGGCCTCGTCCGTGAAGTAGACCGGCCCGCCGCTCACGGCGCGCGCGGCGGCGTGGTACTCGGCCGCCGGGTCGTGCGACTGGAACATGTCCCAGTCGGGGTACGCGAAGTTCGCAATCCAGTACGCGTTGTATGCGTTCTGGAAGACGTGGTCTTTCGGGTTGTGCTTCAGCTCGGGCTGGTAGTCGTCGCTGCTGCGCGCGACGTTCGACGTGCGCCAGTTGTAGACGTTCTCCAGCGACATCTCCATGCAGTTGATGAGGCCGAGGCCGCCGGGCCGCGCGCCGCCGTCCCCGAAGAACTTCCCGGCCGCCTCTTGCAGGTTGCGGTGCGCGCCGCCGCCCGAGTCGAAGAGCGGCATCAATCCGTCCGTGAACTTGACGTTGTTGCCCTGCCCGTCCACCTTCACGAAGTCGTAGCCCCAGCCCTTCAACTTCCGAAACCATTCCTCGTAGAAACTCTCGCCGCGCCCCTCGCGCGGGTCGGGCAGGAGCTTCCCTTCGAGCCCCTTGAACATCTTGTGCCCGCGCGCGGCCTCCGAGTCCGGCTCGACGCCGTTCCAGTAGCCCTGGAACGTGTGCCACACGCCGACGTGCGGCACCCCGTACTCTTCGCGCAGGCGGCGCGCGAGCGCGGCCATCCCGCCGGGGAACTTCGAAGGGTCGGCGTCGAAGCCCGTGAGCTTCTGGCCCTTGACCGAGAGCCAGCCGTCGTCGACCAGCACGAAGCCGAGCGGAATCTGCTTCTCGCGCATCGAGCGGACGCTCGCCACGACCTTGTCGGCCGTCACCCCCTGACCGTACGCGTTCCAGGAGCACCAGCCGAGCCGCCCGAAGACTTCCGGGTAACCCTTCTGCCAGCGCAGGCGGCCGTACTGCCCCGTCGCGGCGAAGGCCGTCTCGTACGCCCCGCGCGGGAGCTTGTAAGGGTCGCGGCCCGCGGCGTAGGCGAAGAGCGGCACGCGGCGCGGCGCGAAGTCCGGGTCGTAGCTCGAAGCGGTGACGCGGAACTCTGGGCGCCACTCGATCTCGGAGACGCCGACCTCGCCCAACATCCCGCCGCCCGCGAGCGGGACGAGCAGGTGATAGTCCTCGCCTTCCGTCTGCCGCCACAGCACGAGCTGGTTGGCCGGGCCTAAGAGCCTGTAGTCGGAGAAGAAGACCGGCGCCGTCCAGTAGATTTTGAAACGCTTGGTCGCCATCCCGCGCGCGAAGCGGTCGAGGCTTGAGACGAGCTGCACGCCCTCGCGCGGGGCCAGCGCCGGCCCGTCGTAGTCGAGCCACGCCACGAGCACGCCCGTCGTCTGGTAACGGCGCACTTCGAGCACCGCGCTCTTGACGCCGCGCGCGTCCCCGCCCGGCTTCAGGCAGAAGCGCTGGCGCCCGAAAGGCCCTGCGGCGTCCGAGCCCGCGTCCTGCCCCGCGTCCTCCAGCTCGCCCGAGACCGCCGCGCCGTCCGCGAGCCGCAGGCGCATCCGCATCAAGGTCATCACGAGCCCCGGCCCGCGTTTGAGCTGCAACTGCCCGCGGTTGAGCGCGACGCTCGATTCTGACGTCTGGGCGCACACCGCCGCGGGCGCGGCCAGCAGGAAGAGCGCAAGGGGCACGATTCGTCTAAGCATGTGTGGAGCCCTTTTCACACAACGCGCCGGGGTTGTCAAACGCCTCCCGCGTGGCGCCAGGGGTTGACTCAGACTTGTGTGTGATGGGAGGGTAGTTAACCACAGAGGCACAGAGAACACAGAGACGGCACAGAGGGTTGCGTCTCTCCGTGCCCCCTCTGAGTCCTCTGTGCCTCTGTGGTTAACCGCCCTCCACTCTACCCACACGAACGGAGAGACCCGGGCCGATGTTCGTGGTATAACCTCGACTGCACAGACACCCGAGAGGTAAATCCGCAAACTATGACTGCCAGATGGAAGGGGACTTGCAGCCTGCTCTTATGCCTGCTCACGCTGCCGCCGACGCGCGCGCAGGAGTCGCGGCCGCAGGAGTTGGTCGGCCGCCACGCGCTCATGCCCGCGCCCGCCTCCCTGCGCCTGCTCGGCGGGCGGATGAAGGTCGAGCAGACGTTCACGGTCGCCTTCCAGGGGCACACGGACGCGCGGCTCGCGGCGGGCGTCGAGCGCGCACTGCGCCGGCTCGAACGGCGGACGGGCTTCGAGTTCACGCGCGCGCCGGCCGAGGCGCCGGCCGCCGCCACCCTCGTCCTCCAAACGGGCGGGCCGGGAAAGTCGGTGCCCTCGCTCGAAGAGGACGAGTCGTACGCGCTCGAAGTCTCGGAGCGCCAGACCTTCATCAACGCGCCGACGACGGTCGGGTGCTTGCGCGGACTTGAGACCTTCCTGCAACTGCTCTCGGCCGACTCCAACGGCTACTACGTCCCGGAGGCGCGCGTCCGCGACCGGCCGCGCTTCCCCTGGCGCGGCCTGCTCGTCGACGTCGGCCGCCACTTCGAGCCCGTCGAGGTCGTCAAGCGCAACCTGGACGGCATGGCCGCCGTCAAGCTCAACGTCCTCCACTGGCACCTGACGGATGACCAGGGCTTTCGGGTCGAGAGCAAGCTCTATCCTAAACTGCATCAACTCGGCTCCGACGGCCTCTTCTACACGCAGGAGGAGGTGCGCGAAATCATCGCCTACGCCCGCGACCGCGGCATCCGCGTCGTGCCCGAGTTCGACGTGCCCGGCCATTCGACCTCCTGGTTCGCGGGCCACCCCGAACTCGCCAGCGCGCCCGGCCCTTACAGGCCCGAGCGCCGCTTCGGCGTCTTCGACGCCGCGATGGACCCGACGCGCGAGGAGACTTACAGGCTCCTCGACCGCTTCCTCGGCGAGATGGCCGCGCTCTTCCCCGACGCATACATGCACGTCGGCGGCGACGAGGTGACGGGCAAACACTGGCGGCTCAACGCGCAGATTCAAGCCTTCATGGCGAAGAATAATCTGAAGGACAAGCAGGCGCTCCAGGCCCACTTCAACCGGCGCGTCTCGTTGATTCTTCAGAAGCACGGCAAGCGCGCGGTCGGCTGGGACGAGATACTCCACCCGGACCTGCCCGGAGACACGGTCGTCCAGTCGTGGCGCGGGCCGAAGTCTCTGGCCGAGGGCGCGCGGCAGGGCTACAGCGGGATTCTCTCGAACGGCTACTACCTCGACCACCTGCTCCCGGCCGCTGAGCACTATCTCAACGACCCACTGCCGGAAGGGAATGGTCTGAGCGAGGCGGAGGCGGCGCGCGTGCTCGGCGGCGAGGCTTGCATGTGGGGCGAGTACGTCGGCCCCGAGAACATCGACGCGCGCGTCTGGCCGCGACTGGCGGCGATAGCCGAGCGCCTGTGGTCGCCGCGCGAGGTGCGGGACGTGGAGGACATGTACCGCCGCCTGGAACGCCTGAGCGTGCAGCTCGAAGAGGTCGGGTTGACGCACCGCAGCGCGCCCGAAAGGATGCTGCGGCGTCTGGCCGGGGGCGAAGACGCGGCGCCGCTTGAGACGCTCGCGGGCGCGCTCGCGCCGCGCTTCTTCACGCGCGAGAAGGTGAGGCCCATCACGCAGCAGACGCCGCTCACTCGCCTGGTGGACGCCTCTGTGCCCGACGCGGCGCCGGCGCGCGAGTTCTCGTGGGCCGTCAGGGCGCTCGTCGAAGACGCGCCGCGTTTCCGCGCGCGGCGCGAGCGCGTGCGCGCCCTCCTCGAAGCGTGGCGCGCACTCTACCCGGCGCTGCGCGTCATGGCCGAACGCTCGCCCGTCGCGCGCGAAGCCGAGCCGCTGGCTAAGGATTTGTCGGAGCTGAGCGCGGCGGGGCTCGAAGCGCTCGAATACCTCTCGGCCGGCCCCGCGCCGCCGCCCGCGTGGCGCGAGGAGCGGCTGGCCTTAGTCGAGCGCGTCGCGCAGAACCGTTGGGAGGTCGAGCTGGCCGTCGTCCCCACCATCAGGCTCCTCGTCGTGGCCGCCTCCGAAGCGGCACGTTTGCAGACCATGTCGCCCGCCGAATGGCGCGCGCACGTCGCGGGAATCGCAGAAGCGAAGAAGCAGTAGGCGGCGTTATATTCCCACGCACTAGAGCGTGGCGGGAGGATAGTTAACCACAGAGGCACAGAGGGCACGGAGGTGGCACAGAGTTCAACCCTCTGTGCTTCCTCCGTGCCCTCTGTGCCTCTGTGGTTCAACGCCCTCCGCTTTATTAACTCAAGTGGCGGAGACATTAGCGCGTGCCGCCCGGCTCCTTCTCCATCCCTTCGTTGAAGGAGGGCGGGGCGGCCGACGGCGCAGACGCCCAGCGCCTGTTCGGCTCGGGGCCGAGCGTGAAGTCGAGCACGCCGCCGCGTTCGATTGATTCATAGGGTATCCATGTGCTCTCGTACGGCCGGCCGTTCAGGCGCAGCTCCCGTACGTAGGGGCTCTTCGCGTCGGCGCCGCGCCCCTTAATCATCAGCCGCCAGCCGCCCTTCAAACGGATGTCGATTTCGGGGAAGAGCGGGCTGTTGACCGAGAACCCGCCGACGCCCGGGATGATCGGGTACAGGCCGACGGCCGCGAAGACGACCCACGAGGAGGTCGCGCCGAGGTCGTCGTTCCCGGGGATGCCGCCCGGGTCGGGCGTGAACAGCTCGGTCAGCACGCGGCGCGTGGTGGCCTGCGTCTTCCACGGCTCGCCGACGTAGTTATAAATCCACGGCACGGGGAAGACCGGCTCGTTGCCGATGAAGAAGTAGGGGCGGTCTGGCCCCGCGTTCAGCTCCGTGAAGAAGCTGTCGAGCCTTTTGACCACCGCCTCGTTCCCGCCTATGCGGTCGATGACGGCGCGCAGGTTGTGCGGGACCATCCAGGTGTACTGCGTGGCGTTCCCCTCGACGTAGGACTTGTGGCTCTCGGGCCGCCAGGGCAGCTCCGGCTTGTAGAGCATGGCCTTGAAGTCGAAGCCCGGCAGCCAGGAGCCGTCGGCCCACCGGCCGCGGATGTAGCGCGTCGAGGGGTCGAAGAGTCGCGTCCAGAGCTGCGCGCGGCGCATCATCTCGGCGTACGTCTTCTCGTCATCGTGCGCGAGCGCGAACTGCGCGAGCGCGAAGTCCGCGATCTCGTATTCGAGCGCCACCGACGGCGACCCGTAAAGCCCCTTCTGCTGCATCGGGATGTAGCCGTACTTGAGGAAGTCGGCGAGCCCGGGCCGGACGGGGTAAGTCTTGGACTTGGCCCCGGGGTCGGTCGCGCCGTGCAGCATCACCTTCAGCGCGGCGCGCGTGTCGAAGTCGCGCGCGCCGAAGGCCCAGGTGCTGGCGATGATCGGCACCGCGGGGTCGCCGTACATCGCGCCGCTCTCGTCGTTGGCGACCGGCCATTTGGGGAGGCCGCCGCCGCCCTGCTCGGCCATGTTGACGAGCGACTGCGCCATGTCGCTCGCCTCCTCGGGAAACAGCCACGCGATGAGCGGCGACTCGGAGCGGTAGATGTCCCAGCCGGAGAAGTTCGTGTACTGCGTGTGCCCGGGCGCGCTGTGGATGCCTTCGTCGAAGCCGACGTACTGGCCGTTCGCGTCGCCGAAGATGTTCGGGTGGAGCAGCGTGTGGTAGAGGGCGGTGTAGAAAACTCTCTTCTCGGCCTCCGTGCCCCCGCGCACGAAGATGCGGCCGAGCGCTTCGTTCCAGCGCGCGTCGGCGCGGCGTCGCACCTCTTCGAAGTCGGCGCGCGGGTTCTCGGCCCGGAGGTTGCGGCGCGCGTTCTGCGTGCTGACGTATGAGAGGCCGACCCTCATCTGCACGGCCGGGTTCGTCGAGGTGTCGAACGAGACGAACGCGCCGGCCTGCGCGCCCGCGACCGTGCGCGCGCCGTGCGAGACCTCCCCGCCCTTCCAGGTGCCCGCCCCTTTGAACGGCCGGTCGAACTCGGCGACGAAGTAGAGCCTGTACCTGTTGCGCGCGCCGCAGAAGTTCCCGCTCGTGACCGAGCCGCTCAGGCGGCGGTCGCCCTCGACCCTCGCGCCGGTCTCAGTCACGCCCGAGCCGTTGCGCCCGAGGTCGAAGAGCAGCGTCCCGCCCTCACCCGCGGGGAAGGTGAAGAGGCCGTGCCCCGTGCGCTCCGTCACCGTCAGCCGCACGCCGACCCCCGTGTCGAGCTTGACCTCGTAGTAGCCGGGCGAAGCCTTCTCGTCCGCGTGCGAGAAGCCGGCGAGGTACGCCGCGGGGTCTGTCGCGGGCGAGGTCTTCACGCCGCCCGCGACGGGCATGACGGGCGCGTCGCCGAAGACGGGGCAGCCGGGGCCGCTCAGGTGCGTGAGGCCGAAGCCGCGGACGCGCTTGTCCGCGTAGAGGTAGCTGCCGCGCTCGTCCTTGCCGAAGCCCTTCTCGGTGTCCGGGCTCCACTGGATCATGCCGAAGGGGAGCGTCGCGCCGGGGAAGGTGTTGCCGCTGGAGTTGCCGCCGAGGTAGTCGGGCAGGGGCGAGTTCGCCGTCCCGACGAAAGGGTCTACGAACCGCGTCAGGTCGGCGGGGCGCGACGCGCGTTTACTTCTCTGCCCGCGCGTCTGCGCGTTGAGGGCGGGCGCGAGCGAGAAGAGGAGGATTAAGAAGGCGGAAAGCGGTTTCTTCATCATCGACAACTCCCGTGCGGCGTTATGTTCCTTGTCGCTTGAGTCCGGCGGGGGGCGTTTAACCACAGAGGCACAGAGAACACAGAGGGGGCACAGAGGGATGTCTCTGTGCATCCTCCGTGCCCTCTGTGTCTCTGTGGTTAATCGCCCCCGCTCTACGTTCAAGTGGACGTTCAATAGCGCTACTTCTTACGAGCCAACCGCAGAGACGCCGCGTGCGCCGGGTCGGTCGCGCCGCGGGTGAGCCAGTCGCGCGCGAGTCGCCGCACCGACTCGACGTCCGCGCCCGCGACGCCCAGCAGCGAGTAGAAGTCGCGCCGCTCCGTCTCCTCGTTCGACATGCTCCACAGGTCGAGGCCGAAGGGCGCGAAGTGGCTCGGGTAACGTTTGTAAGACTCGTCGTCCACGTCGTGCGCCTGGCTGTTGAGCCAGCCGACCGGCCAGTGATCCCACGAGAGGCTCCGCCAGCCCCAGCCGCCCGTCGCCTTGTCCGAGTGCTCCTTCATCCGCGTCGTCGCGACGGGGAAGCCCGACGCCTCGCCGACGACGAAGAAGGGCGAGCCGTCCCGGAAGGGGATGAGCCCCGCGAACCCGCGCGCGTCGTCCAACTCCTTCCACGCCGAGCCCGCACGCCGCGCGGTGCTCGTGAAGGGCTTGCCCGGTTTCGGCTGCGGCTTCCAGTAGACGTCCGCGCGCGCGGACGAGAACGCGTCGAGTCCGACGAAGGCGTGGCTCTCGCCCGTCTTCGCCTCCCGTTCGAGCACGTCGAACCAGAGCTTGCCGACGGGCGTCATCGCTATCAACTCAATCGGCTCGCGCGCGTAGCCGCGCTTATCGCCGGGCATCAGAGACTCGTAGCTCTGGCGGCGGAGGATGAGCCCGTTGGGGAAGGCCCAGAAGTCCTCCGTGGCGCGGTAGGCCGCCTCCCCCGACTTCATGTTGACGCCGAAGTAGGTCCAGCGCACCCACACGCGGCGCGGCCCCGGCTCGATGATCTCCACGAAGCTGTTGCGCTCGCGCCGCCCCTGCTCGTTGAACAGCTCACCCCAGCCGTCGTTGCCCTCCCACATCTGGTAGGAGAGCGCGACGCCCGAGGGCAGCTCGAACCAGGGGCAGTAGCTCGCCTCGTGCGAGAAGACGAAGCGTTGGGGGAAGTCGCGCCAGTAGATGACGAAAGCCTTCTTCGGGTTGTTGTCCGCGTGCGGCGGCGACTTGAACTCGCCCTGATAGTTGCCGAAGACGTAGTCCGACACTTCCGCGACCGACACGCCCGCCGTCTTCATGCGCTTCAACGCCGCCACCGTGACGGGGGCCGGCCGCCGGAAGGGAACGTCCTGCGCGGCGACGCCGGCCGCGCCGCAGACTGCCCCGCAGAAGGCGAGGAACGCCGCCGCGCTTCTCTTCAGGTGTAACATGAGTTTGGGGTGGAGTGCGGTTAACCACAGAGGCACAGAGGACTCAGAGATGGCACGGAGGGTTGAATTACTCTGTGCCCCCTCCGTGCCCTCTGTGCCTCTGTGGTTAACCGCCCCGTCTGCATCCACAAGATTCATGTAAACCAAACGTCAACGTGTTAGCGAATCTCGACAGTCTTCCCCGTGACGGTAAAACTGCCCGTGACGACGCCGGTCGTGTGCGCGTCGGCGGGGCCGTCGAAGCCGGGCTGCTTGCCGCCGACGGAGACGCGGAACTCGCCCGGCTCCAGCAGGCGGCGTCCGCGCTCGTCCACGAGCGACAGGTCGCGCGGCGTTAAGGTGAAGCCGACGCGGCGGCGCTCGCCCGGCTTGAGGTGGATGCGGCGCACGCCCTTGAGCGCGCGCAGGGGCACGGGCGCCGACGCCGCCGCGTCCGTGACGTAGAGCTGCACGACCTCGTCGCCCGCGCGCGCGCCCGTGTTCCGCACCTCGACGCTCAGCTCGACGTTCCGGCCCGACGCGTAACGCCCCGGGCCGAGCTTCAGGCCGTCGTACTTGAAGGTCGTGTAGCTCAGGCCGTGGCCGAACGGGTAGAGCGGCTCGCCCTTGAAGTAGCGGTAGGTCTTCCCCTCCATGCGGTAGTCTTCGAACGGCGGCAACTGCTCCGCGGACTTGTAGAAGGTGACGGGCAGGCGCCCCGCCGGGTTGTAGTCGCCGAAGAGCACGTCGGCCAGAGCCGTCCCGCCCTCCTCGCCGGGATACCACGCCTCCACGACGGCCGGCACGTTCGCCTGCGCCCAGTTGACGGCGAGCGCGCCGCCGTTCATGAGGGCGAGGACGACCGGCTTGCCCGCGGCGGCGACGGCCTTCAGCAACTCCTCCTGCGCCCCGGGCAGGTCGAGGCTCGTGCGGTCGCCGCCGCTGAAGCCCTTCACCTTCACGTCCATCTCCTCGCCTTCGAGCGAGGGCGCGAGGCCGAGCGCCAGCACGACCACGTCCGCCTCGCGCGCCGCCTTGAGCGCCTCTTCGCGCAGAGTGTGGTTGAGCCCCGGCGGCCCCCAGACGAGCTTCGCCGTGGCCGAGGCGTAGCGCTCGTAATACTCGACGCGGAGCTTATAGGCGCGGCCGGCCTCGAAGTCTACCGCCTGCGTCAGCGTCCGCGTGCTGCTGTCGCGCCAGCTATCGACTAGCGGGCGGTCGTCCAGAAAGACGCGGACGCCGTCGTCGGCGCGGACGCCGAACTGGTACGTGCCCGACGAGGGCGGCACGAAGTAGCCCGTCCAGCGCGCGGAGAAGTTGTCGGTGTTGATGCCGGGGGCGGGCGCGTCCGTGAACCAGTCGAAGTTGAGCCGCTCGTCCGTGCGCGTGGCGGCGGGCGCGCCCTGCAAGTCCTTGTTGTCGAAGTACTCGGCCTTGAGCCCTTGCGCGCTCTTGTCGGCGTTCAGGAAGAGTGACGAGGCGGGGACGGGGAGGATGGCGTCGCCGGTGAGCGTCGTCCCGAGCGCGTACGTGACGCGCGTCTGCGGCGAGACCTTGCGGCGGATGCCTTCGAGCGGCGTGACCCACTTCGAGGGGATGCCGTGGTAGTTCCCCAGCAACACTTCGAGCGAGTCGGCGTTCGGGCCGATGACGGCGATTGTCTTCAAGTCCTTCTTGAGCGGCAGCGCGTTCCGTTCGTTCTTGAGGAGCACGATTGACTCGCGCGCCGCGCGCGCCGCCAGCTCGCGGTTGGCGGCCGAGTCGTTCACCTCGAAGGGGATGCGCGCGTACGGGTTCGACCCCGGCGGGTCGAACATGCCGAGCCGGAAGCGGGCCTCGAAGAGACGTTTGACCGCCGTGTCGATCTCGGCCTCCGTGACGAGACCCTGCCTGAGCGCGGCCGGGAGCGCGCGGTACTCGTAGCCGCAGGTCAGGTCGGTGCCCGTCTTGACCGCGGCGGCGACGCCCTCCTCCTCGGTCTTCTTGAAGTTGTGCTTCTTGTAGATGTCGGCGACGGCGTCGCAGTCGGAGACGACGTAGCCGCCGAAGCCCCACCCGTCGCGCAGGACTTCCTTCAGCATCCGCGGGCTCGCGCAGAGCGGCTCGCCGTTCAGGCGGTTGTAGGCGCACATCACCGAGCCGGCCCGGCCCTCGACGACCGCGGCGCGGAAGGCGGGCAGGTACGTGTCTTCGAGGTCGCGCTCGGGCGGGCGCGCGTCGAAGGTGTGGCGCTGGGATTCGGGGCCGCTGTGGACGGCGTAGTGCTTCGGCGTGGCGACGGTCTTTAAGTACTTCGGGTCGTCGCCCTGCATGCCTTTAACAAACGCGACGCCGAGGCGCGAGGTGAGGTAAGGGTCTTCGCCGTAGGTCTCCTGCCCGCGCCCCCAGCGCGGGTCGCGGAAGATGTTGATGTTCGGCGACCAGAAGGTCAGGCCGTAAAAGCGCTTGCGGAAGTCGCGCCGGACGGCGTCGTTGTACTTGGCGCGCGCCTCGTCGGAGATGGCGTCGGCGACGGCCTTGACGAGGTCTTCGTTCCACGAAGCGCCCAGGCCGATGGCTTGGGGGAAGACCGTGGCGTGGCCGGCGTAGGCGACGCCGTGGAGCGCCTCGTTCCACCAGTCGTAGGCGGGGACGCCCAGCCGCTCGACGGCCGGGGCCTTGTTCATCATCTGCGCGACCTTCTCTTCGAGCGTCATGCGCGAGACGAGGTCGTCAACCCTCCGCTTAAAGGGCAGACGCGGGTCGAGGTAGTCCGGCGTTGGCGTGCCCGTCGCGGGGGTCTGCGCGGCGGCGGGCAGTCCCGACGGCAGGAGGCAGGAGAGGCAGAGCGAAGTGATTAATTTACGAAGCGTTCGTCTCATAAAGATGAAGGATGCGCAGAAGGCCGCCGCGTAGCGGCGAGATGAATGTAGCCCGGCCTTTCAAGGCCGGGGTCGGCGAACGTTAACAGGTAGCGCGTCGCGTCAGCGACGCCTGAACCGTGTCGGTACCTCAGGCGTCGCTGACGCGACGCCTGACATGGCCCGCTCTAATGCCGGCCTTAAAAGGCCGGGCTAAACTCAAGCGCCGCTCCGCGGCGGGGGTTGTGCTGACTACCGCCCGCGCGCCCGAAGGATGACGGCCTCGAAGGGCGCGAGGCTCAACTCGCCGGACATCACCCGGCGCTCCGCGCGCGGCAGATTGCTGAGCGCGACGCTGTAGACGAACGGCCCGGCTCTCATCGGCGGCGGGAGCTTGAAGGTGCGTGGCTCGTTCGACATGTTGAGCGCGACGATGGCCTTCTCGTCGGTGGAGCTGCGGCTGTAGGCGTAGACGTGCGGGTCGTCGCCGAGCGCGGCGTAGCTGCCGTCGAGGAGCGCCCGGCTGCGGCGGCGCAGCGCCGTGAGCTGCCGGTAGAAGCTGAGGATTGAATCTGCGTCGCGCGCCTGCGCCGCGACGTTCTTTTCGCGGTAGCCCGGCGGGACGGGCAGCCACGGCGTGCCCGTTGTGAAGCCCGCGTGCGTCGTGGCGTCCCACTGCATCGGCGTGCGCTCGCCGTCGCGCCCCTTGCGGAGCGGCCAGTAGCGTCTGCCCACGGGGTCGCGCACCTCCCCGACCGTCTTCGGCTCGGTCGTCACCATGCCGATCTCCTCGCCGTAGTAGAGGAACGGCGAGCCGCGCAGCGTCAAAAGCATCGTCGCGGTGAGCTTCGCGATGAGGTCGTTGTGCCGGCCGTCGCCGAGGCGGTCGTAGTGGCGCGGGATGTCGTGGTTCGAGAGGACGTAGGTCGTCCAGCGCCCGGCGAGCGCGCGCTCGCTCGCGGCGATCACGTCGCGGAAGACTTTGGCGTCGAGCTTTGAGCGCGCCGGCTCCATCACGAGGAAGAAGTTGAAGGGGAGGTGGACGCCGTTGTCCGAAGGGCCGTAGTAACGCATCAGCTCCTCCCACTTCGGCACGTAGGCTTCGCCGACGAGCACGCTCTCGGGGTTGACCGAGTCGTTGAAGGCGCGCAGGCGCACGACGGCGTCCTGCACCTCGGGCAGGTCGCGGTTGTACTTCTTCTCCTGCTCGTGCTCGGTGGTGCTGCCGAAGCGCAGCTCGGGGAGGACGGGGTTATCCCGGAGCTGCGGGTCTTCGAAAAGATAGTTGACGGCGTCGAGGCGGAAGCCGTCCGCGCCGCGCCTGAGCCAGAACCGGACGGTCTCGAACATGCGCCTTTCGACTGCGGGGTTGCGCCAGTTCAGCTCGGGCTGCTGCGGGTAGAAGTAGTGGTAGTAGTACTGGCCCGTCTTCTCGTCCAGCGTCCACGCGACGGGGCCGAAGGACGAAGACCAGTTGTTCGGGCGCGAGCCGTCGGGCTTCGGGTCGTGCCAGATGTACCAGTCGCGTTTGGGGTTCGTCTTCGAGGAGCGGGCCTCCTTGAAGAAGGGGTGCTGGTCGGAGGTGTGGTTGAGGACGAAGTCGATGACGACGCGGATGTTGCGCCGGTGGGCCTCCCTGACCAGGCGGTCGAAGTCGGCGAGCGTGCCGAACTGCGGGTCTACGGCCTCGTAGTCGCTCACGTCGTAGCCGAAGTCTACCTGCGGCGAGGGGTAGAAGGGCGTGATCCAGACGGCGTCCACGCCTAAGGAGGCGAGGTAGTCGAGCTTCGACGTGATGCCGTTCAGGTCGCCCACGCCGTCGCCGTCCGAGTCCTTGAAACTCCGCGGGTAGATTTCGTAGAAGACGGCGTGCTTCCACCAGGGCGTCTTCGCGGCCCGCGTCTGCGCCCCGGCGGCCTGCGGTAAGAGGAGCAGGGAGAGGAGGAGTGCGGTCACTATTGTTCTCGTCACTTGAGAGTGAAGCTGAGGGCGGTTCACCACAGAGGCACAGAGGGCACGGAGGGGGCACAGAGAGTTGAATCCCTCTGTGCCCCCTCCGTGCCCTCTGTGCCTCCGTGGTGAACCGCCCTTCACACAACGCTCAAGTGACGAATGAAGTCCGCCCTGCCGCGACTTGAAAGCCATCCGTGTCTCGTCCTCTTAACTTGTCTGTTCGGGGCGCCGCTCGCGCGCCGCCCGGCCGAGGATGACGGCGCCGTGCAGAGCGCTGTCGCCGCCGAGCGAGGCTTGCAGGATGTTGATCTTCTCGGGCGGCAGCATCCGCACGCGCCCCCGCACGCGCTCGCGCAGCGGCCCGAAGAGCTGCTCGCCCGCCTCCGAGACGCCGCCGCCGATGACGACCGCCTCCGGCGCCAGCACGTTGAAGAGGTTGCCGACGCCGACCGCGAGGTAGTGAATCATCTCGTCCCACACCCGCGAAGCGACGGCGTCCCCCGCGCGCGCGGCCTCCGCCACCGCGCGGCCCGTGACCTCCGAGGGGTCTAGGGAAGAGAGGGAACTCGCCTCGCCCGCCGCGAGCCTTTCGCGCGCGCGCCGCGCGATGGCCGTCCCCGAGCAGAGCGCTTCGAGGCAGCCGCGCCCGCCGCACCCGCACGCGGGGCCTTCGGGGAGCACCGTCATGTGCCCCACCTCGCCCGCGCCGTCGTAGACGCCGTGCACCAGCTCGCCGCGCACGATGACGCCCCCGCCGATGCCCGTGGACTGCGTGATGTATACGAGGTGCCTGTAGCCGCGGCCCGCGCCGTGACAGTGCTCGCCGAGCGCGGCTGCGTTGGCGTCGTTGTCGAGCAGCGCGGGCACGCCCAGACGTTCTTCGACCAGACGGACGACGGGGAACTCGTCCCAGCCGGGCAGGTTCGGCGGCGAGAGGATGAGGCCGCGCCTGCGGTCGAGCGGGCCGCCGCAGCCGATGCCGGCGGCGGCGAGACGCGCGCCCGTCTTGCGGAGCAGGCGCTCGATCTCCGCGAGCGCCTCTTCGAGAATCGCGTGCGGCCCGCGCTCGCCGGTGCGCGCGGGGAAGCGCGTCTTCTCGACGACGCGGCCTTCGAGGTCGGCGACGGCGAGCGCGATCTTAGTCCCGCCGATGTCGATACCGGCGACGCATTGGTCTGGCAATGTCGGCTTACCCTTCCAGGAGGATGACAGGCGCTTACGGCCGTTAGTATTCCACGTCCGCGGAGTTTTCTTCAACGGGCGCCGCCCGCGACCTCTTGACGCCGCGCGCCGCCGCGCATAATCTCGCGCCTGCGCGGGCGGCACGCGCCCCGCGCTGAAGCCCAAGCCCGGCGAACGGCACCCGACAACTTCGTGGAAAGATGAAGAGACTCATTCTCGCAGGTCTGCTCGCGCTCGTGTGCGCGGCCTCCGCCCCGGCGCAGGGCGGCGGCGGCGTGGAGAGGCTCCGCTCGCCCGGCGGCGCGGTCGAGGTCGTCTTCATGCTGGACGAGGGCCGGCCGGTCTACGCGGTCACCTACAGAAGAAAGACCGTGTTGACGTGGTCTGCGCTCGGCCTCGAACTCAGGCAGGGCGGGATGCTCTCGCGCGGGGTGGAGGTGGCGGGCGTCGTACGCCGCGCGCACGACTCGACGTACCGCCTCTTCGCCGGCAAGGCGGGCGGCGCGCGCGACCGCTACAGGGAACTGCTCGTGACGCTGCGCGAGCGCGAGGGGGCGCGGCGCACGCTGCACGTCGTCTTCCGCGCCTACGACGACGGCGCGGCCTTCCGCTACGTCGTCCCCGCGCAGGCGGGGCTCGAACGTTTCGACGTCGTCGAAGAGAGGAGCGAGTTCCGGTTCCCCGCCGACCACGCCTGCTGGGCGATGCAACTGCGCACGTTCCACTCGAACTACGAGAAGGAGTTCGAACGTATCTCCGTCGGCCGGATTAAGCCGGGCGCGCGCGTCGGCCTCCCCCTGACGATTCAGCCCGAAGGCGGGCCGACGCTGGCGTTGGCCGAGGCGGGACTGAAGGACTACGCCGGCATGTACCTGCAAGGCGTCGAGGGCGCGGCGAACGCGCTCGTCTCGCGCCTGTCGCCGCACGCGAGCGGCGACGGCCTCGCCGTCAGCGCACGCGCGCCGCTCCCCGCGCCCTGGCGCGTCCTGCTGATAGGCGACGAGCCGGGCCGCCTCGTCGAGTCCACGACCATCTTAAGCCTCAACGACCCGCCCGCCTTCGACGCGTCATGGGTGCGGCCGGGCAAGGCCGCATGGGACTGGTGGTCGGGCCAGTTGGCCGAGGGCGTCGAGCGGCCCGGCATGAACGACGCGACGATGAAGCACTACATAGACTTCGCCGCCGGGGCGGGTCTCGAATACATGCTGGTGGACGCGGGCTGGTACGCGTCGAAGGCTTACGGCGACGACGCGGACACGAAGGCCGACATCACGAAGTCCGTCCCCGGGGTAGACCTGCCCGCGCTCGTCGCCTACGGCAAGGCCCGCGGCGTCGGCCTCGTCCTCTGGCTCCACTGGATACCGGCGCGCGAACAGATGGACAGGGCCTTCCCCTTCTACGAAAGGCTCGGCGTCAAGGGCGTCAAGGTGGACTTCATGGATCGCGACGACCAGCAGATGGTCGCCTTCTACCACCGCATCCTGAAGAAGGCGGCCGAGCACCACCTCGTCGTAGACCTGCACGGCGCGTACAAGCCGACGGGGCTCGCGCGCACCTACCCGAACTACCTCACGCAGGAGGGCGTGCTCGGCGCCGAGTACAACAAGTGGAGCGCGCGCGTCACCGCGACGCACAACGTGACGCTCCCCTTCACGCGGATGCTCGCCGGGCCGATGGACTACACGCCGGGCGGGTTCCGCAACGTCACGCCCGCCGAGTTCAAGCCGCAGGACAGGGCGCCGCTCGTGATGACGACGCGCGCGCACGGGCTCGCGATGTACGTCGTCTACGAGAGCCCCTTGCAGATGGTCGCCGACTACCCCGGCGCCTACCGCGGCCAGCCCGGCGCGGAGTTCCTGCGCGAAGTCCCCGCGAGCTGGGACGAGACGCACGTCGTCGCGGGCGAGATAGGCGAGTACGTCGTCGTCGCGCGCCGCCGCGGGCGGGACTGGTTCGTCGGCGCGATGACCAACGAGGAGCCGCGCACCTTGCGACTGCCGCTCGGCTTCATCGGCGGCGGCGCGCACTCCCTGAAGGCTTACGCCGACGGCGAGGGCGCCGCGGCCGACCCGAAGCAACTCGACGTCTCGACGGCTCACGTCAAGGCGGGCGACACGCTGACGCTCAGGCTGGCGCCGGGCGGCGGCTACGCGGCCCGCCTGCGGCCGGCGAGGTGAGGCCGCCGCGGGCGCGACCCGTCAACGCCTCTCCTGCTTGAGCGAGGCGAGCCTGGCGTCGATCTTCGCGCGCAGGCCGGGGTCGATTTCGAGCGCGCGGCGGAAGTCGCCTTCGGCCGCGGCCTCGTTGCCCTGTAGCACGAGGGCCAGGCCGCGGTTGACGTAGGCCAGCGCCAGCGCCCCGTTCAGGCTCAGGGCCTTCGTGAAGTCGGCGACGGCGCCGGCCGCGTCGCCCGCGGCGAGCTTCAAAACGCCGCGCCCGTGGTAGGCGTCCTCGTAACGCGGGTCGAGCCGCAGCGCCTCCTCGAAGTCGGCGAGCGCCCCGGCCTCGTCCCCCGTCGCCCGCCGCGCGTCGCCGCGGTTGAAGTAGACCCGCGCGTCACGCGGGTCGAGCCGCACCGACTGCTCGAAGTCGGCGAACGCCCCGGCCACGTCGCCCCTGGTGAGCCGCGCGTTGCCGCGCCCCGCGTAGCCGACGGCGAAGCGCGGGTCGAGCCGCAGCGCCCGGTCGTAGTCCTCCAGCGCGCGCCCCGCCTCGCCCTTGAACAGCCACGCCGTCCCGCGGTCGTAGTAGGCCCAGACCGCGCCGGGCTTGATGAAGATGGACTGGTCGAAGTCTTCGATGGCCCCGTCGTAATCGCCCTTCGCCAGACGCGCCACCCCCCGGTTCAGGTAGGCGACGGCCGCGGTCGGGTCGAGCACGCGCGCGCGGGCGAACGCCTCGTCGGCCCCTCCCGCGGCGGCCGACCAGTTGCTCCGCCGCGCCCCGTTCTTCGCGAGGCTCGAACTCAGGTCGATGACGGCCGTGAAGTCGTTGATGGCCCCTTCGATGTCGCCGCGCGCGAAGCGCGCGACCGCGCGCTCGTGGAACTCTTTGGCGGAATCCGGTGACTGCGCCCGGGCGCCCGCGGCGATCAGGAAGACGAAGAGGACGGCTGACAGCTTGGTTTTCATCTTACTCCTCCCCTCGAAGACACACGTCGCCGGCCGCGCCCCTGGGGAGGGCGGCGCGCGTGACGGATGAAGTTTGTTTGTGCGGGAGGACGCACCCCCGCAGGAGTTCGTTAACCGCGTCGTTGTCGAGGCGGCCGGGGTGCGCTAAGATGCGGGCCGTCGAGACCGATGCATCTTCGGCGCGCCTTCGGGTGCCGCCCGGTGTGTTAGTCGCGTGGGGCTGTCGCTATCGCAAGTAGCGACAGCCCCTTCTTACTTGCGGCCGCGTGGCCTGCAAAGTTCCCGGGCACGTCGGAGTCGCCCTGTGAGATTAAGACACCGCCGGCGGACGATTCAGGGCGACCATCTCGAACGCCGGATGAATGGGCTGCTTATGAATGTGTAAGACGAAGGGGCGGGTTAAAAGTTCCCTCCGCCGCGCTTCGTCCCGACGCAGAGTCAGTGACGCGGCGCGCGCAAAGGTTTCAAAACGTCGAGGCCGTACGAGCGTTCGTATCAATCGAGCCCGAAGCGTACGGAGCGCGTGTCGCGCTCGCGGCCGGTGGGGACTGTGAGGGGCTCGTAGAGTTCGGGCCGTCGCGCCGAGAGCCAGCGGCGCCCCGAAGAGGTCGGGATGACTTCGGCGTCGAGGTCGGCCACGACCATGTCGTCGTCGGCCCTGCCGGTCTCCGCCAGCACCTCCCCGTAAGGGTCGAGGATCATCGCGTTGCCCGTCCGCACCTCGTCGTCGTCGACGCCGACGCCGTTGCTGAAGAGCAGGTACATCCCGTTGTCGTGCGCGCGCGAAGGCAGCCAGCGCATGAGCCAGCCGCGACCCTTCGGCCCGCGGAACTCGGCCTCGACGGCGGCCGGGTCTTCGAGCCTCCGCTCCCACAGCGCCGGGTCGATGGCGCCCATCGCGCGCGGGCTGCGCGAGCGGCACCCGCCGGTCTGGTGCGGCGCCAGCAGAATCTCGGCGCCCATGAGCGCCGTCACGCGCGCGTTCTCGACGATGTTGTTGTCGTAGCAGACGAGCACGCCGACGCGCCAGCCGTGCGGCGTGTCGAAGACCGTGTACGAGTCGCCCGAACTCATGTGCGGCCCCTCGAAGGCGTGGAGCTTGCGGTGGCGCCCGACGCGCCCGTCGGGCATCGCGACCGCGTAGCTGTTGTAGAGCGACCCGTCCGCGGCGCGTTCGATCAGCCCCGCGCCGATGGTCATCCCGTGCTCTTTCGAGAGCGACAGGAGCGCCGCGGTCGTCGGGCCTTCGGGGACGGGCTCGGCCAGCGCGTCCACGTC
The DNA here is from genome assembly GCA_036389235.1 of Pyrinomonadaceae bacterium. Lineage (GTDB taxonomy): Bacteria > Acidobacteriota > Blastocatellia > Pyrinomonadales > Pyrinomonadaceae > QHXN01. Next base: position 3,511 of record DASVQJ010000369.1, on the reverse strand, counting down.
CGCGCGCGCGAGGTTGCGGACGTGCCAGTAGCCCGTGACGCACATCTCGGGGAAGGCGATCAGCTCGACGCCCAGGCGCGCGGCGCGCTCGACGAAGCCGCGAATCTTTTCGAGGTTGGCCCGCTTGTCGCCGGGCGCGTGGTGGAGCTGGACGGAGGCGGCGCGAATCTTTTTCGTCATCGTGGCGCGAGTATAAGAGTCCCGGGCACTTCAGTCGAACGGCGGTCGAACGTCGGCGCCCGCGTGTTGACTACCCGCGGGCGCCGGGCATACCATCTCTCGTCCCTTGCGGTTTTGGCCTCGCTAGCACGCCGACCCCGGCGCCGCCCCCGACCTTTTCTTCAACGCCTTCGGGAGGGGATATGCCTGAACACACAAGCCGTCTCAGGTTAGCGACCCGCATCGCTTTCGCCGCCCTCGCCTTCGTGGCCCTGTCACCGACGGCCGCGCGCGCGCAGTCGTCGGCCGCGGCGCGAGCCGCCGCGGCGCGGGCCGAGATGGAGATGCGCCAGAGGATGCTCTGGGATTTGGAGAAGCTGAAGAAGGAGAAGCCTGCGCGGACGCCCGACACGCGCCCCGCCTACAGCGAGGTGGCGGAGGAGTTCAAGCAGTTGCAGCTCGTGAACTACTCGCTGTCGGGCGCGGCCGACCCGAAGACCCCGCTCGACTTCGCGCGCGTCAGGAAGGAGTCGGCGGAGGTCAGGAAGCGCGCCGCGCGCCTGAAGGGCTACCTCTCGCTCCCGGAGGTGGGGGATTCGCGGAAGCAGGAGAAGGCCGCGGAGATACAGACGCCGGAGGCCCTGAGGTCGGCCGTGGGCAGGCTCGACTCGCTGGTGAACAGCTTCGCCTGGAACCCCGTCTTCCAAAAGCCGGACGTGGTCGACCTGGAGCAGTCCACGAAGGCCAGCCGCGACCTCGCCGGCATCCTCAGCCTCAGCGAACAGATACGCAAGAGCGCCGAAGAGCTGGGGAAGAGCCTCGCGAAGAAGTGAGGCCGCAAGTGATAAGGGACTGTTTGAGAAGTAACCGCTCCGTCGGAGCGGCATGTTTATAGCCTCGACGTATTAATTAACCCCGAGCCCCGTCAGGGGCGGCATGTGACATGCCGCCCCTACGGAGCTCGGGCACCTAATAATCATCTCTTGCTATAAACATTAAGTCCCTACGGGACTTCCCGGGTGAAGTTAAGAAGGGCGGCGGAGCCTTCCGCCGCCCTTCTTGGCCCTTTACGTATCTGCGTCTTAGCGTCTCATCGTGTACACTCACACCAAAGAATAATTGAGGCTGGTCAGAGAGTTGACGGGGGAGCTTCATCCAAAAGTGCTGTCGGTGGCGGGGCTGCGCAAGGCTTACGGCGCGACCGTGGCGGTGGACGGCGTGTCGTTCGAGGTGGCGCGCGGCGAGATCGTGGGGCTGCTCGGGCCGAACGGGGCGGGGAAGACCACCACCATCAACATGATCCTCGGCGTGCTGGAGCCGACCGCCGGCACCATCCGCGTCGAGGGCCTGGACGTGAGGCGCGAGCGCTCGCGCGCGCTCTCGCGGACGAACTTCGCGGCCGTCTACGCGCCGCTGCCCGGCAACCTCACGGTCGCGCAGAACCTCCGCGTCTTCGGCATGCTCTACGGCGTCGGGGGGCTGTCGAAGCGCATCGAGGAGCTGCTCGAAGAGTTCGACCTGCTGCCTTTCCGGGACGCGAAGTGCGGCGTGCTCTCCTCGGGCGAGCAGACGCGCGTGGCGCTCGCCAAGGCGATGCTCAACCGGCCGCACCTCCTGCTGTTGGACGAGCCGACCGCGTCGCTCGACCCCTCGTCGGCGCGCGAGACGCGCGCGCGCATGCGCCGCTTCGCGGCGGGCGGCGAGGTCGGCGTGCTCTGGACTTCGCACAACATGTACGAGGTCGAGGAGGTCTGCGACCGCGTGCTCTTCGTCTCGAAGGGGCGCGTGCTGCTCGAAGGCGACCCGAAGAGCCTGCCCGCCGAGCACGGGCGCGACTCGCTCGAAGAGCTTTTCATCGCGGTGGCGCGCGAGCCCCTGACGCTCGTGCCGGGCGGGGTCGCATGAGGGCGGGGCGCGCGGCGGCGATCTTCCTGCGGCAGCTCTACCTGATGCGCGGGAGCGTGGCGCGCCTGCTGCCGCTCTTCGCGTGGATCACGGTGGACATCGTGCTGTGGGGCTTCATCACGCGCTACCTCAACACGGTCGCCGCGCCGGGCTACAACTTCGTCCCGGCGCTCCTGGGCGCGGTGCTGCTCTGGGACTTCTTCGCGCGCGTGATGCACGGGGTGACGACCGCCTTCCTCGAAGACGTGTGGGCGCGCAACTTCCTCAACTTCTTCGCCTCGCCGCTCAAAATCTCCGAGTACCTCGCCGGCCTCGTCCTCTCAAGCGTCGCCACGAGCGCGGTCGGCCTCCTCGTCATGCTGGTGCTGGCGTCGGCCGTGTTCGGCCTCTCGTTCGCCTCCTACGGGCTGCTGCTGGTGCCGTTCCTGCTCGTGCTCTTCCTGTTCGGCATCGCTCTGGGCGTGGTGGGCGCGGCCGTCGTGTTGAGGTTCGGGCCGGCTTCGGAGTGGTTCGTGTGGCCCCTGCCCGCGCTGGTCTCGCCGTTCGCGGGGGTCTTCTACCCGCTCTCGACGCTGCCACTCTGGATGCGCGGCGTGGCGCGCGCGCTCCCGCCTTCGTACGTCTTCGAGGGGATGCGGGCGGTCGTCGCGGGCGGCGAGGCTTCGTGGCCGGCGCTCGCCTGGGGCAGCCTGCTCGCCGCCCTTTACGTGCTGCTCGCCTGCTGGCTCTTCGTGCGCGTGCACAGACACGTCGTCCGCACGGGGCTGCTCGCGCGCTACAGCGCCGAGACCGTGTAGCGCGCCGTGATTGGCGCACGCGGGCGTGTGTTAGAATCTCGGAGGCCGGACGCGCCCGGGAAAACCTCAAGACAAGTCGGGCGCGGGCGGCGGAAAACGTTGATTTCAGGCGGGGTAGGGCAACGACGCGCCGCGCGCCCCGCATCACAGTCGCGAATAGTCCCGGCGACGGGCCACAACCCTTCGGGGCCGCGGGCCACAACCCCTGCCGGGCGAGCTTTTCGAACTCGACAAAAGGCGGGCGCGTCAGCGTGACTTTCAAAGTGGAGAGTTGTGAGTTGAGGGCGGGCGACCTTCTACTGGGCCGGACGTTCGGAGACGTGACGAGACCCGAGTTCAAGATCGAAAGCGCCGAAGACCACGAGTTGACGCAGGCGGCGTCCGCGGGAGACATGGCGGCGTTTGAGGAGTTGTACTCGCGCCACTCGCGCCGCGTCTACTCCTTGTGCCTGCGGATGACGGCCAACACGGCCGAGGCCGAGGACCTGGCCCAGGAGGTCTTCATCCAACTCTACCGCAAGGCCGGCTCCTTCCGCGGCGAGTCGGCGTTCACGACCTGGCTGCACCGGCTGACCGTCAACCAGGTGTTGATGCACTTCCGGCGGCGCGGGGTGAGGGTCGAGCAGGTGACGGAGGACGGGGAGAGCCCG